>JAQSXC010000045.1 GCA_029266335.1 Eubacterium sp. | reverse complement strand
ATTTGCATGTATTTGTCACTGTTTACTTTTCAAAGTCCATTTCAAGATGCTATATCTTGATCCTTAAAAGCATTACTGCTGTTGACTTTCAAGGTTTTTGCTAACCGCTTGTCGCAAGCAGCTTAGTCATTGTATCACGTCGTTTATCCGGTGTCAACACTTTTTTTAAAATTCTTTCGGGCTTTTTAAATCAGCCTTCTGATTTCTAATATTATGTTGTCCGTATCAGCGACGGCTTATATATACTAACACAATCTCATTTTTATTGTCAAGGGTAATCTGGCTATTAATTTATGATTTTGGGCAATTATCAGGAAATATATCATCTTTTTTCGAGTGTTCTAATGAGTTCTGCTGTTTTCTCCGGATTTAACACTATCCACTCTACATGCCAAAAGTGGCAGAGCCACTTTTGTTTGTGCTGTCCAATAAAATAAAGATTAGCAATTTATTGTTCGCTAATCTTTTAGTACCATTCATTCCAAACTCTTAATTATTGAAACCTTATTCCCGCATTTATTAAATTTAACTTTATCACAGAGCTGGTCAACAATTATCAGACCTCTTCCATGTTCACTATATGCCATATTTTTTTCTTCGACATACTTATCTAACTTATCAATGTTAATTTTATGATCAAAACCACAGCCCTCATCCTTAACACTCAGATACAGGTATGAATCATTGATTACTTTAATTGTAACAAATGCGCCCCTGCTTTCCTCACATGGATTTCCATGGCACATAGCATTTACAACCAATTCATTGAGAACTACTTTTAATTCAAATAAAGTATCTTCACTAACTAAATGCTTCGCCTGTATTGCACTTAGTACTGTGTTTATCGAACAAGCAAGGCCTTTTATATCATGCTTTATGGCATAAGTTACGGCTTTCACAATTACACCTACCTAGTTTAGAATAATAATATTAATACCCACTATTTAACGGTATAAACAGAGCTATTAAAATTATAATAAAGTACGGAATCTGTCCAGAATTTTCTTCTCCATACGAGATATGTACATTTGGGATACTCCAAACTTTTCAGCAATTTGTTTTTGTGTCAGACTTTTTATATATCTTAAAGTTATAAACTCCCTCTCAACCTCACCAAATAATTTAAGTGTCTTTTCAAGAAAATCTCTATTTTCAATTTTTTCGTACGTCTTTTCATCATACCCAAGCGTATCGCTTAAGTCCGAATCATTATCCTGATATACGTTTTGATCCAGGGATTTGATAACATTTGAACTACCCGCTTCAATTATTTCAAGGACTGTTTCAACACTTATACCCATATAAGCTGCTATTTCATCAGCTCTTGGTACTCTTTTCAGTTCCTGTGTCAATTCATCCCTTGCTTTATTCAGACCCTGCCTGGCTTCATAAAGCCTTCTTGGTATCTTTATTGCAGTACTCTTATCCCTGAAAAATCTTTTTATTTCTCCTAATATTGTAGGTGTTGCAAAGCTGACAAATTTAACTCCCTTATCGGGACTAAATCTGTCCACAGCTTTAATGAGTGCCATACATGCAACTTGATAAATATCGTCATAATCAACGCCCCGGTTGATAAATTTTCTGGATAAAAAATCAGCTAAATTTATATACTTTGATACTATGGCATTTCTGTAGTTTACATCTTTTGAATCAATATAGCGCAAAAACAGTTCTGCTTCATCCAAATTTAAATTCAGTTGTTCCATAAGCTAGTCTCCAATCTTCTTGGTCATAACTATGGAATGATTCTCTTTACAAAGCTCTACAGAATCCATTAGAGCCTTCATAATATATATACCATATTCATTATCCATTGAATCCTTTAAACATTTAAACGGAGCATTTTCACCCGAAAAAGTTATTTCCAGGTTTCTCTCCCTGATATCAAAGGTTATTCTATACTGGTTTGATTCGTCAGTTTCTCTTGACAATATTATATTGCATACTTCAGAAACGGCTACCTTTATATCCTCGACCTCATCAATGTTGAAACCAATTCTATTGGCTATACTTGATGCTGTCAGCCTTGCTGTACTGACATATTCTCTTTTTAAAGGCAAAATGAGTGTAACACTGTCGTTAGCTATATTCTCCATATGTAGTCTCCTTTTTTTATTATTCAAAAAATAGGTACACAGTTATGTGTACCCATGATTATTGCAATGTAAACTTTTATTTACTCAATTTTAAATAATTTATCCAGCCCCGTAATTATGAACAATTTTTTGATATTGTCTTTTAAGTTGCATATATAGATATTGTTATTGCCCTTGCGGATCTCCTTTAAAGCCCCTACTAAAATCCCAAGACCGGTACTGTCTATATAGGTTAATTCCTTACAATCCAAATAAATGTCACCTTTAAAAGTATTGACTACTTCATTTAATTCACTCTTAAAAGTCTGACATGTATAGATATCAATTTCTCCCGAAAGAACTATATGAGTTTTGTCACCCGCTAATTCTTTTGTTATCCTGAATTCAATACTTTCCATGTAATTACCCCCCTATCAATAAATCCGAATATAATTTAACCCGTTTATCTGCTTACACGCTGAATATACTAAACAACTTACTTCAAAGACAATTGTATTAATATCTATTTAACAAAAAGTTTAATCAGCTTTAATACTAAATCATATTTCTTGGGATCAACACGAACAACCAGTATTTTTTCAGGCCCAATTACATTAATATCCTTAAAGAATTCACTGTTAGTCACATCTATTCCATATAGTTTAGGCTCTGCATCACTATATGTTTTAGGTTTTCTTTCCATTTTGCTATTCTCTGTAGACTCTTCCCATTCTTCAACAACCCTCAGCTTCAAGTATTCACTTTTTGACACATCCAGGTTAAGTTCTTTTGCTATATCATCCAGAGCCATAAAAGGACCGCTGTTGGCATAATTATCATAAGCATACTTATTCACCAGGAACAGATCAATATCTGAAGCAGCCAATAATACCATTGCTTTTTGAACGTAGGCATAAGATTGTGAATCATTGTAGTTATTTGAAATCATAGCTGAATCAAAAGCTATTTCTTTAATATCAGGTACATTCTTCACTATTTTTTCTTTTAAGCTGTCAGTTTCATTCTGGTTTACCTCTCCAAGTAGTCCGATAGTAATATCCGGTTCTACCCTGGTAACAAACGAATGTATTGTAAAGCCCAATAATATTATTGCAACAATTCCAATTATAATATGATACTTATAGTAGTGAAAAAAGTTATCTGCTTTTTTTCTATCAATGCCTGCCTTTTCAAAAGCTTTATCGGTATAGGTTTCTTTTCTGTCAACCTTCGGTTCTTCTACCTCATACCCCATGATTATTCTGTATGCATCAGTGGATTTCTGGAATTCAGCTTCTGCAGCTTCATCAAGATTTCCATCCATTTTCATCATTCTATGCTTTTTCAAAACAACATCATATTTCTTCTCTATATCATCCTTGGAAGAATTTTTTGCTACTCCAAGGATAGTTCTTGCTTCCTGTAATGTGTATTTCATATAAACTCCTCCTTGCATCGCTGCAAGACATACCTTCTAATCCCTGGGCTTCATAGTTGGGAACAACAATATGTCCCTGATAGAAGCAGAGTCTGTCAGTAGTATTATAAGTCTGTCAACACCTATACCCAGACCACCTGTAGGAGGCATACCATATTCTAAAGCAGTTACAAAATCTTCGTCCATCATATTGGCTTCTTCGTCACCTGAGTCTCTTTTCTTTACCTGGCTAACGAATCTTTCCTTTTGATCTATAGGGTCATTAAGTTCTGAATATGCATTACCCATTTCGCGCCCTGTTATAAAGAACTCGAAACGCTCAGTCAATTCAGGACAATCAGGCTTTCTTTTTGTAAGTGGTGATACCTCAACAGGATAATCATATATGAAGGTGGGCTGAATAAGATTACCTTCAGCAAACTCCTCGAACATCAAATTCAGAATTTCACCGCGTGTCATGCCTGCTTTAACATGAACCTTCTTGGCTTCAGCAGCAGCCTTTGCTTCTTCATCCGTTTTAATAGTGTCAAAGTCAACTCCGGAATATTTTTTGACTGCTTCAATCATGGACAGTCTGTTCCAAGGAGGTGTAAGATCAATCTCCAGCCCCTGGTACATTATTTTGGTAGTTCCCAATGTTTCCATGGCTACAGTTGAAATAAGGCTTTCTGTAAGCTCCATCATTCCTTTGTAATCAGTATATGCCTCATAAACCTCCATCATTGTGAATTCAGGATTATGCTTTATGGACATACCTTCATTTCTGAACATTCTACCCATTTCATATACTTTCTCCATGCCACCAACGATAAGTCTCTTCAGATATAGCTCCGGAGCTATTCTCAGGTACATATCTATATCCAGAGTATTGTGATGAGTAATAAAAGGCCTGGCAGTGGCACCACCCGGAATTGTATTCAGCAATGGGGTATCCACCTCAAGGAATCCTCTGTCATCAAGGAATTTTCTGATAGATTTAATTATCTTGCTTCTAAGGATAAATGTGTTCTTTACCTCAGGATTAACAATAAGATCCACATACCTTTGTCTGTATCTTAAATCGGTATCCTTCAAACCATGCCATTTTTCTGGTAAGGGCAGAAGTGATTTTGACAAGAGAGTAATCTCTTTAACCTTAATTGATATCTGACCCATATGAGTCTTGAATATCTCGCCTTTGACGCCAACTATATCACCGATATCATACTTCTTGAACATTTCATAACTTTCATCTCCAACTTCGTCTTTTCTGACATAGAGCTGAATTCTTCCGTCTCTATCCTGAAGATCACAAAAGCCGGCCTTACCCATGCCTCTTTTGGACATAAGTCTGCCAGCTATGGAAGTTTTTTGTCCCTCTAGCGCTTCAAAATCATCTATAATATTTTTAGTTGAATTAGTTATGTCATATTTCACTATTTTAAAAGGATCATTGTCTTTATCCTGTAAATCCTTTAATTTTGTACGGCGGATTTGAAGTATTTCACTAAGGTCCTGTTCTTCATTCTGCTCATTAGCTTGCATATTTTCTTCTGACATTTACATCCTCCAAAAATTCCTATCGTTAGTTTAGTGATTTAATTCTTTTAAACTTGCGATGTGATTTTATATTTATTATAACTCATAAGTTCAGTGGTACCCACCACCTTATGAGGTGGGGGACATCTATTGCCTCGTTATAAAAAACAGTTTACATATTTTAAATGTAAACTGTCAGTATAATTATATATTAATTTTACTTTAGGTGGCAACACATAATGTATACATTCTTTCATTCTACTTTGAAATTTCAAGTATCTTAAATTTAATTGCTCCGTCCGGCACTTGAACTTCTACAACATCTCCTACTTTATGCCCCATTAAAGCGGCACCAACAGGTGATTCATTTGAGATCTTGGACTTAAGTGGATTTGCCTCTGTTGATCCTACAATAAGATATTCCACTTCTTCTTCAAATTCAATGTCAAACAGTTTAACTTTTGAACCCAAACTGACTACGTCAGTCTTAACATCATCTTCGTCAATCAGGCGAGCATGCTTAAGCATTGATTCCAGCTGGACAATTCTTCCTTCGACCTGAGCCTGTTCATTCTTGGCTTCATCATACTCTGAGTTTTCTGATATATCTCCAAACGAAAGTGCCTGTTTAATTCTCTCAGCTACTTCCTTTCTTTTTGTTCCTCTAAGAAATTCCAATTCTTCTTCTAATTTTTTTAAGCCTTCGTAGGTTAATACGACTTCTTTTGCTGACATCTGAAGCCCTCTCCTTTACCGTTAATTTTTTCCTGCTAACCCTGGCACAATTAAAAAAGTATTATGTTATCTTATCTCCATAATTATGCTGTAATATCCATTATATTTCACAAATATAGAAAAAATTTTAAGTCGTTGGTCAGCTGTATTGCTAACTTATTATAAATTACATATAAAATAATGTCAAGAAGCCATTCACCAATATTTTACAGCTATTTATAACCATTCTGACAAACATACTGCCAATGGATATCTGGATATGTTTTACCATATCTGAATAGTATTAACAAACCCATTATCTCATTGTATATAACAAAATATGCAGTATTAAATTTTTAAGACCTGACTTTAATTATTTTTCAGAATCACGATGATGACAATTCCTTATCCTTCAGTATAACATCGTGGGCTCCGCCTTCCTTGATGCTTGTTGCAGATACAAGTGTAATTCTTGCCCTCTGCTGCAGTTCAGAAACTGAAAGCGCTCCGCAGTTGCACATTGTGGACTTCACCTTGTATATTGTTGTGTCCAGGTTGTCTTTGAGTTTACCTGCATAAGGTACATATGAATCAACGCCTTCCTCAAAACCCAGCTTTGAATCACCGCCCATATCATATCTTTGCCAGTTTCTTGCACGGTTTGAACCTTCTCCCCAATACTCCTTGACAAAGTTTCCTCCGACTTTAATTTTTCTTGTAGGGCTTTCATCAAATCTTGCGAAGTATCTTCCCAGCATTACAAAATCGGCTCCCATTGCAAGGGCAAGCACAATATGATAATCATGAACTATTCCGCCGTCAGAACATATAGGTATATATATTCCTGTTTCTTTTAAATATTCATCTCTGGCTGCTGATACTTCTACTACGGATGATGCCTGTCCTCTGCCTATACCCTTCTGTTCTCTGGTTATACATATGGAACCGCCGCCTATACCAACTTTTATAAAGTCAGCGCCGGCATCTACCAGATATCTGAAGCCTTCTCTGTCTACTACATTTCCCGCTCCAACTTTAACTTCGCCATTGTAGGTCTCTTTTATCCATTTAATTGTTTCGGACTGCCACTCACTGTATCCGTCAGAGGAATCGATACATACTATATCAACTCCTGCATCAACCAGGGCAGCAACTCTTTCCTTGTAGTCACGTGTATTTATTCCCGCTCCTACTATAAGTCTCTTGCTTTTGTCCAGCAGTTCGTTGGGGTTCTCCTTGTGACTGTCATAGTCTTTTCTGAAAACCAGATACATTAATTTCTGATTATTATCTATTATAGGAAGACAGTTAAGTTTATGTTCCCATATCATGTCATTGGCTTCTTTAAGGGATATGCCTTCCACACCATAAATAAGCTGTGAAAAGGGAGTCATAAACTCATGTATCTTCTGATCCAGAGATGCTCTGCTCAGTCTGTAATCCCTGCTTGTAACTATTCCAGCCAATTTACCCGTGGGAGTACCGTCTTCGGTAATTGCAATTGTGGAATGACCCGTTCTTTCCTTTATTTCAACAACGTCTCTAAGCGTGTTATCTGGTCTTAAATTGCTGTCACTTGCAACAAAGCCGGCTTTATACTTCTTAACCTTCCTTACCATTTCAGCCTGATTTTCAATTGACTGTGACCCGTAAACAAACGAGATACCTCCGCACTTAGCCAATGCGATTGCCATATTATTATCTGAAACAGACTGCATGATAGCTGATGCAACCGGTATATTAAGCTGTAATGATGGCTTCTCTCCAACCTTATATTTAACTACCGGAGTTTTTAAATCTACATTGCCAGGCATGCATTCCCTGGTTGATAAATTTGGAATTAAAAGATATTCACTGAATGTTCTTGATGGTTCATTATAAAAAAACGCCATTTTCCCTAAATCCTCCTTGACCGGAAATATAAAATTAATAGTTATAAAATATATAAAATACTCAGAATATCTTTAACAGCACTCCAAGTATTATTTATCCTTATTCAAAAGGCAAATAGCACTAATGTTCTGCCATTTGCCTTATTATTATCATATATTGTTACTCAAATACTTTCCTTGGAATATATTTCTTGAAGGAATCAATCATCTTTGGATGAGGTTCAAAAAATATAAGAGTTTTTTCACCATCTTTTGTAGTTGTAATAAAATACACATCGGGAGAGTCCATTGTTGTAACAGCATTGATACGTTTTTTGATATTTTGTGTATTGTGGTCATACTGTCCACTGGTCATTTTGGCCACTACTTCAAAATCCTTGCAGCTGCCAGAAAAGACTCTTTTTCTTTTTCTCTGTGCAATGATCATGTCTATATCAAGATCACCATTTGTAACTATATATTCATACTCAATATTTCTGCTTCTGATAAAAATAAAAGCAAGATAACCTATACCTACAACAATTATAGGTGACAAGGATGCAAGGAATTTAACAGAACTCAGAATCATTATTAAAAGCAAGGCCAAAATTACTAACCCTGCAATCATCAGACCATCCATCGCAGTCTTTTTACGTTTTACTATTTTCTCTAAAAATATATCCAAGTAGACCCCTCCTACGAAGTTTATTCTACATACTAATATCTGTAAATATACAATATATATTTAAGCTTGTTATACATGATAATAAATTAATGAAATAATATCAAGTATTATTTTTAGGATTTCAAATAAATTTACGAATTATTAAAAAATATTATAGAAAAATAAATAAAATTAAATAAGAAATGGAGGATGGCCTTTTGGAATACCTTCCTGAGCCACCCTCCATAATACTTATCCTTTTCTTAGTACATGCCGCCCATTCCGCCCGGCATTCCACCTGGCATTGCAGGAGCTTCAGGTTCTGGTTTGTCAGTTACCAGACTTTCGGTAGTGAGAATCATAGCTGCCACTGATGCTGCATTTTGAAGAGCAGATCTTGTAACCTTGGCAGGATCAACAATACCACTTTCTATCATATCAATATATTTTTCATTAAGAGCATCGAAACCAATTCCTTTGTTTCCTGCCTTTATCTTATCAACAATAACTGATCCTTCCAAACCGGCATTGGCAGCAATCTGTCTTACTGGTTCTTCAAGAGCTCTCAATATGATCTGAACACCGGTCTTTTCATCACCTGAAGTAGTATCAAGTAATTTAGCAACCTCTGGAATTACATTTATCAATGCAGTTCCGCCACCTGCTACGATACCTTCTTCAACAGCAGCTCTTGTAGCAGCAAGTGCATCTTCTATTCTTAATTTCTTTTCTTTCATTTCAGTTTCAGTTGCAGCACCAACCTGGATTACAGCAACACCGCCGGACAGCTTTGCAAGCCTTTCCTGGAGCTTTTCTCTGTCAAAATCAGAAGTAGTGTCTTCAATCTGTGATTTGATTGAAGCAATTCTGTTTTTGATTTCCTGCTGGCTTCCTGCACCGTCAACAACTATAGTATTTTCCTTCTGGATTATAATCTGTCTGGCTCTACCAAGCTGAGTCAGCTGGGTTTCCTTAAGGTCGAGACCCAATTCATCAGTGATAACTTCTCCACCTGTTAATACGGCTATATCCTGAAGCATAGCTTTTCTTCTGTCACCAAAACCGGGTGCCTTAACCGCTACACAGGTAAAGGTTCCTCTTAACTTATTAACGATAAGTGTTGTAAGAGCTTCACCTTCAACGTCTTCAGCTATTATTAACAGCTTCTTGCCCTGTTGAACTATCTGTTCAAGTATGGGAAGTATATCCTGAATGTTAGTTAATTTTTTATCTGTTATAAGTATATATGGGTCATCAAGAACTGCTTCCATTTTTTCAGTATCAGTTACCATGTATGCTGAGAGGTATCCTCTATCAAACTGCATACCTTCAACTACTTCAAGGTTTGTTCCCATGGATTTTGATTCTTCAACAGTGATAACACCATCGTTAGTTACCTTTTCCATAGCATCAGCAATAAGTGTTCCTACTAATTCATCATTTGCAGAGATAGTAGCAACTCTTGCGATATCTTCCTTACCCTTGATCTTCTGGCTGTTATCCTTAATTCCTGCAACAGCTACGTCTACAGCTTTCTGTAAACCCTTCTTCAATATCATTGGGTTTGCACCGGCAGCAACATTCTTCATTCCTTCTCTGACTATAGCCTGAGCAAGAAGAGTTGCAGTTGTCGTACCGTCACCTGCTACATCATTAGTCTTGGTAGCAACTTCCTTAACCAGCTGAGCACCCATGTTCTCAAATTTATCTTCAAGTTCAATTTCCTTAGCTATAGTTACACCATCATTAGTTATCAATGGTGATCCAAATTTCTTGTCTAATACAACATTACGACCTTTAGGTCCAAGAGTTACCTTAACAGTATCAGCTAATTGATTAACACCTTTTTCCAGTGCGCGTCTAGCGTCTTCACCAAACTTAATTTCCTTTGCCATGTTCTATTGCCTCCTATATAATTATTCAACAACTGCAAGGATATCGCCCTGCTTAAGTATAGTATATTCCTGAGCATCAAATTTAACTTCTGTACCGGAATATTTGCTGGTTAGAACTCTGTCTCCAACTTTAACTTCCATTTTAATTTCTTTTCCGTCAACTACTGTCCCAGGACCAACAGCAACAACTTCCGCAACCTGTGGCTTCTCCTTGGCGCTGCCTGGTAATACTATTCCGCTCTTGGTAGTTTCTTCGCTTTCAAGCATTTTAATAACTACTCTATCACCTAATGGTTTTATCTTCATTGTTTTACCTCCTTGAAATTTTGGTACTTTTGTTAGCACTCACTACTATCGAGTG
This sequence comes from Eubacterium sp., assembly GCA_029266335.1. Taxonomy (GTDB): domain Bacteria; phylum Bacillota; class Clostridia; order Acetivibrionales; family DSM-1351; genus Ruminiclostridium. The sequence goes on along the minus strand of JAQSXC010000045.1, from coordinate 14,256 downwards.
CTAATTACATTTATAATATTATATATTGAATAAAATATAATCAAATATCTTATTTGCATAAAATTAGCTATATTTTGCCATATAAGCCATTCTTGATATGCAAACCTATAATTTTCTTCCAATTGCTTTAATTTTCATATTAATTTATTATTATTCTTCTTTAAGACATTCGTATTTTAATTTTTTAATTAAATATCATAATTAAAGCTTGCTACTTAACCTGTTCAATGCAGTATTAAATAAATTCCGATTTATTTCGTATTTATTAATTAACTCCTCTTTATTCATTGGTATAAAAAACTGTTTGCAATACAAGTATTCAAGTGCTGCAGAATACATTGCATAGCTGCCATTAATGGCCTCAAAAGGCTCTAGAGATTTTTCAGTACACTCAAGCAGCATCCCTATTATTTCCTTTTGATACATACTGCTATACATTATTTCCCTCTTCTTCAAGGCACCTTCTATTATTGGTGTATATTTCTTTGGCAGCTTCCCTTTTCTTACTTGATTTTCTTCTAATAAACCTGCATAAATCCCGGGATCATATCTATAATTAAGTGGTTCATCATTTAATATGAATAATTTTTTGTATTGTTCTTTAAAGTCGGCTTTAATGTCTATCAGGTTTGCAGATTTACCGGCATAATTTACCCATTCCACAAGACCTGTGTTGCCGGGAGTACATGTTGTTATAATTCCGGATATTTCTTTTGCCTTTTGATAATCGTCCATAAGAACATATGATAATAACAGAATAGAATAAATAAGCGGATCACTGTAATCAACAATATACATTTCAATAAATTTTACTAACTCCTCATGCTTATTGAAATATAAAAGAGTTGTTGCAGCACAAAGCAGATCCTCCCTGCTTTTAACAGGCCGATATGGAAGGATCTCCAATACGCGCCTCGCTTTTGACAGCTTTTTGGCATTATGCAATATGTATATCTCCAGACAATTGCAGAAAATATTTTCGCTATCAATATTTTTAACTGATGAATTTATATATGAAGCACGGATACAATGCTGCTCTTTCAGTAATGCAAGGGTAAGCAGATTCCTGGCCTCAATATTAAGAGGATTTGAAATAATTGATTTATATAAATAGTTAACTGCATTGTGTGTATTGTTTTCTTTTAGATTTTTCTGTGCTTTTTTCAGGTTGACTGCAGATGATTTAAGAAACTTGTTTTCATGAGAAACTTCATTATACAGTTTCAGATAAAAAGCCATTTCTGAAATTTCATAACTGAATTCACCGTCAGGATCAAAATAAAGATATTTGTCAAAATGCTCGGCTGCTTTTTCATTGTCTCCTAACTCAAAACTGTTGCAGCCCAATCCAAAAAAGCATTCAAACATTGTAGGTTCAAAATTCAATAAAATGTCATTGAACATTCTATTAGCTGAGCCTGGCCGTTGGAGCTCAGACAAAAAACAAGCCATATTGAACTTGTACTCGCTGTTATCGGGTTCCAACTCCAAAGCCTTTGTCAAATTTCTGTACGCTTCACCCAAGTTCTTTTTGTTAGCTAATTTCAAACCTTTGGTAAAGTAGAATTCGGGATTATTTCTATATTCGCTGATACTGAGGATGTTATTTTTCACTTATCTTCGTCCTTTTAATTCGCCGTATATGTCTTCCAAAGTTACTCCTCTTTCAACCATTAAGACCATAAGATGATACATAAGATCGGAAATCTCATATCTTATTTCTTCCTTGGATTTATTTTTTGCAGCAATTATTACCTCTGCAGTCTCTTCTCCAACCTTCTTCAGTATCTTATCAAGGCCTTTGGTAAATAAATAATTGGTATATGAACCTTCTTTAGGATGAATAGTCCTGTCTACAATAACATCATATACTTCCTGAAGAATATTGGCCGTGAGAATCTCAGCATCAGCTTTTGCTTCAGCTTCCACCCATGCACCATCAGTCAGAGTTCTGTAAAAGCAGGATTTATTTCCTGTATGGCAAGCTGCATCTATTTGCTCTGCTTCTACGAGAATGGTGTCACCATCACAGTCCAGCCTTATATTTTTAACATGCTGGAAATGACCTGAGGTCTCACCCTTAACCCACAGCTTATTTCTGCTTCTGCTGAAATAAGTGACCTTCCCGGTCTCAAGAGTTTTATTGAAAGCTTCCTCGTTCATATAGGCAACCATTAAAACTTCTTTTGTTTTATAGTCCTGAGTAACCACAGGTACAAGACCTTTATCATCAAATTTTATTGAATTCTTTAAATTCTCCATGAAGAGCCTCCATACATTTTTATTCATACATAAAGCTTTATGTGCAGGTTCTGTATGTCCAACTACAATTATAACCTGCTTTCTATGCCATTACTACTTAAATATCTTTTCAGATCACGGATTTCCATTTCTCTGAAATGAAACAGGGATGCTGCAAGGACGGCATCAGCCTTTCCTTCTTCCAGAGCCTCTTTAAAATGCTCCATTTTACCGGCACCACCCGAAGCTATAACAGGTATCTTTACATTTTCGGATATTGTCCTGGTAAGCTCTATATCATAACCATCCTTTGTTCCATCCTTATCCATACTGGTCAGAAGTATTTCTCCGGCACCCAGCTTTTCTGCTTCCATAGCCCATTCAACAGCATCTTTCCCTGTATTAACCCTGCCGCCGTTCAGATATGTGTCCCAACCCGAGCCGTCAGACCGGCTTTTGGCATCTATGGCAAGCACCACACACTGTCTTCCGAATTTCCAGGCTGCTTCCGAAATAAGCTCCGGCCTTCTGAGTGCTGCCGAGTTGACTCCAACCTTATCGGCTCCGGCCTTCAGAATCTCCCTGAAATCCTCGGCTGTCCTTATGCCTCCACCGACAGTGAAGGGAATAAAGACCTGCTCGGCTACCCGCCTGACCACATCCAGCATTATACTTCTGGCATCGGAGGAAGCTGTGATATCAAGAAAGGTGAGTTCATCAGCTCCGGCCTTGTCATAGAAAGCTGCAGCTTCAACCGGATCTCCCGCATCTATTATATTTACAAACTGAACACCTTTCACAACTCTTCCTGCATGAACATCCAAACAGGGAATTATTCTCTTGGTAAGCATAGTATATTCTCCAATCTGCTGCATTTTCATAGGGCTTTTAAAATAATAATACACAATTTTGAAGCGAGGGATTTTTCGATAGTGCAAGGCGGAGGAAGGCGCAATAATTGCTTTATTGCAACGAAGTACTGCGAAGCAGTACTTTTCGACAACATCGCAATATCGGAAAATAACCGTTTCAAAAATGGGAGTTTATTGTTTTAAGAGTCCTAAATCTTCAATTGCAGCCTTCAGATCAAGGTTTCGGGTATATAGTGCCTTTCCGACAATTACACCGCTTACCCCTGTAGTTTTTAAATCAATGATATCCTTGAGACAGCTTACTCCGCCCGATGCAATCACATCTATGCCGACAGCCTTTGCCATCTCACTCATTGCTGCCAGATTTGGACCCTTCAGCATACCGTCCCTGGAGATGTCAGTATATATAACTGTTTTTGCTCCCAGCTCTTCAACCTTTCTGGCAAAAGCTATTGCAGTCAGATCGCTGGTTTGCTCCCAGCCGTGTATGGCCACCATACCATCCTTTGCATCTATTCCAACTGCTATCTTCTCTTTATATTCCTTTAAAGCAGTTTTCAGCAGCTCCTGATTATTTACCGCCGAAGTACCCATAATTACTCTGCTCAAGCCGTTGGATACCAGGTCCTCAATAGTTTCAAGGCTCCTTATTCCTCCTCCCAGTTGAACAGGTATCTTAAGAGTTTTAGCTATCTGCTTGATGATTTCATGATTTTCGGTATTGCCTGATCTGGCTGCATCCAGGTCTACAACATGCAGATAATGCGCCCCCTGACTCTCCCATTTAAGAGCCATCTCCACAGGACTGTCTCCAAATACTGTAACCTCACTGTAGCTGCCCTGCTGAAGCCTGACGCATTTACCGTTTATAATATCTATTGCTGGATATATTATCATAATTAAGTACCATTACCCTCTATTAACAATGTACAATACGTTTTTTAGTGGCGAATTTGCCCTGCGGCTGCGTTGAAGCCGCTTGCAAGGCAAGGACGACAACAAAGAAAAGTGGCAAAATAGCCGGCGTGAAGCGTGTTGTACATTTTCAATAGAGGGTACCTTTCAGTAATCAAGAAATTTGCTTCGCAAAGCTATTAAGTGCTTATTCAAGTATTTTCCTGATGCTTACAAATTTAAATTCCTATATTCTGAATAAGAACCCACCTGCCCTAAACCAGAAAAAGACTCTATACCGTCGTTGCTTAAAGCTCTGCGAAGTTTTTCAGTATATTCAAGCCCACATCACCGCTTTTTTCAGGATGGAATTGTGTGCCCATAATATTCTTCCTTGCTGCGGCCGCATCGAAGGTAATTCCATATTTACAGGTTGCGGCCGCATCTGCACCGTCCACTGCAGTCAAGTAATAGGAATGGACGAAATAGACATAACTGTTTTCCTTTATTCCTTTAAAAATGCCATCCTTCTGTTTTATACTCAGGCTGTTCCAGCCCATGTGAGGCACCTTCAGGCCCATATCAAGGGGAAATTGAGTAATGCTGCCCTTGAGCAGTCCCAGGCCGGGCACCTTTTCCCCTCCTTCAGTGCTGTAGTCAAACAGCAGCTGCATCCCAAGGCAGATGCCTAACAGAGAAGTTCCTTTTTCAGCAACCTTCCATATTACAGAGGTCATTCCTGTTCTTTCAAGATTTTGCATGGCATCTGCAAACGCACCTACGCCCGGTAGAACAACTTTATTGGCAGCAAGTATAACTTCAGGATCAGAAGTTATGACAGAATCAAATCCGATGAAACTAAAAGCTTTATTTACGCTTGCAAGGTTTCCAACTCCATAGTCAATTATAGCAATCATAGTGTTCTCCTATCAGTATACCTGCCGTGTCCAAAACCCCGGGTCAAAAGTTCAAAGCATTGGCTAAGCCAATTCTTTGAACTTTTTGCCGCTTATTCTCTCATATGCTTCAATGTACTTTGCTTCGGTCTTATTAATAACTTCTTCAGGAAGGGCCGGTGCAGGAGGCTGCTTGTTCCAGTCAAGACTCTCCAGATATTCTCTCAGATACTGTTTGTCAAAGCTCTTCTGGGCTCTTCCGGGCTGGTATTCATCCATTGCCCAGAATCTGGATGAGTCAGGTGTGAACATTTCATCGCCCACTACCAGTTCTCCATCTGACATACCAAATTCAAATTTGGTGTCAGCCAGTATCAAACCTTTGCTTTCGGCATGCCTGCTGGCCTTCTTGTAAAGGTTGATACTTGCATCCTTCAGCTTGTTGGCCATTTCTGAACCGATTTTCTCACAGAGCACTTCAAAGGAAACGTTTATGTCGTGACCTTCGGATTCTTTGGTCGAGGGTGTAAATATTGGTTCAGGCAGCTTGTCTCCCTGCCTGAGTCCGGCCGGCAGCTTTATTCCGCAAATGGAACCCGTCTGCTGGTATTCCTTCAGACCGGAACCTTCAAGATAACCTCTGACAATGCACTCGGCAGGTACCATTTCTATTTTCTTTACCAGCATTGATCTGCCTTCAAGCTCTTCCCTTAATTGTGACAGTCCGGACGGGTATTTGCTCACATCGGTTGTAATTACATGATTTCCTATAACATCTTTTGTATAATCAAACCAGAATGCCGAAATACTGTTAAGTACTTTTCCCTTGTTGGGAATCAATTCAGAAAACACAACGTCAAATGCTGATATTCTGTCAGTTACAACTATAAGCAATTCATTCCCCAGATCGTAAACGTTTCTTACCTTTCCCTTAATAAATAAAGGTAACTTAATAAAATCAGTGTTGTTAATAAGCATGATATCCTCCCTGTTATAGCCTGTTTAAATGTCTCATTGCGCCTGCCACCTGAAAACCGAAGCGATACCCTCCACTTATAGAAGTGGGGAGAAATATAACCACCTCGTTATATTGAGAAATTATTCTACAGTATTCCTTTTGTAGACATAACTCCTACTATTCTGGTGTCAATTTTTGTAGCTTCATCCAAGGCTCTTCCGAAAGCCTTAAATATAGCTTCAATTATATGGTGACAATTATTGCCGTGCAAAAGTTTTATATGAAGAGTAATACCTGCATTGAAGGCTACTGCCCGAAAGAACTCTTCTACCAGCTGGGTGTCCATCTGTCCGACCATCTCCCGGGTCATGCAGGCATCGAATACCAGAAAAGGTCTGTCGCTTAAATCAAGAGAAACCTGAACCAGAGCTTCATCCATGGGAACAAAGGCAGTCCCGTATCTTTTAATGGACTTCTTATCTCCCAGCGCCTGTCTTATTGCAAGTCCCAATGCAATGCCTGTATCTTCCACGGTATGATGTGCATCTACATGCAGGTCACCATTTACCTCAAAGGATGCATCCATCAAGCCATGCCTGGTAAACAGTATAAGCATGTGATCAAAAAATCCGACGCCGGTATTGGCAATACAGTCCCCTCTGCCATCAAGATTAATTTGCAGCTTTATCTGGGTTTCTTTAGTATTTCTGTTAACTAAACCTTCTCTCAAAAGGTATCCCTCCGTTCATCTTTTCCAAATCTAAAAAAAGCATCCGAAGTCCAGCGAAATATTCCGAACTATTTTCGAGATTTGGTGTTTAATGTTCGCTATTTATTATAGCAGATAGAAGAAAGTTCATCAAGCAGTATGGTATTTTGTTCACAGGTCCCAACACTGATTCTCAGACAGTTTTGCAATAGTGGAGAAGCTCCGAATATTCTAAGAAAAATTCCTTTTTCACATAATTTATTGTATACTTCTTTGCTGTTCTCTACTCTCACCAATATAAAATTTGAATAGGAGTCATATACTTCTATCCCCGTTATTTGAGCCAATTTATCCTTTAACAGGTCTCTTTCTGCTACAAGATAAGAAATATTTTTTCTGATTTCTTCCTTTTCCTCCAGAACCAATTGAGCAGTATATTGGGATAAGGAACTTATATTATAGGGAGCCCTTGCAAGATTAACAGCTCTTGTAAGATTTTGGCCGGCTATGGAATAACCGCACCTGATTCCAGCCAGTCCATATGCTTTGGAAAAAGTCTTTAAGACTATAAGATTTTCATAGTCATTAACATAAGGTATAACCGTGGTATCGCAGAATTCTGCATAGGCTTCATCCACAATTACAACAGCATTGCTGCAATATTTTGCTACTTCCAGAACCTGATCCTTTGGCATAAGATTCCCTGTAGGATTGTTAGGGTTACAGATATATATAAGCTTTGGTTTTTCCCTGTCATAGGCTTCAAAGATAGTCTGCTTTGAGTATTCGAACCTTTTTTCAGGTTCCAGGATATATTTCACCGGTGTTCCTCCGGCAATTATACAGGAGTCCCCATACATTCCAAAGGAAGGAGCCGGGTAAAGCACTTTATCCCCCGGTCCTATAAATACATTTGCAATTATCTGTATTAATTGATCTGAGCCTGTGCCCACAATAATATTCTGATAATCGACAGACCAGTGCCTTGAGAGTGCTTTCCTCAGTTTTGTCGAGTCTGTATCGGGATATAGGTTCAGTTCAGGATTATTTAATATGAATTCGGCCAGTTTTTGCCGGGCAGCTAAAGGCAGATTAAATGGGCTTTCATTGGCATCCAGCTTTATCCTGTAAGGCTTTTGGTTGGCATCATATGGAATAAATGACCTTATTTCAGGTCTGATAAGTTCTTCAATCATATTAACCTCGTATGATATAGTTAATGACTAAACCATACGCTCCTTTCTAAAAATATCGTTAGAATTTTTTACTCCAATATCCGCTATAAGGCGAATATTGGAGGTTAATTGGCCATGCGCGTTTTCAAAGTATTGGTTTTTCTTGTCTAAAAACTTTTTATTATCTTAGATTTGGAATACAACTATTTGCTGAATCTCACCCTTATGGCATTTGCGTGAGCATCCAGCTGCTCAGCTTCAGCAAATCTTATTATGTCCCGGCTGGTTTTTTCAAGTGCCGACCTGTTATAGTAAATCAAGCTGGATTTTTTAATAAACTGATCCACATTGACCGGTGAAGAGAATCTGGCAGTTCCGCTGGTAGGCAGTACGTGGCTTGGCCCTGCCATATAGTCCCCCAGTGGTTCAGGCGAATAATTGCCTACAAATATGGCACCGGCATTCTTTATCCGGCCTAACAGGCTCATGGGTTCTTCAACGCAAAGCTCAAGGTGTTCCGGAGCTATGCTGTTTGAAACCTCTATTGCAGCTTCAATGCTGTCCACCAATACTGTAAACCCAAAATCCTGCAGGGATTTTTCGGTAATGGAACCTCTGCTGAGCTTGGTCAATTGTTTTTCAATCTCAAGCTTTACATTATCAATCAATTTCCGATCGTTTGTAACCAATACTGAAGAAGCCAGTTTGTCATGCTCTGCCTGGGAGAGCAAATCAGCTGCAACATATTCAGGTTTTGCCGAGCTATCCGCAATCACAAGAATTTCACTTGGGCCTGCGAACATATCTATGTCACAATCCCCGAAAATAAGGCGTTTTGCTGTGGATACATATACATTGCCGGGTCCGCATATTTTATCTACAGACGGAATTGATTCTGTCCCGTAAGCCATGGCAGCTATGGCCTGAGCGCCGCCCACTCTGAAAACCTGATCAATGCCGGCTTCACGGGCTGCAACAAGAATAGCAGGATTAACACTGCCATCCTTTGAGGGTGGTGTGCACATTATTATTCTGGAAACACCGGCTACCTTTGCAGGAACTGCTGTCATCAGAACAGAGGAGATCAATGGTGCGGTTCCTCCGGGAACATACAGACCGACTTTCTCAAGAGGTCTGACAAGCTGTCCTAATACTGTACCATCCTCTTTTGGACTGATCCAGCTGTTTTGCAGCTGCTTTTCATGAAAGCTTTGAATATTCTGCCTGGATCTCTTAATTGTTTCCAGAAGCTCGTGGTCTACTTCCTTATAAGCAGACAGAATTTCATCTTCTGATACCCTGATTTCCTCAATAACAGCATTATCAAATTTTCTGCTGTATTCTCTCAGGGCATTATCCCCACCGGAGCGCACATTTTCCAGAATATCGGCTACAAGCTTTATAATACTGCTTCCATCCTGTGATTTTGTCCTCTGAAGCAGTTTAGCATATAAATCTTGGGCTTTTAAGCCATTACTGTCCTTTGTCAAATCTATATAATTAAGCATTTGTTACCTCCATAATAACTGCAGTACTCATGTACCGGTACACCGGTTTGCTCTGCCGGCTTATTTCCTCAAGTAAAGCTGTTCACGCACTCCGTCGATTATTTTCTGAATTCTCTCATTTTCCATCTTCATGCTGACTCTGTTAACTACCATTCTTGCACTGATATCAGCAATTGTATCCAGTACAACCAGTCCATTTTCCTTTAAGGTTCTTCCGCTTTCCACAAGGTCAACGATAACTTCCGACAACCCTACCAGAGGAGCAAGTTCCACAGAGCCGTTAAGTTTGATTATTTCAACACTTTCTCTTCTGTTTTTTTCAAAATAATTTCTGGCTATATTGGGATATTTGGTGCCAACCCTTCTGATAGTCAACTCATCTATCTTACCCTGCAGTTCTGCCGGACCGGCCAAAGCCATTTTACAGGCTGCGAAACCAAGATCCAACACCTCATAAAGATTCCTGCCTTCCTCAAGGATTGTATCCTTGCCAACGATTCCTATATCAGCAGCACCATACTCAACATATGTAGGTACATCTGCAGGTTTAGCCAGAAAAAATTTTATTTTATTTTTCTCATCCAATAGTATAAGCTTTCTTGTAGATGACTTCAATTCCGAACAATCTATTCCAATAGCCTCAAAGAGCTCGATTGACATTTCTGTTAGTCTTCCTTTGGATAGTGCAATTGTTAAATATCTCATTTTTAACCTCCAGAGCTTATTTGCATTTTTCGATATTGCTATTAAATATCATTTACGGATTATTTATCAGTTTTTCAATACTGGTTTCGTTAATTGTATTATTTACAAGATCATGTATCTTGATATTTCCGTTGTCAGCAATAAATATAACCCCGCCGATCTGCTTTGAGCTGGCATATACCAGACCCTTTTCAATTCCTTCTTCTACCATCATGGTCTCAATATTCATTTCCTGTTTTCTAAGAGTTTCGGCTATTTCCAGTGCGCTTTTTCTGTTGGTTCTCTTGTAACAAATAAGAGAATCCACACTTGGCCTGTCTTTGGAGAAAATAGTCTTTCCAAGTGCTTTCATCAGCATGTTCAGGCTTATGGAAAAACCTGTTGCAGGACAGTCCTTTCCAAATATCGATGTAAGACTGTCATATCTGCCGCCCGAAAGTATCGGGAAGCCAACACCATAGGTAAACCCTCTGAATATTATTCCTGTATCATAGTCAGGCCCCTTCAACATTCCAAGGTCTACCGATATATATTTTGTAAAACCATAATCTCCCAAAATGTCAATTACCTCTTCAATATTTTCCAGAGCGGCAAGACTGCGCTGATTCCCGGTAAGCTTTTTAAGCTTTTGTATTACATCCAGAGAGCCAAACAACCCTGGCAGCTTCAGTATGAGATCTCTTAGTTCATTAGACATCTGATACTGATTTACAATTTCCTCAACACCAACATAGTCTTTTCTATCAATAAGTTTTGAAATCCTTTTAAGATCTTTTTCAGAAAAGCCTGCCTCCTCTGCCAGACCATTGAAGAATTCAACCTGGCCTATATCTATTTGAAAATTTTCCAGCCCGGTAGCCTTCAATGTGTTTATGGCAACTGCAATTATTTCTGCGTCGCTCTCCGAGGAGGAATCACCCAGCAACTCTACACCTACCTGTGTAAACTCATTCTGGCGCCCTCCGCCTACTTCATTGTACCTGAAAACATTACCCAGGTAGGAATATTTTATGGGCAGCTGAACATCACGGTTTTTAGTTGCTGTAATCCTGGCTACAGGTACTGTTATATCAGGCCTCAATACAAGAATTCGGCCCTTATGGTCAAAAAACTTAACCATTGCCTCCTGTGGAAAAGACTCTATTTCTGATGAAAATACGTCGAAAAACTCTATGGTTGGAGTTTCTATTTCATAGAAACCGTACGATCTGAAGGTCTTTCGAATACGGCTTTCTATTTCTCTTTTGGCATAACACTCATCAAACAGGATATCCTGAACACCGTCAGGAGTATATATTTTCCACTTGGACATATCTACCTCGCTATATGTTAAATTATTATAATGATTGGTAATTCGCTTTATTAAATTAAAGTGATAAATTAATAAATTATACTTATTATATTTTATTTTATTATATCAGTCAATATAAAATAATATAAAACAAATCGAAAAAAAACCTGGAAAAACAAAAAGCCGCAGCCCACACAGGCTACAGCTTCTTTGACTAAATATTATTCTTCTATTTTCTGATTGATTTCCTTTTCTTCCTTCTTTTCGTTAATCCTTTCAATAATGCCGGGTACCATATCAACCAGCTTATCAAGACCGCCTGTTTTCTTTATAGGCAGAAGTTCAATCTTATCTCCCTGAATTACAAGTACAGCTGTAGGAGATATTTTTGCACCGGTTCCGCCTCCACCGCCGGAGCCGCCGATACCTTTATCATCAGTTCCCGTACCTCCGCCTGTTCCCAAGCCGAAAGCCAGATTGATAAATGGAACAATTGTAGTTTCTCCTATCTTGATTGGTTCTCCCACTACTGTTTTGGTTTTTAAAAAGCTTTCCAGTTTGTTAAAAATAACCTCTACGTTTTCTTTAAAATCAAAGTTTGCCATCTTCTTACTCTCCTTTTTATTTTGGTTTTTAGATTTTTAATTAAAATTGTTCTGAAAGGCCTGGTAAATACAAATTCCATCGCAACTAGTAATAGATAGAACAGCTGTATCCTGCCGCTTATAGTCAGGCTGCCTTTCAGTTCCTCTTCCTCAAAATTTGGTTGAAACCTTATATCATATTTATCTAAAATTGCAAATCCGGTACCCCTCACGGCACATAACAACCCTGTGTACATGGGATCATCAAATCCGACCCTGGCCCTGAGTTGAAACTTATCAGGCTTGCAATGGTTTAGTAGTTTAAGGACACATTGAAATGTTTTTTCCAAAACTTCAATAGTTAAGTAGCTATATGGAGCTTTGCTTTTTTCTCTCTTTTTTTGTTTCTCATCTTTCTTTTCAGCTTTGGATATATCTTTATTTTTCCCTTGATTTTTTCCCATTCTCCTGCGAATACCCAGAATTCTCATTGATGAGGAAATTTTCTCCTCGGTGTTATAGTGTATATTCAGCTTTATTCCGCCGAACAACCATGCTACTGATGCCTCAAACCAGGTTCTTTCCAGCTTTTCACCGGTAAAGTGGTACCGGAAAGGAATAAGCAGAACAGCTAAAACTACTATTAACAAAAATAGGACCAGGTATAAAAACAAATACCCAAGTATATATAAAACCAGCATTCATGCCTCCATTAATACTATTACTTTGCGGATAACATTTTCTTTACACCCTTGGTAACGCTTTTAGTTACTCCTTTTGCCAATCCCCTGGAAGCTTTTTTCAGTATTCCGGGAGTTTTCTTTGCACCAGGTATATACTTAAGCAACTTCTGAGACATTTTTAAACTACTTATCTGCATATCCACAACTTTTCTGGTTGTACTTTTTTCTTCTGTTCCAAGAACTCTGTCAATCAATTTAGAAGATATTTCATTCAATTCCCGGGGATATTCCACTTCATAGCTGCTCTTGTCCCCAAGCTCCCAAAAGATGAGTTTCAGCTCAGACAATTGTCTTCTGCATGACTTGCATATACTTAAGTGGCCCTCAACAAATATTTTTTCAACAGGATCGATTGTGCCTTCCAGATAATCCTGAAGCAGTGCAGCATCTATTTTATTGCAATTCATATCATTAAGCATGTCTATACCTCCCAAACGCCTTGTTTTATCAAATTGTCCTTAAGTGCTGTCCTTCCATTATGTATCAGCGTTTTTACCGTGCCGGTCGGAAGTTTCATGGTACTGGCTATCTCTTCATACTTCATCTGCTTCATATGCCTGAGCAGCACAGCCATTCTTTGCCGGTCGGGAAGCTTTGCTATAGCCTCCTCCAGAGCTTTTTTAGTATCCTTACACTCGACGGAGGCTTCTGTTGCTTCATTTGAACGAATAATATTCTGAAGTTCATCCCCACTATCGTTAGTTTCATTTAACGATATGTTTTCTTTGCGGCTTCTCAAAAAATTCAGGCACTTGTTAACCGTTATCTTTTTAATCCAGGGAAGAATTGAGTATTGTTCCTTGAAGCTTCCAAAGGCTTTAAATACCGAAATAAACACTTCCTGTGTTATGTCCAGAGCATCCTCCTTGTTTCCCGAGTAATTAAAGGCAATTGCATAGACATATTTCTTATATCTTTCATATACAAGTTCCAGACCTCTTCTGTTATTTTTCTGGTATTCTTTAAATATATTTAAATCCGAAACCTCCAATTACCTTATCCCACCCTTTTCTTGTGCCTTGAATATATATACACAGTAAAATCAAAAAAGTTTTAGAAAATTGATATTTTTTCTAAAACTTTTTAAAATATTCTAATATATAATTCAATTATTCTATATACATAATTGAATTATACAATTTTAAAGCTTATTTCCTTACTGGCCCCATTTGGTGCCAGCTTTGAGCCTAAAGGATCGGATTCAAAGGAAGCACCTGCCAAATCGGCAATATTATTGATGTTTCTCATTATTATAGAGCAGTTCTTTAAGCCTTCAACAGTTATAGTTACACTATTTCCGTTTCTTACGGCCTGAACCGAACCTCCGGCTTTTCCCTCCATTGTATAAATGATTGCTGCAGCAGGTTCATTATTGCTTAATTCAAACACATGAAGCGTTGTCCCATCAAGATAATCATAATCAGGCACATTTTCATTATTTCCTACAGCAATAATGGAATTTGGTCTTACCATCAACGGAAGGCTCATGAAATCATGCTTCTCATACTGCCAGGTGCCACCTGTAACTTTTTGGTTTGATATAAAGTTGGTCCATTCTCCCTTAGGCAGGTAATAATCCACTCTTCCATCGGAGTTGAATACAGGAGCAACTAAAAGTGATTCACCCAGCATATACTGCGTTTCAAGGTAATCACAGGCCCTGTCCCTGTCAAATTCCAG
>JAQSXC010000256.1 GCA_029266335.1 Eubacterium sp. | reverse complement strand
TCCGATATTTTTCATGCTGCCTCCAAATGCTATCTTTATAACGTATCCGTCCAATAGAAAATTTTTCGGCTGTAGAAAAATTTTCTTACCGCTCAGCGTGGCGTAGATGCCCCTGGTCTGAAACCAAATAGTTACCCTCCACCTATGGAAGTGGGGATATCTTTTGCCTCGTTATAACTACACCTCTACAGTTTAGCAAATGCTATAATAATTTGCAAAGATTTAACAACAAAATCCTTCTAATTTTGTTGATTGTTGCTCGCCTCGTTAACCACTTCCTCGACCAACTTATATATGCTGTCTGATGGAACCACAGTTGTATTGGAACCGGCTGAAGGATCTTTTGATATATAAAGCAGATATTCTATATTGCCCTCAGGGCCTTTAATGGGTGAGAAGGATAATCTCTTTACACATAAAGCTCTGGCAGTTACAAAATTAATAATATTATTGATAACTTCCCTATGTACCCCGCTATCTCTTACAACTCCATGTTTCCCTACCTTTTCCCTGCCTGCTTCAAACTGTGGTTTGATCAGGCATACCAATTCTGCATTATCTTTAAGCAGATCTAAAACTGCCGGCATTACCTTGACCAACGAAATAAATGATACGTCAATTGAAGCGAAATCAGACAGAAAGCCAACCTCCTCCGGTTTAACATACCTTACATTAGTACGCTCCATACATATAACCCTGCTGTCATTTCTAAGCTCCCAAGCCAGCTGTCCATATCCTACATCAATTGCAACTACTTTTATAGCTCCATTTTTCAGCATACAGTCAGTAAAACCTCCGGTTGAAGCACCAATATCCAGGCAGGTCTTACCTTCAAGCTTTATATCAAATTCTTTTATTGCCTTATCAAGCTTCAACCCGCCCCTGCTTACAAACGGATTTGCATTTTCTTTTATTTCAATCCGGCTATCAAGGGGTACCTTGGTCCCGGGCTTGTCCTCACGAGATCCGTTTATCCATACCACACCAGCCATTATTGCACTCTTACATTTTTCACGGCTATCAAACAAGCCCTTGTTAACCAGTAATACATCCAGTCTTTCCTTCTCCAACTCTTACCCTCCAATGCTGCAGGTATTTTTAATATATTGTGCGATTGACTCTGCATCCAAACCTGATTTTCTTAGCAGCTCACTTCTGGAACCGTGAGGAATAAATTCATCAGGCAAACCTAAAATACTTATCTTCGCTTTATAATTTTGACCATTCACAAAATTTAATACCCTGCTTCCAAAACCGCCAAATTTGCAGTTATCTTCCAGGGTTATTATAAAATCAAATTCGCCTGCAATCTTTGATATTAATTCTTCATCAATAGGCTTGATAAATCTTGCACTGACGACTTCAGCATTTATATTTGCGGTCTCAAGCAGTTCAGCTGACTGTAGTGCAGTTTCAACCATGCTGCCGGCTGCTATAATACAGATCTTTTCACCCTTTCTTAAAACCGCCGCTTTGCCTGCTTCAAGAGGTATTCTTTGTGCCAGACAGTCCTTTCCCCTCCCACGGGGATATCTGATGGCGACAGGTCCTTTTTGACCGTTAACGGCATAATCCAGCATCTGTCTTAATTCATAATAGTCTGCCGGAGCCATTACTTTCATATTCGGAATATGGCTAAGATAGGACAGATCAAACACACCCTGGTGTGTTTCCCCGTCTTCACCCACAATTCCTGCTCTGTCAACTGCAAATACCACATGCAGATTTTGAGTAGCCACATCATGTATTATCTGGTCATAGCCCCGCTGCAGGAAAGAAGAATAGATAGCTACTACCGGAATCAATCCGTTTATCGACATGCCGGCAGCAGACGTCACAGCATGCTGTTCGGCTATTCCCACATCAAAAAATCTTTCAGGAAACTCTGTGCTAAAGCGATACAGTCCAGTTCCTTTAGCCATGGCTGCAGATATGGCTACAATTCTGTTATCAGAGGAAGCCATGGCACACATGGCATCCCCAAATACTTCAGAATAGTCCGGTACACTATTCCCGAATGTTTCACCGGTTTCAACCTCAAAAGGAGCTATTCCGTGAAATCTGTCAGGACTTTCTTCCGCAAAGGAATAACCTTTTCCCTTCTGAGTGTTCAAGTGAACCATTACAGGGCCCTTTATCTTTTTAGCGGCAATCAAAGCCTTGCTTATTTCTTCTATATTATGACCATCCACAGGCCCATAATACTTATACCCCAATTGCTCAAAGAAAACTCCGGGAGTAAAAATATATTTAACAGTTCCTTTTAGTTTTGAAATTACTCTTCTTGCCTTATTACTGAAATTGGGCATCCTGTTAAGAAAATTATCTATATCTTCCTTGGTTTTAGTATAGAAGGGATCTGTGCGTAATTTGCTCAGGTATTTTGACATGCCGCCAACATTTTGAGCAATTGACATTTCATTATCATTTAGTATAACAATAAAATTACTTGTAGATCTTCCCGCATCATTCAATGCCTCATATGACATTCCGCCGGTCATGGCACCGTCCCCGATTACTGCAATGACACTGTAGTTTTCATGCATCAAATCCCTTGCTCTTGCTATACCCAGAGCAGCAGATATAGATGTGCTGCTATGCCCTGTATTGAAACAATCGTGTTTGCTTTCACAGGTTTTCGGGAAGCCTGACAGGCCTCCCAGTTTTCTTAAAGTATCAAAATCATCTCTGCGCCCGGTCAAAATCTTGTGTACATATGACTGGTGACCCACATCCCATACAACTCTGTCTGATTCGGTCTTAAATATTTTGTGTAAGGCTATGGTCAGTTCCACAATACCCAGGTTTGATGCCAGATGACCCCCGGTTTTTGATACTTTATGCACTAAAAAGTTCCTTATTTCATCTGCCAGCTCTGATAGTTGTTCGTTATTTAATTGTTTTATATCATCAGGAGAGTTTATGTTTTCCAAATACCCCACGTTAAAACTCCTTTTAGTTTCCATTGTTTTTTTTCTTATTATTTTTATTCTTTTTATTATCCCATTTTTTCTTTCGTTTAACAAACTTAAATCTGCCGAATAAAAAATTCGTTACTATGGCAACCTTATAAATTATATAATTACTGTTTTGAAGGGCAACAGACTTGCCAAGCGCCTTTCCCCCCACTGTCAGCGATGCAACCATGGCAGTTATGGACAGTCCGAAAATACTGTTTTCCAAATTATTTCCGCCGCCGGAAAATTTATAAACAATATAGGCTGCAGCAGTACCGCTGATAACTCCGCAGATATCTCCGACAACATCATTACAGAAATTGGATACCTTGTCTGCATTCCTGATTAATCTAATGGCCTGTTTTGCACCGTAAAGCTTCCTGGAAGCCATTGAATGAAAAGGTGCTTCATCAGCAGCAGTTGCAGCAGTACCGATGAGATCAAACAGAATGCTGATTACAATTATACCAAAAACTATAAGGAAGGAAACCACTGTTGACGCATATTTTATTGTTTCGTTTGATAAAAAAGACATAGAAATAGAAATAAAGAAAGTAACAACTGTTATTAAGAGTGTCCAAACTCTTGTTTCTTTTTTTGAACTGACAGCATTGGTTTTAAATTTGACTTTTTTTTCATCGGCTGGATGTTTAAAATGATCTTCCACACCAATCCTCCAATTTAATTGCGGTCTTCTCACAGCAGGCTGTGAAGCTTTGCCTGAAATCTCTTTATATAAAACAAAACGCTGCATGGCAGCGAAGAATCCAGGTGGAATGTCGCCAAACCAGAGGTTTCCCTTTAAACACATAACCACAGCGTTACCGCATATGGGGCCTGATTACCACTTAGTCCACACTTTAATCCCCAACAAACTACATTCCGAACAGTCTAGGAGTTTTCCCCAACAGTCAAGATGATTCCTAGCCTCTTTTGCAAAAAAGGTTTCAAACAGCAATAATGCCAACATATCGGCCAATACATCAGGCATCCGATCCACTATCCACCAAATTTCACTCAAGGCAGGCTACTCTGTTCACAGCATCAAAAATACCGCATAGGGTCTCCACGGAAAAGGGGTCAACGCCCGCATGCCATTGCAGATCGCCCCTAAGCCTTAACTCCCAGCACCAGCCCACCACTGGGCGTAGCAAGCCGACACAAGGAACTTCATCGATGTGCCCTTTAACGGATTTTTAGGCCCGTCTTCAGAATCATGAGTACTGACTAGAATACTGCGCCACCCTGTTTTTATGTCAATATAGTAGTTTTACAATTTGTACTATTTAACAAAAGTGACTACTTCACTGTTATCAGTTAACGAGGACATTGAAGCAATGCCATCGAGAACACATTATAACATAGAATAATTTAAATAACAAACTGAATATTCCTCCAAATTACGACGGTAAATCCGATTAAGCAGTAACAGATTTATTTATAAGAAAGTACTTCTTCACTAACATCTCTTAATAGGCGGCAACCCGAGATTGCTTTGCTTCAACAACTTCTTTCGTATTCCAAACCATGCTCACCCTTTAATAGATGCAGCACTCGCATACTTTCTCATTATAAACAGTATGAGCTAAGGATTTAACTAGTAATACAGCAATTATAACAATACTAATTTGTGCGATTTACCATCGACATTGCCAATTCCTTAAGGAATTCGGCTTTATCACCAAAGGGTTTCAGGAAAGCAATTCCTTCTGTTGTTACTTCCTGCAGCAGCTGCTTTGACTTATCCAAACCATACAGGGTTACATAGGTGGACTTGTCACTGAGCGCATCGCTTCCCGGTTTTTTACCCATTTCCTCCATATTCCCTTCAACGTCCAATATGTCATCCTTTATCTGAAACGCCAAACCAAGGTTTGCAGCATAATTGGAAAGTGCCGCAAATTGAGCTTCTTCCGCGTGGCAAATAATGGCTGCGGCTTCAACGGGTGCTTTTATCAGTGCCCCGGTCTTTAGCCTGTGCATGGCGGTAAGTTCGTCGGCATCAACCTTACGGCCTTCTCCCATAAGATCTATTACCTGACCGCCAATCATTCCAAGTACTCCGGCATATTGAGCTATGACCTCCATTGCTTTTAGCTTTGCCATACTGTTACCGCTCAAAGCATCTTTTATCATGGTTTCATACGCCAGATTTAAAAGAGAGTCTCCGGCCAGAATAGCCATTGCCTCTCCATATACCTTATGATTTGTCAGCTTTCCTCTACGGTAATCATCATTATCCATGGCCGGAAGATCATCATGTATTAAGGAATACGTGTGAATCATTTCTATAGCGCAGGCAAAGGCTACTACTTCTCTTGGTTCTTTTCCCAGCATTTCAGCAGTTGCCAGTGCAAGCACCGGTCTTAACCTCTTGCCTCCTGCCATAAGGCTATAGTACATCGCCTCTTTGAGACTCATATAGTATTGATTTTCAATGGGAATACTGTTTGCCAGACTTTCTTCAACAATTGCTGTATAAAATACCTGCTTTTCTTTAAAATTCATGCCTCGAAATCCTTTTCTATTAAATTACCCTCTTCATCCTGCAGCAGTACTGAAATTTTCTTTTCTGCTTCATCCAGCTTTGCTGCACAATATCTTGACAATTCTATTCCCTGCTGGAAGTTGATTATGGATTCCTCCAGGGATATATCTCCCTTTTCAAGTTTTGAAACTATCTGCTCCAATTGAAAAATAGCCTCTTCAAAGCTTTTTTCCTCATCTATTCTCAATTCATTATCCATTATTAGTCCTCCTTTACAAGAATACTCTCAATTGAATATCCCATTTCCGATAGCGAGTAAATATTCCAGCCGGCTATGGGATTGTTTAAACCTGTTGAAGCTCCTCAAGAGTACTTGCCTTTATAAAAAACAGTTACAAACTCTTCTGGGCCGAAATTACATTACACTTTGCTTTACCATCCTGCAGACTGACTTCAAGCATATCTCCCACATTTATCTGCTCAAGCTTGTTTATAATAACACCTTCAGGATTTCGTACAACACTGTAGCCCCTCTCCATAATCTTTAACGGGCTCAAGGCATCCAGTTTCCCTGCCAGAAGAGCAAATTGCGATTTTTTATCCTTTATAAGCATTTCATTATTCCTGAACAAGTGTCTGACATCATTGTCCAGTTTTAGCCGGTATTGATTCAGTTTATCATATGGCTGGCGGAAAACCGGTCTGGTTTTGATTTTCTGCAGCTGGGTTTCACACTTGGTAAGCTTTTTAACCAGAGCACTCTTCATTTGAACATTATAGTTCTGGAGTTTGTACTTCAATATCTCTACATCAGGAACAGCAAGCTCAGCCGCTGCTGACGGTGTTGGTGCTCTCATATCTGAAACAAAGTCACATATGGTAAAGTCTGTCTCATGGCCAACAGCTGAAATAACCGGAATCCCAGAAGCAAATACACTCCTTGCTACAACCTCTTCATTAAATGCCCAGAGCTCCTCCAAGGAGCCGCCGCCACGGGCAACTATTATAACATCAACCTGCCCAAGCTGATTCAGTTTCTGTATTGCTGCTGCAATCTGTCCGGCGGCTTGAACGCCCTGCACTGCTACCGGGTACAGTACCAGCTTCATTTTACTGTGCCTTCTGTATGTAACATTTATAATATCCCTGATAACCGCCCCGGTGGAAGAAGTCACAACTCCAATACTTCTGGGCAGCAGCGGCAGCTTCTTCTTTATTGCGGTATCAAAGAGGCCTTCCTCCTGGAGCTTGTTTTTAAGCTGTTCAAAGGCAAGATGAAGAGCTCCCAGACCATCCGGCTGCATATCACTTGCATAGAGCTGATACTGCCCATCCCTTTCAAATACCGATATATATCCCGAAACAATAACCTTATTACCGTTTTGAGGTACAAACTTCAGCATATTTGCCTGTGTCTTGAACATTACACACTTAAGGACACTATTCTCATCCTTGATGGTGAAATACATATGACCTGTATAATGGTGCTTAAAGTTTGATATTTCACCCCTGACTGAAAGACCGGACAATATACCGTCATTGGAAACCAGCTGCTTTATATAATTATTAATATCCGAAACCGAAAAAACCCTGTTCAACACCTATCCCACCTTTTAGGGTTATTTTATAAAATATATAAAAAAAGATAATGCAAAGGAACTCACATTACCAGTTTTATGTCGTACCTTATTTGTCAGTTGCTTCAGGTGCAACTTCATCTGCATCAGCCTTTGTGACCTTTGCCAAAAGACCGTTTACAAAGGCACCCGCATCCTCACTGCTATATTTCTTAGCCAATTCCACAGCCTCATTTACCGAGACACTGAATGGAATATCCTCACGGTAAAGAATTTCATAAATTCCTATTCTGAGTATTGATAAGTCTATTTTTGACAATCTGGTGATTTTCCAGCCCATTGCATATTTCTCGATTGTACTGTCAAGAAGAGTTACTTTTTCAGTTACTCCATCTACAATACTTCTTATATAGATTCTGTCACTCTCTGTAAAAGTTTCATCTTCAAGTGCCATATCAATCTGTTCATTTCTGTCACTTTTCTGAATTTCCAGCTGATACAACAGTTTCATCGCAGCTTCCCTGGATGCACGGCGTCCCATTAACTATTCCTCCTATGTATATCCGCAAACTTATCGTTTTGTAATTTTCAAACTTCTGTATTTATATTTATTTCATCTCAACACCTAAAACTTCAGACTTCTACCTGTATGTTCCCGGAGGAAGAATCCTGTCAAGCAGATTCTTTATATAGTCCTTATCCTGGGAAAGCCTTTTCCCTATATAGAAGCCGAATACAACACATACAACTATAAACAATGCTTTTAAAACTCCAAGCAGGAGTACAATAATTGCTATGGAAAGTCCTATTCCAGCACCTAGAATTTCACCTTTATGCTGTTTATAAACTTCATACAATTTTTGCTTATCCATAATACACCTCCATATATTACTCAACTCTTGAAGACTTATATCCTGTAAAAATACTCTCAATAAGAACTTTAACACTCTCAACCTGTACACCGGTACATTCTTCCACCGAAGATTTAACCTTAATCTGCATATCCTCTGACAGCAAGGGAATGTTGATTTCTGGAAGCACTATAGCCTTAACTGTAATACTTACACTTTCTCCAATCTTGGTAACATATGCTTTTGAATCACGTATACCTGATAATTTTCTTGAGGTAGCAAGAGCAATATTCTCAATAGAATTCAAAGTTATCCTGATATCACCATTTTTATTATACTTGATAATAGCCTTTTTATCACCTTCAGGCTTAAATCCTGAAAGCAGGAAGGTCAAGCTCAAACAGAAAAATATAGATGCAATAATGAACATGACAATAGATGGATTTCTATTAGCTAATACCTCTTCAAATAAATATGTATATGCGTCAGTTAATATGTCTGACCTGATAGTAACAAGCATTGCAAACATTGAAGCTATTGTAAGAAAAAAAGCATAAATAGCTAACAATACACGTAATATTATATTCATGAATTCTCCACCTCTTTTCATTTATCCTAAAGCTCGTAAATCCTGCAACTAATAACAAAATAAAGCCTTATACGTCAATTATATTTCAAACAGATCCAAAAATCAAATTTCTGCATATATAAGAATAATTTGGCTCTATAATAATTATCTCCAGCTAATCGGCTTATATACCCTTACCGGATTCTGATTCCTTTTTTATTTCCTTATCAAAATTAACACCCTGGACATGAATATTGACCTCAACAACATTCAGCCCTGTCATGGATTGAACCGCATTTTTGACCTTGTCCTGTATGTCCCAGGCAACTTCGGGGATACGGGCTCCGAATTCCACAATAATATAGAGGTCAATGGCAGCTTCCTTTTCACCGACCTCAACCTTTACTCCCTTTGACAGATTCTTTCTGCCAAGGATCTCGGCTATTCCTCCAGCTATTCCGCCGCTCATGCCTGCAACCCCCGGAACGTCAGTTGCGGCAATCCCTGCAATAATGGCAACCACTTCTTCAGATATTTTTACTGAACCGTAATCATCCAAAATATTGTTTTCTTCTTCCATTATGCACCTCTCTAACAAAAAAATCCGCTCTGCTAATTTTTTTGGTGCTCATTTATATACAGCGAGCTTAATTCCCATACCCTAAAACCAGTCTGACATACTGACAGCCATACTTTTTGGAATCTGCACCAAAAGTCAAGATATCCGGAGCTGCGTACCCCATTTTGGCTCAGTTTGGTAAAATTATATCACTTAAGTACTTATTTATCAATCAGAATAAATAGAACCAAAACTTATTGCTTGAATGAAAAAGTAAATTCCACTATAAGAAAGTTGAAGTAGTATTTAATCTTACATAAATTCCATCACTTCTATACAATTAAAATTGGTTTCCAA
>JAQSXC010000255.1 GCA_029266335.1 Eubacterium sp. | reverse complement strand
AGCAGGAACTGAAGATGAACCTGCGAACTGAGCATCGCCGTGCATTCTGCCCATTGAATCGGTCAAACCGTATGAAGCAGGACCTGCAGCCATGTTATCAGGATGCAAGGTTCTTCCTGTTCCTCCGCCTGATGCAACTGAGAAGTAGCTCTTTCCGTTTTCATAGGACCACTTCTTGTAAGTTCCTGCAACAAGGTGCTGGAATCTGGTTGGGTTAGTTGAGTTACCTGTGATGGAAACGTCAACGTTTTCCTTCTTCATGATTGCAACACCTTCGAGAACATCATTTGCACCATATACTCTAACCTTTGATTTGTCACCGTTTGAATAAGCCTTCGTTCTGACAACATTAAGAGTATCTGTTGAAAAATCATAATCAGTTTCAACATATGTAAAACCGTTTACTCTTGAAATTATGTAAGCGGCATCTTTACCAAGTCCGTTCAAGATAACCTGGAGTGGTTCTTTTCTAACCTTGTTGGCTGTCTTTGCTATACCGATAGCACCTTCAGCAGCTGCAAAGGATTCATGTCCTGCAAGGAAGCAGAAACATTTGGTTTCTTCCTTAAGAAGCATTGCAGCAAGATTTCCGTGGCCTATACCAACTTTTCTCGAATCGGCAACCGATCCGGGAATACAGAAAGCCTGCAATCCGAGTCCTATAGCTTCAGCAGCTTCAGCAGCTGTTTTTACTCCCTTTTTAATTGCTATTCCGCAACCAAGAGTGTAAGCCCATACTGCATTTTCAAATGCTATTGGCTGTATTCCTCTAACGATAGCATCTACATCTACACCTCTTGCCGTACAGACATCCTTAACTTCTTCAAGGCTTTTAAATCCGTACTCAGCTAAACATTTTTCTATTTGAGCTATTCTTCTTTCATAACCTTCAAATCTAACCACAGTATTCACCTCTCTCTTTAATTATTCGTGTCTAGGATCAATTACTTTAACAGCTTCGTCAAATCTTCCATATGTACTTATGTTCTTCTCATAAGCTTCCTTAGGATCTACACCCTTTTTGATCATATCCATCATTTTTCCAAGGTGTACAAACTTGTATCCGATAATTTCATTATCGCTGTCCAGGCCTATATTCAATATGTAACCTTCAGCCATTTCGAGGTATCTAACACCCTTTGCCTTTGTTGCAAACATTGTTCCAACCTGTGAACGCAAACCCTTACCCAAGTCTTCAAGACCTGCACCTATTGGAAGACCGCCTTCTGAGAAAGCAGACTGTGTTCTGCCATATGCAAGCTGCTTGAATATTTCTCTCATTGCAACGTTTATAGCATCACAAACAAGGTCAGTATTCAAAGCTTCAAGAATTGTTTTACCCTGCAATATTTCAGCTGCCATTGCTGCTGAATGGGTCATTCCCGAACATCCTATTGTTTCAACCAGTGACTCTTCAATAATACCATCCTTAACATTCAAGGTCAGCTTACAGGTTCCCTGTTGAGGTGCACACCAGCCTATACCGTGTGATAAACCTGAAATATCTTTAATTTCTTTTGCTTTTACCCACTTACCCTCTTCAGGAATTGGAGCAGGACCATGATCCGGACCTTTTTTTACAACACACATATTTTCTACTTCATGTGAGTAATTCATTTGAGTTCCCCCTTCACATAACTATTTTAATTTTTTAGTAGGGATGAATAAATAAGAATCGGGTTTTATTATTTATTCATCCCTTCATTTGCCTTTTTAATCGTGTTAGGTCTTACTGTTAAATACCAGCATTTATTATACCATAATTATGTTATTTGTAAGTAGTTTTTTGTTAAAAAATCTACTATATTGTTATAACGCATAGATTCAAATAAAATTTTGCGGTCGTAGAAAAATTTTATTATATATTTATAAGGTATGACTCATCAACCTTTCCCATTTAAACCCATTTAAACCATTTGCACACAGAACGAAAAAACCGGCTCCAATTAAATTAGCGTCGGTTTTTTGTGTTACTTTTTTAAGCTTATTTTACTCTATTATTGCTTAAGGATTTCATTGCCATCCGATCAAGGTGCTTCCACAGGATTGATATATATCGGTAAAGGATTTGTGAACTTGTCGTTAAAATTCATAATTCCTCTCAACTCAATTTTATAAGTGCCTCCATATATACCTATGAACAAATTCCAATCGAGTCTGAGAACCAGATATCTGTTATTGACAACTATGACGTCCTCATTATTGAGATCAGGCCCGCTCCAGGTTCCAGAGCCAGGATCATTATAAACTCGTACTTTTGAATACTCTGGATCCTGAGTTCCTAAAAGAGAATTTTCTCCGCAGTCAATAACCAGTGATATGGCTGAGTTTGTCACAACAATAGGTGTAGCTGAAGAGTTCTCGCCAAACATTTGGCTATTAATAATATTTGTACCGTTCGGAGCTTCTGTTGAACTTGTAACGAATATTTCAGAAGGTGCGAGTACAGTCTCATGTGCATCGAAGGTAATATCCGGTAAATTCGTAGTCTTATTTGCTTTAACTGTAAATGGTCCGAAGGTATTGATGTTTTCTATTGCTCCTGTTGTTGTATTCTCTGTATACATAAACAATTGATATGTACCAGGTTTAATTGAGTTTATGTAGAAAGAACCGTCATCATATATCGGGGTACCTTGATCAGTTGGTCCGCCTTCAAGCTGAACTCGAACTCCTTTGGCAGGATTACCTGAGGCATCAAATATATTACCTTTTATCTCACCCCTTGTGATAGAAAAGTTTCTGGAAATATCCATATCGAGAGTAAAAGTACCAGGTCCGGTGATGTTTACATCGAAGAATTCTATGTGATGATATGGCTCATAAACTTTAATCCTGGCCACACCATAGAAATCAATCCCGGAAATAGTATATCTTCCGTTTCTGTCTGTTGTGGTTTCATAAGTTTTATACAGACTGTCGGTTACAAAAACTCTTGCTCCTTCTAACAGAATATTTGTAGGAGGATCCTCATCTGTCCATCCGGTTACTGTACCAGTAATAGTTGCGGGCTGGTAATCTGTAGCTTTTGCAGTCAACTTGTAAACTGGAGGATTTGCTCCGTTTCTCTCATTTTCATAGAAGGCATGAAGCGGAATATAGCCTTCTGCCTCAATAATAAGCGGAAATTCTAAATAATTCAGATTATCCAGGGTATACTGTCCATTGCTGTCGGTGGTTGCGGTAACACCAAGATTCATAACCGTCACCTTTGCACCCTCTACAGGCTGACCGTCAATTGTTTCTATGCTTCCTGTAACTGACCTTGTATATTGACTATCCTTAATACGTTCAGGATGAATAGGTTCCAAACTGATATCTGAAATTACATTAACACGAACACCGCTTATTTCCAGCTGCTGATAACCTGGAACACGCTCAGATCCCAGTCTTCCTGTCGTTCCGGAAGGAAGACCTGTTATGGTAAATACGCCATTGATATTGGTAAATGCACGGTATCTATAACTTATTAGTTCGTTATCTTCTTCAATGTAAACATATACTCCTGCTAAAGGTACATCGTTATCTCCCAGCAAGGTACCTGTAACAGTAAACTTGGCGGTTACGGGATTCTTCTTCAAAATAATTATACCCAAATCCTTCACTGGATTTGCTATCTCGTAATCAGAAGATACGACTTGATACCCAGCAGCTTTAAATATTACTTTGTATGAACCATAAGGAACGTCGGATATTGCGAATGAGCCGTCATCTACAGTAACAGCAGATACTGTTGTATTCTCGATGAGTACTCTAACACCTTTCACAGGAGTACCATTTTCGTCCTGAACTGTTCCGGTGACAACCGCCGTGTTACCTTCAGCTGTTGCAGGAAGTAAAGTTACCGTAGGCACAGAAATTGTTGTACTGTTAACAGTTACAGCAACAACTTTGGACACATAGTTGGCTGCCTCAAACGTCAAACTTACTGAACCATATGAAACCCCTGCAAGAGAGTATTTTCCATCAGCCGCAGTAACCGATGATATTGCAGTCCCAACAACTGTCACTTTTACACCGCTTACAGGAGCACCATTTGAGTCCTGAACTGTTCCGGTGACAACCGCGGTGTTACCTTCTGTTGTTGCAGGAAGTAAAGTTACTAAAGGCACAGAAGTTGTTGCACTGCTAACAGTTACAGCAACAACTTTTGACTCATAGTTAGCCGCCTCAAATATCAGATTTACTGAACCATAGGGAACTCCAGTCAAAGAATAATTTCCATCTCTAACAGTAGTTGCAGAAATTGCAGTACCCGCAACTGTTACTTTAACGCCGCTTATAGGCGTACCACTTGAATCAGATACGTTACCTGTAAGAGTTGAAGTGCTCGGATTGTTGTTACCTCCGCCGTTATTGCCGCCTCCGCTGTTGTTACCACCTCCATTGCTGCTTCCGCCATTATTGTTTCCACTGTTGTTATTTCCATTATTGTTTCCGCTGTTGTTATTATTTCCTGTGGAACCCGAAGGCTCAGCTGGAGTTTTTACTTCACCGGTTATTTCCTTTGCTTTGTCCTGATAACTTTGCTTTTTTGTTGTAGCATTGAATACAAGCATAGCTACCGCCTGACGGTCTGCGTTATCCTTTGGAGCAAACCGGTAGGTTCCATCAGAACTTTTTATTCCACTGACAAGACCTACTTTATAAGCAAAGGAAACATAAGGCTTTGCCCACTCCGAAACGGTGTTTAAATCTGTAAGTGCTGCATCTGCAGGAATTTGTTTAACAAGCTCTTCGAGCCCCATAGCCTTTATGAGCATTACAACAAGTACTTCACGTGTTACTTTATTATTTGGTGAAAATGTTGTAGTTGTTGTTCCACTGGTAATACCTGCTTCTATCAGGGCTCCTACAAAACCGCTGTACCAGCTTGAGGGTGGAACATCTTTAAATGCTTTGGCATTATCAGCATTTTCTTTAAGTCCGAAAGCCTTAGCTATTATTCCTGCAAGCTCTGCACGGGTTATAGGCTTTGTCGGCATAAACTTTCCGTTACTATATCCTGAAATAACTCCGGATTTAGCCAGTGCTTCAATTGAATCCTTTGCATATGAACCTGAGATATCAGTAAAAGCAGAGCTATTCGCTGCAAATGTAGGAATATTTGTAAATACAGTAGAAATAAGCATGAATACTATAAGTATTTTTGCTAAAAATATTTTGACTGCTTTTGCTGAACCACTTTTAGATTTCTTCATTATGCTACCTCCTTTTTTCGAACTTTTTCCTTCAAATTTCTTCTATTCTACCTCCTATTTTGTATTTTCCATATAATATTAATAAATATAGAATGTTGTTGTATTGTAAATATGCGACAACTTGTTTCATAAAAACAAATTATGGAAACTTAGGAATTTGCAGAACAATTTGATATTTATTTAAAAAAGACGGTTATTTTTAATTAAGCTCTGTTAGACAATATTATTGATATTGAACATATGTTCTGGTTTTGATATAATAGAACTTAGGACAGACGGTTTTATTATGCAATCATTATCAGCAATTAAATCGGATATATCAACATTAGGTGGTATCCAAATAAAAAATTATTTGAATACATTGGGCAACTTATTACAATAAATTCTATGGAAAAGGATTTAAATCACCAAAGACTTATTGCAATCTTTACACAAGTATCTTTGGTTTTCGTTTACTTTTCCATTTTTTATTACATGGAGGGAACCGCATATCGGACATATAACAAGTTCAGTTTTCTCAAGTTCGAAATTGTCATTACGGATTTGGATGGAGTATGCAAAATGCATGATTATGGGGTACTCTATAAGAAAATCGGCTGAAATAATTGGTGTATGTGTGAAAACCTCCTTTTTCATGAGACATAAACTTCTTGATGCCATTAGAACTTATATGGGTATGGGAAGGTTACAAGGTATTGTAGAAATGGATGAAACTTTCTTTGCAGAATCGTTTAAGGACAATCATAACAGCTATATTTATTTAGTTGAAGATTATTAATATTTTGAAAGGAATAGTGTCATGGAAATATCAGAGAAAAATCATCAATACATTACTATGTTAGCCGATATTTTTGATATATCCTCTTCCCTTGGGATAAAGACGTTCATATGGGGCGGATTGTCGATAGATATATGGGAAGGACATTTTTTGCGTGAACATAGCGATTTAGACGGATTTGTTGAAAATCTTATTGAGTGCTTAGAATCAGTGACTTCTGAGTATGTAAAAAGAGGATATAAGGTTACATTTAATAGTGAATTTTTTATGCTTGAAGTTGAAAAGGATTTAGTTCACGCAAGCTTTAATCCATTGAGGATTAACGAAAAGACAGCCGAGTGGAAGCATATAGGTAATGATGGTTCAGTATTCTTTCCGTTCGAATGGCTTGATGGGTTTCCAAGACTTTTTTATAATACAAAGGTTTATACCTCTGGTATTCGATTTGAATATGCAGTTAAAACAAAGGTTTCAATGCTTCACCCTAAATGGCAATTAAGAGAGAAAGACCAAATTGCAGTAAAATATATGGAAGAAAAATTGAAAGCCGAAAATATACTTGAGGAAAATATTTATAAATGGTTTTGGAGCTACAATCCGTATTGGTATAAACAAGGATTTGATGAGTTTTTCAGACCAACTATAGCTTATCCAATACAACATAAATAATGTATCGAAAAAGTATAATACGAAGTAAAGTTGGTTCGTAGTCTTTTACTATTTGGAATTTAGTGGAGAGATTCAGGTATCCCTCCACTTATCAATATTCTTATACCAATATTATTATCTAACAGAGCCTTTAATTATAAGTTATCCCTTACTTATCACTTTTTGCCTCAGACTATCTCAAAATATTTTTTCAAAACTCCCTCACCGGTTTTACTATTATATTCTAGCTTTTATTTCCATCTGGTTTATAGAACATTTGCTGGCTGTCAAACAGCTCTTCACTCTTTCCTGCAACCTTTACATAAGTTCCATCGGAATTCAGCATCCTGGCCTTGGCATTGTCCTTCAGGCAGTACTTCAGTATTTTTTTGAGCTTATCCTTTGCTTCGCTGCTCTCAACCGCAAATAGAATTTCGACTCTTCTGTCCAAATTTCTGGTCATCCAGTCGGCACTTGACAGGAAGGTAAGCTCTGCACCACCGCTATAAAAGTAGTAAATACGGCTATGTTCCAAATATCTGCCCACAATGCTCCGTACCCTGATATTCGCACTGACCCCGGGTAAACCCGGTTTTAGGCAGCATATTCCTCTTACAACAAGTTCTATTTCGACTCCTGCATTTGATGCATCATACAACGCATTGATTACTCCTTCATCTACAAGAGAATTCATCTTTGCTATAATTTTGGCCTTTTCACCCTTTCTGGCATTTTCCGCTTCCTTACTTATGAGCTTCATAAGCTTTTCTCTCATGTTGAGCGGAGAAATGGCTGTCTTATACAAATTTGTTGGTTTGGAGTAACCTGACAGCATATTGAACAAAGCTGATGCGTCAGCGCCAATATAGGGATTTGATGTAAATAAGCCCAGATCGGTATATATCCTGGCTGTTACATCATTGTAATTTCCTGTTCCCAGATGAACATATCTCTTTAATTCATTTTCTTCCCGCCTTACAATCAGCAATACTTTGCAATGTGTCTTGAGTCCCACCAGCCCGTATATAACATGACAGCCTGCCTTTTCAAGACGTTTTGCCCAAAGAATATTATTCTGCTCATCAAATCGTGCCTTCAGCTCCACCAGTACTGTGACCTGTTTCCCGTTTTCAGCTGCTCTTACCAGCTCCTCGATTATTGGAGATTTTCCGCTGACTCTGTACAGTGTTTGCTTTATTGCCAATACATCAGTATCATTAACCGCCTGCCTTATTAATTCAATTATGGGGTCGAAGGATTCATACGGATGATGTACCAGGACATCTTTACACGACAACAATTCAAATATATCTTCACAATCCTCAAAATCACTGTTTTGTACGGACGGATTTGGATTGTATTTTAGTTCGTCATTATCCCACAGTTCATAAAACTTCATTAAAAACGTAAGATCTACTGGCCCGTTCACAGAAAAAAGTTTATCACGACTTACTTCTACTTCTTCTTCCAATATATTGAGCAAGTGCTCGTCAATATTGCATTCAACCTCAAGCCTGGCAGCCGCACCCCATTTTCTCTGCTTCAAGGAGTCTTCAATTGTATTCAGCAGATCTTCAGATTCCTCTTCGTCAAGAGTCAGGTCGGCATTTCTGGTAATCCTGTAACAGCTTGAAGATATTACATTATGGCCTGTAAAAAGAGAATCAAGCTTTAACCTGATAATATCTTCAAGTAAAATAAAGTATCTCTCGCCGTTTGCGGCAGGTAATTCAATCAGCCTGTTGAGCACTGAAGGTACCTGAACAGTCGCAAACGTAGGCTCGCTTTCGGTATCTTCCTTATCCTGTACCAGTATGGCTATGTTAAGCGATTTATTCAGTATCAGGGGGAATGGTCTTCCCTGGTCAACGACCATTGGAGTTAAAACCGGATATACATTTCTTTGATAATAGGTATCTATAAATATTTTTTGATCTTCATTCAAATGACCG
>JAQSXC010000254.1 GCA_029266335.1 Eubacterium sp. | reverse complement strand
CGTTTTATTTCCTCTATAACGGTATAGGTCATCTGTTCCTTTACAGGTGCTCCTGCCACATGAGGAAACAGTACTACATTTTCCATCCGCCTTAAGGGACTGTTCACATCCAGAGGTTCATTATTGTAGACATCCAGTACTGCCCTGATCCTTCCGCTCTCCAGTTCCTTTACAAGTGCAGCTTCATCAACAATCTGTCCTCTTGCGGTATTGACAAATAAAGTGCCGTTTCTTATGAGCTTTAATTTTTCTTCAGTAATTAATTTTTTTGTCTCCTGTGTCAGTGAAGCATGTATTGAAATGATATTTCCCCACGCCAGTACCTCATCAAGGGGACAGAGCTCCACATTGGAATAACCTGCCAGGCTGTCCCTTGAAATATACGGATCAAACAGCTTTATCCGTACATCAAAGGGTTTCAGAAAATCCAGGAGATACCTGCCTATGGTCCCCAACCCTATCAGGCCTATCTTTTCACCTATAAGCGTCCGGTTTTCCACAACACGTCTTGACCATTCCACTCCGTTTTTCATATCCCTGTCGTATTTTGTGACAAGCCTCAGGGCTGAAAGAATGTATGTCAGAACACCTTCGGCTACATACCTGGCCATTAATCTGTTGGCACTGCATACTTTTATACCCTTTTCAAAAACCATGTCGGTGGCAACATCTGCAACACTTCCCGCCGCATGTGCAAGCATTTTCAACCTGCCGGCATTTTTCAGAACTTCTCCCGTAAAGGAAGGACATGCCCAATGGGTTATACATACATCAATATCCTTTATGCGGTCACAAAGTTCCTTTTCTGTAAACGGTCTGTTTTCTTCATTAAGCACGACGTTTCCCAATTTTTTAATTTCATGGATTACTCCATCCGGAAAATAAATATCTCTTTCACTGCCTTTTTGCATAGTGATTAAAATGTTCATGGAATCACTCCCCAACTTATATTTTGTCGGACCATTTTTTAAAGGTCTCCTGCAAACGGTAATAAGCCAGTTTAGGTCTTCTGAAATAATCCGTCACACCTTTGTGGTTTATTCCCATAGGCCTGAAACGGGCGTAATTACCGCTCTCAAGCACCCAGGGACTGACTCTGAAATCGTTGAAGGTCCAGACGATCTGTCCCACAATATAATCCTTTGATATATACATATCGGTCAGATCGTCAAGATAGTCTGCCTGTGACTCTTCCGACCACTTGGATTTGGCAACGTATGAGTGGTAGCCGTACATTCCTTCCCAGCCTCCCGAAGTTATAAGCACCGGCTTATCAGGATACCTTGCTGCAATAGTATCCATAAGTCTGCTTCCTTCTTCGATTTCTTGACTGATATACCACCCCAGCCAATAGTTGACTCCTATAATGTCAAAAAACTCATAAGTTCTGTCCTCGGTAGGAATGTCCGAGGCGTGTACGGTAAATCTCGTAGAATCCAGTTCTTTTGCAAGCTTTATATATTTCGGTACAAAATCTACAGCAGAATCCTCATAGGTTTTGCACTCGATAAACAGACTCCAGAACATTATGCAGGTCTCATTTTTATAGTATTTTATGGTTTCTTTCAATTGATTTATGGCCAGTTCCATCAGTTCAGGATTTGCAAACTGCTCCTTCTTGAAATTCACATTAGGTACTTCGGCTATTACCAGCATTCCCATCTCACTTGCAATTCCGTACTCCCTGATATGGTGCGGATAATGGCACAGCCTTAAAAAGTTGGCATTGCCCTGCTTGCACATCTCATAATCTTTTCTGAGGATATCGGGAGAAAAGGTTCTTCCCATAAGCGGATAATCCTCATGCTTTGAGTATCCCCTGAGAAAGACAGGTTTGCCGTTCAGTTGTACTTTTCTGTCCTTGATTGAAAACTCACGAACACCTATTCTGTGTTTCCATATATCCATTGTTTTGCCGTGTTTGTTTTTCAATATCAGCTCGAAATCATATAAATACGGATCCTCCGGAGACCAGAGCTTTACATCGGGTATAAAAAGCTTCAGCAACTCACTGCCGGTCAGGATATCGTGGGAAGAAACCTGAATGGGCTCTGCACCTTCCTTTTCCGATATTTTTATTTCCAAAACAGCTCCCGGACCAGCAGAATAGTTTCCTATATCAATTTTGACTCCTATTTCGCCGCTGAGCTTTGTTGTTATTGTGACATCGTCAAGCCAGGTCTCACCTGTCCCAACCAGTGATACCTCCCTGTATATTCCCCCATAATTGAACCAATCCACGCCTTTGGGAGGTGAGGTCATATCGTCGATAGTGCTGTCAACACGTACTGCAATAAAATTTTCCCCATTAATATTCAGATAGTCTGTCACATCCAGCTCAAAAGGAGTGGAACCGCCCACATGCCGGCCTGCTTTTTGCCCGTTGAGCCAGATCTCACATCTGTAATTTACCCCCTGGAAAAATAAAACCTGCCTCTTCCATTCGGGATTCTCCCTGTAATAAAAAGTCTTGTAGTACCAGGCTGTTCCGTCATAATAGAGCAAGTCCTCCCTAAGCTCGTTCCAGCAGGAGGGTACCCAGATATTTTCGGTATTGTCGGGTATGTGATCAAACCACTTGTTTTCAATTCCTTCGTTATCTTTATCGGTAATAAACTTCCAGTATGAGTCCAATGAAATATTCCCCAGCATCTTACCACCCTTTCAACAAAAATCATATTATTTAAAAAATCTGCTTATTTCAGCCCATAATCCCAGGGCCGGGTTACTTATGTAGAAAATCTCTTCACCGTCCTCCAGGATATTAAAGCCCTCCATAAGGCAGTCAGGCTTATATTTGTCACATGCTTCACTTAAAGGCATATATTTATAATTAACTTCCTCGATTTCCTCTTTTGAAAGTTTTTCGCAGGCATATACTATATGGTATCTGTCATCCGAAGAACCATGGATCAAATGGGCGGCAACCGACAAATTGTTTTTTAAATCCTCACATTCTCCGCATAATTCCAGTATGCGTTCCCTTCCTGCATATCCGTATTTCCTGATGAGGAGGTCATTTTCATCGTCTTCGCCGAACTTTCTGACTCCGGGAGCTATTATTATTAATTCTCCCCCGTCGGCCATGGCCATTTTCGTTCTGTAAACAGCCTTATTGCCCAGCCAGGTGCTTTTGAATTCCTTCTCATTAAGCTGCACAACCACTTTTTTCAGAGGTCTGTCAACAAAGCTGATATTTACTTCCTGACTTAAAGCAACTGCTTCCTCAAATACACTTCTGTCCCGCCCTATGAATAGTCCGTGCATTATTGTATGTTCCTCCTCCTGGGAGGTCACTGTCAGGACGTATAAAAGAGGGATATCCTTGAGGAATTTGTCTTCGGCATAGTCAAAAACCTTGCGCACCGGCGAGTGATCTCTTCCCATGATTTTTTCCATTCCATAAAATGCTCCCAGCATGTGGGTCTGATTGATCATGCTCTTTCCCCCACAGCCCACAAATATGTTTTTGCTGTAATTGGCCATACCGACCACTTCATGGGGAACCACCTGTCCCACAGATATTATAAGGTCATAACTTTTGTCAAGCAGGCGTTTATTTATCTCAACATCTATAGAGTCATCCACCAAACCTTCCGAAATCTCCCTGACAAACTCACCGGGAACTTCGCCGATTTTTTTGACATCTGTTTTCCAGTTATGATCTATAATACAGTCCACAGGGACGGAGTCACCGAACATAGCCGCACATTCCTGCCGGCTCATGGGTTCATGGGTACCCAGAGCAGGCATAATATCAACCCGGCAGGTATCTTTCAGCAAGGTATAATACATAGCGGTTATTTTTCCTGCACCCGAATGGGATCTTGTAAAATCCGGCGGTATTATCAGTATCTTTTTATAACTGCTGCAATTACCAAGAGATTCTTTTATTGATAAGAACAGTTCATTATCAGTTATCCCCGTTAGTTCCGATTCCTTCAAAATAATTTCCTTCACAAATTCACCCCATCAATTATCAATCAGGGAGATGCGGTATAAACCGGATCTCCCTTAATAACATACTGAATATGATTCTTAGTCTATTCCTGCTTCTTTTGCTTTTGCATTTACTTCTTCAATCATCTTGCTCAGACCCTTTGCCTCATATTCATTCTTAACATTTTCCCACATCTGGTTTACCGGCTTTTTACCCATCATAATGTTGAGCAAAAAGTCATGATCCATTATTGTAAATTTGTCTTTGGTAGGTGTTGAAACATATGTGAGTTCGGCCTGATACTCGGGAATTTTTGTTTCTTTTCTTACGACGTCCATATCTTCTCTTCCTATTTCAACAACTCTCGGGTCCAGAGTAAAGTTATTGGGGTCATACTGGAACTGGTTGTCAAATTCAACCAATCCCTGTATTACCTCCAGGCTTGGCTGCTTCTTTTTTAGTTCATCAAGACTGATCAGAGTCTTAATCTTATCGCCTTCTTTTGTATAATCAACATCCTTGACTCCAAATCTGTAGGCTTCTTTGGTTTCGGGTTTCAGGAAATAATCATACAGCATGAGGATTCTATCCAGCTTTTTGTCATCGATTTTGCCGCTGAAATAGCTTTCGGACCAGAATGTTCTAAATACCGGATGGTACTTTATTCCGTCTGTTGCAGGGAAATATTTGACTCTTTTTACCGAATCCAGCATATGGGTATCGGGATACAGCTTTTTCCATCTTTCGTTCATCTTTGTGCTTACATTATCATATCCAACCTCAAGAAGAGCGGCTGCTTTACCTGATGCAAACTTGTCATAACCTTCCTGTCCTTTTACAAGTGCGATATCCTTGTCGATAAGGCCCTTTTCATACATATCCCTGGCATTTTCCAAAGTAGGAAGCGTATTCTTTGAAAATGCTGCCGGTATATACTTTCCGTCTTCCTTTATCCACTTGAAATCGCTTCCGCTTCCGTCACTCATAGCTGCCGGATTGCTGTAAAGCCAGAAGAAACCGCCCAGTTGTTTAACATTTACAGCTGTCATACCGCCGATTTTTTTCTTTTCGGGATCGGCCTTTACAATGGCAGCCAGCATGCTTTTGAATTCCTCCCAGGTTTCAGGCTCTTTGGTTATACCGGCTTTTTGAGCCAAATCCCAACGATACCAGACATTTCTGTCGTGAGCACAATAATCAAGCGAATCATAAAGACCGCGGGGAACGCAGTACAATTTGCCATCCTGTTTCAAAGCCTGTATATCGGGATTACTCATGTATTTTTCCAGAGTCGGATATTTTGAAAGATCCTCCGGCAAAGGCTTTACAACTCCCTGCTGTGTCCAATTCCTGTAGTACTGTGTTCCTATGGCATCTATGGAGAATATGTCAGGAAGCTGACTGGATGCCGCCCACATCTGGATTTTTTGTGAATAGTCA
>JAQSXC010000253.1 GCA_029266335.1 Eubacterium sp. | reverse complement strand
TTCAAATATCTTCCTGATTTCGCAGTTCTCGCCGGCTAGAGCCAGTGTGAGCTCGGTAACATTCCATTCACCGAAAATATCAGCTTCATGGTCGGAGGTAATGGCATATTTAATTTTATTTTTATCCATGACTCTGGAAAGCGCTTTGATGTCCGAGACTTCCAGATGCATACATTTCCGGCAGGCAGCTTCAAGCTCTTTTGCGCTGATTTCCTTTACAATATGCCCGTGGTCTATAAAGCCGTAATGAGTTGCCAGGCGTGAAAGCTCATCCAAAATGTGACTGGAAATCAACACAGTAATTTGATGTTCCCGGTTAAGTTTCAGAATCAGCTCCCGCATCTCTACGATACCCTGGGGATCCAGACCGTTGATGGGCTCGTCCAGAACCAGAAAATCCGGATTGCCTGCCAAAGCCACAGCAATACCCAGCCTCTGACGCATTCCAAGGGAAAAGTTTTTTACTTTCTTCTTTCCGGTGTTTGCAATCCCAACCAGTTCCAATAATTCTTTGATGCCATCAAAGGAAGGACGGCCTAAAACCCGGTATTGTTCCCGGATATTTTCTTCGGCTGTCATATTCATATAAATGGACGGAGTTTCCACAACAGCACCTATTCTGCGGCGCACTTTGACAATGTCTCTATCGGTGTTTTTCATACTATACAGTGTATATTCTCCTGAGGTGGGGATCTGCAACCCGCATATAAGGCGAATCAGTGTGGTTTTACCGGCACCATTTTTACCTACAAAGCCATAGATGGCCCCTTTCTGCACATGCATGCAGAGATTATCCAGGGCTTTAAAACCTCTATATTGTTTTGTGAGATTTTCTGTACTTAAAACATAATCCATATCAATACCTCCTTTGGTTGATACCGGAATGATAGCATATCATGGTTAAGTCAGCGGTAAAGAAAATGGTAAAGATATAGTAAAGATTTACTGTTCCCGCATTTTGAAGCCAATGCCCCATACTGCCTCGATATAATCCTTATCTGTTACATGGCGAAGCTTCCTGCGCAGGTTGCTGATATGAACTTTCAGAGAACTCTCCATGCAGTCAGGAGTGTCTTCACTGATCAGATCAAGAATCTGGGACTTGGTGACCACCTGCGACGGATTCTGCATCAGTAGCTTTAAGATGGCAAATTCAGTTTTGGTCAAACGGACCTGAATATCGTCTGCAAAAACCTCATGGGTTCGAGCGTTCAGATTAAGATCGTCATAAGTCAGGTTGATTATTGTTCCTGTAACTGCCGCATTTCGCAGCTGTACAGTAATACGGGCAAGAAGTTCCTTGTTATCAAAGGGCTTTGTTATATAATCCGCAGCCCCACCCAGAAGGAGCTTTACCTTATCATCGATTCCAATCTTGGCGCTGACCACAATCACGGGAATACCTTGTATTTTGGGCAGTACATCTTCTCCAGAGAGCCCCGGCAGCATCAGATCCAAAAGAACCAAGTCCGGGCGGCTTCGGGAGAGCAGCAACAAAGCTTCGGTGCCGGAAAAGGCTCGAAGAACACCGTAACCTTCTTTTTGCAGGACATCCTCCAGCATATTTCCGATATATTCATCATCATCTATGATTGCAATAATTTTCATGCCGTCACCTCCGGAATTTGATTTTGTTTATAGAATTTGCTCATTATAGCACAGGAAAGGTAGAAATTCAAACTATTACCATTTTGTTCAATATGTATTTTGTTATGACATGAAACTATTATGTCAATATAATGAAAATCTTAGAACTGGAACAGAGCTATTATTTCAATTGTATTATCAAGTAGTGGAAGTTTTTTATTTCTTTGAAAAATATATTCATTAACGTATGAACAATTATTCAAATAATAGTTGACATATTGGATATACTGGCATATAATAACAACATAACATATGAACAGATATTCATATGTTTAATATAAATATATGGAAGTGATGTACAGTTGATTGATATAAAGTATGAAATTGAAAGATGCGATTGCAATGTAATTCATGAGGATGTTGTTAATTGTGTTCGGGAAAAAATGCCTGAAGATGAAAATCTTTATGATCTTGCAGAACTTTTTAAGGTTTTTGGTGATACTACAAGGATAAAAATACTTTGGGCACTGGCAGAGTCGGAAATGTGTGTATGCGATATTGCGGTATTGCTGAATATGACCCAATCTGCCATATCACATCAGCTTCGGGTTTTAAAACAGGCAAGACTGGTCAGATACAGAAAGGAAGGAAAGGTTGTTTATTACTCACTGGACGATGCTCATGTAAAACAAATTTTTGATCAAGGTTTAATCCATATCAATGAAAAATAGATACAGTTAAGAAAGAAGGGTAAACATGGAAAAGGGGATTAAAAGAGAATTTATACTTGAGGGATTAGATTGTGCACACTGTGCAGCCAAAATCGAAGCAAATGTAAGTAAAATAAATGGAATCGCTTCTGCGGTAATGAATTTTGCAACTAAAACGCTTACTATTGAAGCAAAAGATGATGGAAATATGGACAATATTATATCCGATACCAACAATGTAGTAAAAAAGTTGGAACCCGATGTTGTAGTGAAAGAAAAGGTTGCAGCAAAACCTGAAAAAAAGGTATTAATACTTGAGGGGCTTGGCTGTGCAAATTGCGCAGCTAAAATAGAAAAGGAAATCAGAGCTCTTCCGGGTGTTAAAGCTGCCAGTGTGGATTTTGTATCGAAGAAACTTGTACTTGAAGTGAATAATAAGCGAGAGCTTGGCACAATTATTGAAAACGCATCAAAGATAGCAGGCCGGATAGAATCAGGAGTCAAAGTTGTTGAGGAATCACAGGAAGAACATCAACATGCTCATGGAGAAGAAACTGATAAACGAAAGTTGATTATAATCGGTATTGGAGCAGTATTGTTTTTTGTAGCTTTAATTTTCAAATTACCGTTTTGGGTAGAATTCGGTATGTACTTTGTCAGTTATATATTAGTCGGTGGTGAAGTTCTGCTAAAAGCAGGCAGAAATATTCTAAGAGGACAGGTATTTGACGAGAATTTCCTTATGAGTATTGCTACTATTGGTGCTTTTTCTATTCAGGAATTCCCGGAAGGTGTTGCTGTAATGTTATTTTACCAGGTAGGCGAATTCTTCCAGAACATGGCGGTAAACCGTTCAAGAAAATCCATTGCTGCCTTGATGGATATCCGTCCTGATTTTGCTAATTTAAAAAATGGTGACGAAATCAACAAGGTTGCTCCCGACCAGGTAAGCATAGGAGATATAATCCTCGTTAAACCCGGTGAAAAAGTACCATTGGATGGAATAGTTATAGATGGTAAGTCCATGTTGGACACTTCAGCTTTAACCGGTGAATCTGTTCCGAGAGAAGTTGAAGAAGGAAGCAATGTTCTTTCCGGTTCTATTAATAAAAATGGTTTGCTAACAATTGAAGTTACTAAGGAATTTGGCGAATCTACAGTATCTAAAATACTTGATCTGGTGCAGAATGCAAGCAGTAAAAAAGCTCCGACAGAAAACTTTATAACTAAATTTGCTAAGTATTATACTCCAGTAGTGGTATTTGCAGCTGTTGCATTGGCGGTCATTCCTCCGCTGGTTATCTCCGGAGCAACTTTTTCGGAGTGGATAAACAGAGCCCTTGTATTTCTTGTAGTCTCGTGCCCGTGTGCATTGGTAATATCAATTCCATTAGGCTTTTTCGGTGGAATTGGAGGAGCTTCTAAAAATGGTATTCTTATTAAGGGGAGTAACTATCTTGAAGCATTAAATAACGTTGATACGGTAGTGTTTGATAAAACAGGCACATTGACAAAAGGTATTTTCAAAGTTACAAGGATAAATAACTCCGGAAGCTTTGACAGCGACAGCCTGCTGGAATATGCCGCATATGCGGAAAGTTATTCCAACCACCCTATAGCTCTTTCGATTATGAAAGCATATGGCAAGGAAATTGATAAAAACGAAATTACAGATTATGATGAAATTTCAGGTCACGGTATAAAGGTGAATGTCAAGGAAAGACTTGTTCTTGCCGGAAATACCAAACTGATGGTTAAGGAAAATATCCCTTATGAAGTGGTTGACGAAATCGGCACTGTTGTCCACATCGCAATTGATGGAGCATATGCCGGATACATTGTAATATCGGACGAAGTTAAAGAGGACAGCAGGAATGCCATTAAAGCACTAAAAAATATAGGTGTAAAAAAACTTGTTATGCTCACCGGTGACAACAAGACCGTCGGTGAAAGAATAGGCAGGGATTTGGGCCTGGATGAAGTCCATGCCGAGCTGCTGCCCGATCAAAAGGTAGAAAAGCTGGAAATATTGGATAGGCAAAAATCTCCAAAAGGAAAACTGGTATTTGTTGGTGACGGTATAAATGATGCTCCTGTTCTTGCCAGGGCAGATGTTGGAATCGCCATGGGTGGCGTTGGTTCCGACGCAGCTATAGAAGCTGCAGATGTTGTACTGATGACTGATGAACCGTCAAAAATTGTAAGTGCCATTAGATTGGCAAAACGCACAAGAAATATCGTATGGCAAAACATCATTTTCGCAATGCTAATTAAGGGAATTGTACTTCTGCTGGGTGCTGGTGGCGTAGCTACCATATGGGAAGCCGTATTTGCAGACGTAGGAGTTACGGTATTAGCTGTTCTGAATGCCATGCGTGTTATGAAAGCAGATAAAATCTAATAAAATTATTATAAACCTCCAAATCAGTGTTATTTTAACTGGTTTGGAGGTTTAGCAGTTATTGGGAAGCAAAATAGCATGAATTTTCATGATCTTTTTAACCGCCAAGAGCTAGAACGATGGGGATAAATTGACTTTTTCCAGACTAAGAGATATAATTTCCTATATCAATTTGATATAAGGAGCAAATCAAATGGCAAAAGAAAACACAACAATATATATTATTCTCGGACTGTTGAATCATGAGGATTTAAGTGGATATGACATTAAAAAGAGAGCTGACTATATGATCAGCAATTTTTGGGAACTCGGTTACGGACAGATATATCCAACACTTGCCAGGCTTGAGAAAGATGGACTGGTGACAAAAAGAATCAGTGAAGAGTCCAAGGGGCCGGAAAGAAATCTCTATTCTATTACCGGAGCCGGCAGAGAAGCCCTGACTGAATGGCTGAAGCTGCCGGAGCAAAAAGAATATACGAAATATGAAATCCTGCTCAAGCTTTTTTTTGGAAGCCTTGTCCCTCTGGAGGACAGCGCAAAGAGAATTGATGCCTTCACGAGATGTTTAAGTCAAATCTGGAACGGGTTCTGGGTGAGGAACAGGATCATCTTTTCTTCTATATAACTGTTCTGTTTGGACAGAGGATTTATCAGGCTTATCTGGAATGGGCCGATGAGGCCATACAACTGCTGGACAAAGCCAAAGACCATAAGGAGCAGCAAATAGACAAAGTATAAAACAAGTGTAGTACCCTTGTAATAGCTAAAACCTTCCATAATATAATTCACCCGGATGAAATTGGAGGCTGGCAATGAAATGAAACCATCAGACATTTCCCATTTGAAAAAAAGAGTAAAGCCCAGTTTTCTAAGTCTTTCACACTGCATCCTAAATGCTGTAATATCTGATGTGTTTGAACAT
>JAQSXC010000044.1 GCA_029266335.1 Eubacterium sp. | reverse complement strand
TACTCAGCTTTTTCAGTGACGTATACAGTTCTGCGGCCTCCTCATCAGTGACAAAATCACTGTATACTCTGAAAAATGCATATTTGATCAGACCGCTCCTTCCTGCACTGGAGCCTCCTAAAACCAGTTCATCATAACCGGTTGGAGCAATGTTCAATCCCGTATAATTGTCTGAAGAAAATTTCTGACCATTTACATAAAGTGTTTGAACCCCTTCTTTGGCAGTACAGATAACATGTATCCATTGATCCACCGGCAAATTCTTATCGGCATAAACATCCGCGTCTCCGGAGGAACTCTTTCCGGAGCCAAAATAAGTTTCTCCCGGCAAACCTACCAGATTCACATTTTGTCCGTCAAATTGAAACACATCGTAGGCACCTATATTACCCGGAATTTTGATGTAGGTTTCAACCGTAAATTTATTTCCGAACTCCTTTAAATTCAGCTTATTGATGACCAGATTCTCCGCTGCCGGTCCGCAAAGTACATTTTGACCCAGTTCGCCGTCTCTCTCAAACAAATAGATGTTGTCAGGCTCAGCACCGGTTTTTATATATGTAGAATCGGTTACTTTAAAATACTTTTCATTTTCCAGCTTACCGTTTTTAATATCAATGCCAAAGTAGAAGTATTTTTTTACAACCACCCTTCTTGTTACTGAGGCTGTAATTCCCGCACTGTTTTTAACCGTATAGGTCAGGGTGTATTCGCCCTCGGCAGAAGTATTCACGTCACCGCTGACTGTAATTTTATCGGTTATGTCGCCGTCAACCCTGTCTTCGGCCGAAACATCCGCCAGCTTGTCAAAACTTCCGTTCAGAACAACCCTGTTTGCATCAGGAATGCTTATGCTTGGTTTTAAAGCACCAACTGAAGTTGTATAGAAATACGCAGCTGATTTGGAGGATGTATCGCTGTTGCTGTATGCGGTACCCTTTCCCATGGCTGTCACCTTAAAGGTATACACCCCCTCCGCTGTTATTGCCTGAGTGAAATCATAGCTGGTGTCAGCTATTCCTGTCACCGCGCTGCCGCTTTCCAAGCCGTCCCTGTAAAGCTGCACCGTGTAACTGCTGGCATTCTCCACAGTCTCCCAGACCGCTTTGCCCGGTATACCCGCATCCCACTTAAGATTCTGGGGTGTTTTTAGTTTTGTCCTGTCGGTATATATTTCTTTTGCCTGACCGTCATTTACAAAATTGGTGAATGCTCTGAAACCTGCAAACTTGATTCGGCCTCCCCGTTCACCGTCATCTCCGCCTAAAACCAGAACATCATTGCTGCTGGTGGAAATATCCAATTTGGTATAGCTATCAGATGAGAACCTTTCTCCATTTACATAAAGAGTCTGTTCTCCTTCCTTTGCAGTACATAGAATATGTACCCACTTATCGGTTGGAAGCTTTTTCATTGCATATACATCCGCGTCTTCAGTTATCTGTGTTTTTCCCGCACCGAAATAAGTTTCTCCGGGATATCCCTCACAGGGGCGGCCAACAAGATTAATACTCTGATCCTCAAATTGAAATACGTTATAAGCCGTTACATCTCCGGGAATCTTTATATATGTTTCTATAGTAAACTGATTGTCAAGTGCTTTTAAATTTAATCCGTCTATTCTTAGATTCCCTTTATCCGGTCCGCAAAGCACCGTTTGATTAAGTTCATTGTCTCTTTCAAAATCATATCCGCCACTTGTTTTTGTATACGTGGAACC
Organism: Eubacterium sp.; assembly: GCA_029266335.1. Taxonomy (GTDB): domain Bacteria; phylum Bacillota; class Clostridia; order Acetivibrionales; family DSM-1351; genus Ruminiclostridium. The sequence goes on along the minus strand of JAQSXC010000044.1, from coordinate 23,324 downwards.
GGTTACCGCAGAGCCTTCTTCATTCTGAAGTTTTCCGTTCTTGATATCAATGCCAAAATATAAGCTGCCCGTCGTATCGGCAGGTTTTTTTACCGTAATCTCTCTGGTTGCAGTCTGTGTATTGCCGGCCATGTCAGTAATTGTATATGTCAGGGTATATGTCCCCACTGCCGAGGTATTTACTTCACCCGTAACAATAATTTTATTTGTGATATCACCGTCAATATTGTCAATGGCAGAAACACCGGCCAGCCTGTCGAAAGGTTCATTTAATATAACCGTATTTGTAGTAGGAATATTCAGGTACGGCTTAAGCGTATCACTGCCGGAAACCTGGGTTTTATTAATTGTAAAGCTGTCAATAACAGTCATATCCTTCGGATTATAGGTTGTAATTGTAAGTGCTGTATCCGACACAGCAACATTGGATATGGAAGTAGCCTTATTATTGTAGTTTACCGCAGCATAGGGAGCATCTACTGTCTCATAATCATAATATTTGCTTCCGCTTGAGGAGCTGCCAGTCACATAAAGCACCTGTCCGGCCTCGGGATCAGTCACCGAGTTTTGAACCTCAGCCGTTATTACCGGGTTTTTTCCGTTCATCATGTAGGTTCGGGTATAGGAATGGTCATGCCCCATTAGCACAAGGTCAACCTGAAGGTCTGAAAATGCCGGTGCGAGGCCTTCACGCCTTTTTATTATATCCTCCTCATCGGAGTGCATAGCCGTACTGAAAATAGAATAATGAAACATTGCCACTTTCCATTTTATTTCAGCACCGGTTTTTTTTGCATCCATAATTGCCTTCTGCATAAAATTGATATGCTCCTGTGAATCCAGCACACTGCTGTTCAACATAAGGAAAAGCGTATTATTCCGTATAAACCAGTAATCTCCGCTGTTCTCTCCCGTCAATTTCAGGGAGGTTTCCGGGGAGACATTTGAATAAGCAAAGTGCTGGGAATAAATCCGGCTGATATCGTGGTTTCCCACTACTGTTGCAATCGGCAGCCCGGTCAGCTGCTCAGGGGAGAAAAACCCGTCATAATCACTGCTGCTGAAAGCACTGTCAACATGGTCTCCTCCTGTCAAGAGTATCTGAGTATCAGGAAAAGCTTCCAGAGCTTTATCCAGGGTATTTCTCCACCCTGCGGCATCAGAAACCACATTGGTACTCCCGATTTGCGGGTCTGCCGCAAACAGGAAGCTAAACGCCCCGCCAGCAGCCGGAGTTTTAAAAGTATAGTACTCAGACCATCCGTTGTCGTTACCAACCCGGTATACATATTCGGTATTTTCCTCAAGATTTGTTAAAAGCGCATGATTGTAATAAAGGGTTGAATAGTCAACTCTCCCCTTGCCGTACGCGTTTATCTCTTTCAAGGAAGAAAAGGTCCCGTCAGTCATATGGGCTTTTTTTAGGTATTGAACTTTTCCATTTTTAAAATATTCATTGAACCAGTTTACATGTATTTGGGAAGCATCTGCGCCAACCGTCAGATTAATGTTTTTTATGGTATCAAGGTATTTGAAATTTTCTTTGCTCTCAATGACTTTTGGAATGTCAATGATCCAGGGTTCATAGCTGGTATTGGCTGAAAAGTTCATCCGGCTGATTGTAACCTGCTTGGCTGCGTTGACTGAAACAATCACACCTGTGGATGCACCCTCCAGGCAAACGGCACCGTCCTGTACAGAAGTGAAATCCTTTTGGAAAATGTTATCTTCGTTGCTGAGATCATCGTGGGCATGTGCCGAAAAATAAATAATTTGAGGGTATTTTTTCAAGAATTCAAGAAAGCTGTCCGACCAGTCAGCCGCAAAGGAAGCATAATTGTCTTCAAAACCGTCACCAGAAGACATCACCGTGTATTTTACAGGTTTATGCGCCACAATGATAATCGGATTTGTGGGGTCTTCCTGCGCCGCCGCTTCAATATGCGTTTTCAGGAAGCTTTCGCGGGCGGTATAAGAGTCCAGTTCATTATCGGGGCTGACAGATAAAATGTGAATACCTTTAACATTTAAATCATGTTCCAAAGGAACCTTGATGTTGTCTGTAAAATCCTTTTGCATTTCCTCCTTCCAGCCCGCATTGCGGTCGACGCTCGCTCCCCAGCCATATTTATAGAATTCATGGTTTCCCATTGCCGCTGTAAACCCTGTCGTTGAAGCAAGCTCGGCATCAATAATGGAACGGGCTGTCTTTAATTCGTCCACATAGCCGTCATCTGCGATATCTCCCGCAATGGCAACGGCATCAAGATTATTGCCAGTTGCAGTGTAAAATCCTTTCAGACTTTGCCGCAGCAAAGCCTCCCTGACTTTACCAGATGCGCTGTCCTCCCTGTTGATATGTATGTCGCTGGCTATGCCGATGTTAATCGTATCTCCTCCGGCAACCACCGGAAGTCCTGCCGCATTGGCTTCAAAGGGGAGCAGAGATAAGGACATGCCAAATACTATAAAAGAGCTCAGTACCCTTTTTACTGCTATTTTGAAAGACCTTTTTCCGTTAAAATTTGTTCGGTTTGTTTTCATATGATTTCCTTCCTTTCTATAACGAGGCATATATAATATGGTTATCCGTTACGATTACATTTGAAGCGTTCAGTACCTTTACAGGTTCAACACAACCGGAAATTTCATTAAAACGAATGGTGACATCCCTGGCGCTGGAAATATAAATTCCCTGTGCAGCATTTTCCCCCTGGATAATGTTATTTTCTATAAGCAGGTTCTTATGTAAATCCGAGGTATCGGTATTTTCTGCATCGATATTTACGCAGATTCCGGATGCACCCATAATCCTGCCCTGATTTCCATGTCCGCAGCCCAGCATACGGTTGTTTCTTATTACTACATTTGCGGAAGTGGCCCCCTCGTGCCAGCCTCCTTCTGCCGCCAGATGAATAGCAGTCCCCATACTGTTTTCAAAGGTGCAGCCTTCCACAAGAACATTTCTTGTTTTGATCAATACGGCGCGTGCAAGATGGTTTCTGACATGGCAGCCCACAAATTTCAGTTCAGGCAGACGTGTTACATTTATCAGGTAATACTGTGAACTGTCATCGGGCAAAGCCTCGTCCAGCACAATTTTTGATTTCCATTGATCTTTAAGGTTATCTACCGAGACTACCTTATATTCCCTTACAGGAGCCAATGTCTCTATTTGAACCAGTTCAAGAGTATCGGATACATCGGGATAGTCCAGCACCTGTGCATGGGCGTCGGCATCCTCTACAGTGATTTCGCAGGTGTTTCCCCTGTTATTTTTGATATTGTAGTAGTAATTATGCACGTTAATGGCATCATCTCCATGCCCTTCAAACTGGCAATCTTTAAAAGTAAGTTCTCCTTTACAGGAGGTAAAATGTGTGGCGTCAGTATTGGTAGACATATACTCACCAGCTTCCGGAACAATGCGGAGTCTTTTTACATGTATGTTTTCAGAGCGGTGCCCTACTATACCCATTCCAGGCTGGCTGTGTATGGTCACTTCGAACAATGACGTATTCAAAGCTTCATTGATAAAAACAGCAGGTCTGAAGTGAAAGCTATGCCAAACGCATACCCTTTCTCCTTTGAGCACACCGGGCTTTTCACCATAAAACCGGAGTGTTCGGCTGCCTACAAGCTCTTTTTTGTCACAATCCCAGCCCTCGTCGGAAAACCGGGCCTTTTCTCTTGAATAGGCGTAGATACGTGGGGTGGGGATATTGCTGTTTACAGGGTATTTCCCGTCAAAACTCACGTCATAAAATTCTTCGCCCTCATTGATTACCGTTCCTATACTATATGGCTTTCTAAGATAATCAATTGTTATTCCCTTTATTGTTATATCCTTACAATTTTCCAAAGTGACAGGCTCCATCCATCCGTCACAAAGTATCCATGCTCCATATCCTTCTACAGTGATATCTTTGCATCCGCTAAAATCAAGGCCTCTGGAATAAGGGAAATAGTGTGTGAAAATATGCTCCTGAGGATTGTTTCCCATTTCACCGTTCATAGCTGCGTTCATGAGGGTGACAGCCGCTTCATCACGGATCACATATTTCCCCGGAGGTATGATAAGTGTTGTATGAGGGTTTTCCCTGCAATATTTTAAAGCCTCCCTGAAAGTGCTCAAATCATCCTGCCTGCAAAAGTCATTTAAATTCACAATATTCGTTGTCATACTGTATCTCCTTCCGGTTTGCTTGCTTCAGCTCTTGCCTTATAGCCATTTTCCAAAGGGATTACCGCATATGAAAATACCTCTCCGTTTTCATCCCTGTCATGTTTGGCGTCAAGCGCAATTCCATCAACAAGGATTTCAGCGCGCCTGCCATAAAACACAGGCTGCCACAGTATTCTATCTCCCGTACGGTTTCTTAATTCCGTTGCACTGTTCCCGGTCTGTTCCACACAGATTTCTCCGCCAAACACCCTGATATTATCCATTCTGGCAATTCCGACAGATTCGGAAAGTCTGTTTTTGGTCGTGATCATCTCGTTTTCTGCGTTGGGTTCAATCCCCATGATCCCGATGGTAATGGCTGCAATGACCGCGTAGGATACTTCCGGGTACTCCCGCCTTTTCAGCTTTGGATCGGTAAGCCTGAGTATATATTTATATGCCTCCTCGTTCAGGTTGTATTTGTAAAAGACCTCCGGCAGATATGACAGGTATTCTACAAATTCCGAATCACAGCCCCTCATCCTTTCCAGCTCCCCGTTCAGCTTTTCACCGTTGATGATCAATCCGTAATACAGCGGCAGTATACTTACATCCTCATCACCGTCAGCCGGAGAATCAAAGCTTCCATCCTCGAACATTGCAGAACAAAACCTATTAGTATCGCTGTCCCACCAATTTTTATCGTAATACTCCCTCAGCTCCACGGCTTTCCTGGTATATTTCTCAAACAGGTAATCATTGCCTTTCATGCGATGGATGCGTGCATACGAGTCAAAGGCCAGAGCCTGTATGGCGATCAGGTCACTCATCATCAGCGCAGTCCCATACCCATCCCTTTCTTCATAGGAGGGAATCCCCTTCCTGCTTCCTGGTACGGCTCTTTCCGGAATTCCATCGTTGTTTTTATCCCAGACTTTTATATAGTCATGAACGGTAGCATTATAGAATGCATTTAAATCTGAGGCATGGAGGTAGTCATGGTCATTGGTCCAGAGAAACAGCCTCCAGCAGGTTTGCAGGATATCGAAATTTGCAGGCAGGTTATACCAGAAGTCGGAGTCACTGGTGTAATCATTCTGAAGCGGAACATTATCCTTTGTAATCTCCCAGAAGCTGCAGAAATCCTTTGACGCCGATATGCCCTGTGCAAATTTCCTCAACATGTTTTTGTTATGTGCATCCAACCCAAGGATCTGCGCACCAACGGCATAGTGCGCCACATCCCTTATACAGAAAGCATTCCGTCCCGGAAGAGAGGCCTCATACCACTCTCCTACGGCGTCTCCCTCGTGCGCATAAGACAGGGCCATCGCTTTAGCCCAATAAAATCCCCTTTCCAGCAAAACATCATTGCATTGGAATTCAACCCGGCCTTTATTTAATTTCAAACTTACCTCCATTCCGTCGGCAGCACCAACAATACAAATAGTAATTATAAAAACTCTCGTTCATGGCATCACAACATATAGATCTATTATATTATTCTCTTGAATTGTTATTAGTTTAAAAACCTCAGATTTGGTTCAAATTTCTCACATTACGGTAGTTTGCCTATACCCTGATGATCTGATCCGTGTTCTTTTATACCTGTTTTACCACAATCTCCGCAGCCTCGATGTCAAAGGTTACTGTCACCCTGTATAACACTCCGTCTACCACTTCTACTGAAAACGGCCTGTCGGACGCAACTCTGCATGGCTTTTCTGAATAAATGAAGTACGTAAAGCTTTCACCTGCCACACCGTGCAGTTTTAGTAATAATGAGCCTTTCACTGTTTTACAAGCTGTTACGCTCACCGCATCCATACTGACATGCCTGTTGGACGAAATTAGAGTCGGCGCGCTTTCCGAAACCGGTGTAAGTGCACATACCTGCACATGTCCGATGGGCAATTCTCTGAGCTCCATACTTGCCTCAACAACCCCAAGGAACCTGTCCTCCCAGAAATCATATGCCGCATATCTGCAATCCGGATCAAGTCCGATATCCTTAAAGAATATTGATTCCGAAGCCAGCTGCTGCAAAGCCGTGCGCATAACCACCGTCCAACTCCTGTCATCTTTACGGAAGTGTGTTGCCCAAAAAGTACCAAACCTGGCTTCGCCCGTGTTAGAGATAAAATCGGATATCTCTTCCGGTGTAAGCTCAGGATTTTCTGACCAGCAGAATGCCGGAGTAGAATAATCTATGGGCCCGGTCTCCCCTGTATATACCTCCAGAGAAGGAAGGGTTTTTCTTATTATCTGCATTCTTGGCTCATCATAGCATTCAAGGGGATCACTCAGCATATACAGTCCACCTGTCAGACTTACGAAAGAAAGAAGCATCCTTGCCCATTCCAGTTCGGTACGGGCGCATATATGATCGGGATCTATTGTAAACAAAATCCTGTGGGCAAAAAAGCACCGGGCGGATTCGGTAATCTGCATATGGATATGCTCCCACTCTTCATTGGCGTCAGTTCCCACACGGAACGCATCTGCCAGGCCGACCGATTGAGTTAGGATTCCCCAGCACGAAAGTAAATAGGCCTCTTCACCTATTCCCTTCCTCACGCATTCCATGAAACCGCGGAAACGCTTGTCTGCTTCTTCATCAGTAAGCAGTCCCCGTCTTACACTTTCCTGTAGGCCATCAAGACATAGATGTCTGATGGCATCTGTTTTGAAATATTCATATCCATGTTTTCTCAGGCCCTCATAATACGGCAGAACGTGTTTCTCCAATATTTCTTCCGAACAGTCCAGAATATATTCAATACAATAGCCTTTAAAAGCCTTTCCGTTCTCTTTCATGCACAAGCCTGTATCAGCTGCTGCCTCATTTGTAATAATTGCGTTTGTCCAAATTGCCGGAACCAGGCCCTGATCACGGATACTTCCAGTAATTCTTTCATGTCCTCCGGGAAATTTCTCATTTGTCGTCAACCATGACTCATAGACCTTCCCGTCTTTTTCGGGAGGAATCAAAAACTGCTGGAAGCCATCATCCAGCTGGATGTATTCAAGACCGTACGGAGCAAGCTCCGACATAAGCTTAGCGGCATCAGCAACATTCTCTTCGGTAACGTCTCTATGATAGGCTTCCCATGAACACCATCCTGAAATCCCCTTGCCGTTAGGCTGCCTTTTCCAGGGCGAAAAATATTTGTATCCCAGATGCTGGCTATAATACCGTGGACGGAGCAAAAGGTAAAAAGCCCGGTTATCAATATCCATTTCAAAGGCTGCCGAGGTTGACCCGTCTTCATGCCTTGTTGATCTTTCGTCTATCCAATGCCAAGTTGCCCCGTACCATTCCAGCATGAGATCTTCCCACATACCGTAATATCCGTTAGCGCCATAAATAAGAGGGCCTCCCGACTGCGCATGAATTGCCTGTCCGTTTTTTGCTCTTTGGGATTTGAGGCATAAGGCATCCTTCCTCATATGCAGTGTAACAACAGCATGGACAGGCTTTCGGGAAGTGAGATAAAACTGCTGTATTAACGGCGAAGATTGCATGCTCCCGTCGGAATGTATTCTTATTTCAGTTTCCTCATGGCTCATAATCTTAATTTTTACAATATCTCTGCCACCATAATTTAATATATAAATTGCCTCACCTGAAGCATTATACTCTTTACTTACCTCAGCTTGCGCCACAGGAGGAATATCCAGAACCGGATAAATATGATTTTTTTTCATAGATAATTAGCCTTTCATTTTGCAATTTTTTTGTCTGACAATAATTTTGAAGTCGATAAATAACAGTCCCAGATCCAGGTCTGCGCCCTTTTGATTTTTCATACACACCCAACACATTTTGCTCTACAGATAAAGCTCTGGTCGGTGCATAACTTATAGGGTCATTAACCCTTTACTGATCCTATGGTAATTCCTGATACGAAATATTTCTGAAAAAACGGATAGATAAATATGATGGGCAGGGTAACAACGATTGTTGTAGCAGCACGTACGGTAAGCGGCTGCAATGTTTTCATTGCTACTGCTGCCCTCTGCTTTTCCATCATCTTCTGAAGAGCCGTTGCCTGGTTTAACAGGCGGTAAAGTATGATTTGCAGGTTGTCCCACTTCCCGTCCTTGCTATACAGTGAAACATCAAACCAAGCATTCCATTGATCAACACCAATATATACAGCAATACACGCAAGCATCGGAAAACACAGCGGCAAAACTATATTGAAAAGTATTCTGAGTTCAGAACATCCGTCAATTCTTGCCGCCTCAAAAAGTGACTCAGGCAGATTCTGAATATAGGATGCTGTCAGGAGCATATAAAAGGCACTGAACATCGAGGGAACCCAGTATACATGGAAAGAATTCATAAATCCCAGTCGTATCATCAACAAATAGGTTGGGATTAATCCTCCGCTGAAATACATTGTAATAAGGAATAGTATTCGCATAAATTTTCTGCCGTAAAAAGTACGGCAACTCACAATATATCCCAGCAAAGCGTTGGCAAATACACCGGTTGTAATTCCGACAACTACTCTGAGCACCGAAACCCCTGCTCCCCTCAGCATGCTTGTATTTGAAAATACATATTCATAATTTGCCAGAGTAAATTTTCTGGGCCATATATAAATACCGCCACGTACGGCATCAGTTCCTTCATTAAGAGAAATTGCTAAAATATTTATAAATGGATATATCATAATGACAGTTAAAACTGTCATGCAAATCCCATTAAACACATCAAATACTACACCCCCGGGTGTCCTTTTAATGTATGAAAATCTGCGCAATTCTACCATCTCCTTTCTAGAATATGGATGTATCCGTCATTTTTTTACTGATAGAATTCGTGATCCATACAAGCACAAATCCGATAACCGATTTCATAAGACTGACTGCAGTACCCATTGAGTAGTACCCCTGCTGCACACCATACCTGTAAGCATATGTGTCTATTACATCCCAGTATGGTCTCGTAGCCGCATTACCAATTATAAGATGATAGTCGAAACCCGCACTCAGTATATTGCCGATACCAAGAATCCACAGGAGTATAATTGTTGGAGCGATAGAAGGAAGCGTTATATGCTTTACCATTCCCCACCGTCCCAAACCGTCAATGGCTCCTGACTGGTACAGTTCTTCATCTACTCCCGACATTGCGGAGAGATAGATGATTGACGACCAACCCACAGATTTCCATACGTTAACAATGATGTAGATTGTCCAATAATACTCACCTTTTGTTAAAAACGGTATTGAGTTTTGTGTCGCTCCTGATGCACTTAATAGGCTATTCAGTATACCGTCACTTGAAAGTACCATGTAAACCATACTTCCCGCCACAATCCATGATATAAAGTGAGGCAGGTAAGACACTGTCTGAATAACTTTCTTTACACCTGATCTACCCATTTCATTCAGCATAAGCGAAAAAACGATTGGGGCCAAAAATCCCAAGGTCAGGCTTAATCCACTCATTACAAGAGTATTACGCAGTAATGTGAAAATTGAAGGATTTGTTACAAATTGCTTAAAATACTTCAATCCGGTAAAATCGCATTGAAATATTTCCTTTCCGGGCGTATAATCAAAAAATGCCATTAATATTCCATACATGGGATAATAAGCAAAAATTATAACCCAGATAATAATTGGTATAGAAAGGAGCCAGAGTTGTCTCTGAGTTCTCAGGCTTTTTATAAATCTCTGAAACTCTGTGTAATCATTGCGGGCTGCTTTTTCAACTAACATATTTCCTGTCTTCATCCATCCGCCTCCAAAATAATCAGAACCTTAAATGTGTGAAAGCGGGCATGTGGCTATCCCGCCTTCACTGTCATAACAACCGGACTATTTGCTGAGCTTGGCCATATTTTTTTTGTAGTTATTCTCCATTGTTTTGGCATAGCCTTCAATTCCTGCTCCATTTACAGCCTGTTGCAATTTGCTCCAGTTTGCTTCAAATTCAGTATCATTCTTTGATTGAACAACCATCGGCCAGTACTGTGTCCAACTGTCTTTGACGGCCTGTTCGGCAAGAGCGGTGTCCTCGTCCTCCTCCAGTAGAACCATTGGCGTCGCATCATAAATCGTATCTTTTAGATTGTTTATCATAATAGTTTTCCATTTGTTTTCAGAGAACCACATATGGCTTGCCCAGACATGGTGTATTCCATCCGGCCAACGGTCAAACGAACTAAAGAATACGTATGTGGCTGTTCCAAGAAGAGCCTCCTGATTGTAATCCCATGTCTCGGAAATAAATTGTTCTTTTGCTTTTTCATCAAAAGACCAGTTGCCGCTTTCATCAATATTCCATTCCTTTATGAGCTTGTTTGGATCCTTGTCGGAAGGCACACCATTGGGGATCCCCCAATTGAAGAGCGCCATTCCCACATCCGTCGCCTGGAAATTTATGAACTTCATAATAGCTTGAACATCTTTGGCTTTGTCGGTAATAATAGTATACGCACCCCCGCTCCGCACTTTTCCCGTAACATATGCGGCTTCGGCCTCAGGCGCCTTAAACCCTACCTGGATGTACCGTTTATTTTCAGAAACATTCTTGTCCAGCGACTGCCAGACCTCATGACCGGCATTGTATACCATCCACCATTCTCCTATGCAGCCAGCTATCTTCTCATTCGAGAACTTGGCCTTCCAGTCGTCAAATGTGTTGTTGAATGCATCGGGGTCAAATAAACCGTCGCGGTATATTCCGTTGAACCACTTTGTCATGGCTTTTCCTTCTTCGGTATTTGTCCAGTATGCAAAAGAGTTGTCCTTTCCGATTTTCCAGCCGTTTTTCAACCCCCAGTAACCCGCAAAATCTTTTACGTAATTTTGATCGTTGAAGAGCGACATAGCATACCTTTTTTCACCATTTGGAGTTTTTGGATTAACCTTCAGGATTTCTTTCAAAGCATTGTAATAATCGTCCGGTGTCTCAATTTTGGGAGAGCCTATTTGAAGCCATTCATCATACCGTATATTTGCCGTTTTATTCGGCATCTCCATCAGCTCATTGACGCCTATGGGTATTGCCCAAAGCTTTCCTTGATCGTCAAGCACCATAGGATAGGTGTCGCCGCATTTTTCTTTGATATCCTTACCTATGGTATCCATATATGAGGATAACTCCTGCGACCTGTTCTGTTGTTTAAATTTCAGTACCGTATCATATTCTGCATCATAAATTACATCAGGATAAGAACCGGAAGCCAAAGCCAGATTTATTGCCTCCTTACCGTCGCCATCGGTGGTTTGCATGGTAAGCTTGACATTAAAGTTCTCAAGGATGTATTTCTCCATGTTTTCCCTGCCGATTTTTTGTTCTTCCGAAGGAGCATATTCGCCGGGAGCATTGAAAGCGGTAATTTCAATGGTCTTTTCGGGCACCTCCCAGCCAAAGGCATTTGCCATTGCTGAGGTTTTTCCGCCTGTTGCTTCTGAGGATGCCTTTGCGGTGCTGTCAACGGCTGTTTGCTGCTGACCGCAGGAGGCCAGTAAAAATGCCGACAAAGCTATTGCCTGAACTAATGCTAAAACTCTAAGTCTTCTCATACTTCTTCTCTCCTTTAAAATCTACTATGAATTGCATGAATTCCAGACAGTTGAATTTAGAATGCTATTGAGGAGAACCCCATAAAAAACCAGATTTCGCAGCCTAACATTTATTAAAGCTCCGGAAGAAATATATGTACTGTCGTGTTAAGATCAGGTACGGTAAGACCGTACTTGCCGGTGATGCAGATTTGGACATAAGCCGCTGAATTGATAGTTATTACTTACCTTTCCCCAATGTCACTTTAGGATAATTCATACCTTTATTATGAGTTTTACAGCTACTTTGAAGAATATAAAATTGCTATCTAAATATGGACAAATGCTAGGTAAAGTCAATTTACCTTCATATCCTGTTCCTGTATTCGGATGGAGAACAGCCTACCTGTTTTTTGAATAGCCTTGAAAAGTAAAGAGGATCATCATACCCAACAGCACTTGAAATTTCAGCAATAGGTCTATATTTATCCCTCAGCAGAACACAGGATTGATCAATACGGTAGCTTATAAGAAATTCCTTGATTGACAGTCCCGTATTTTTTTTAAAAGTAGCTGAAAGATAGCTGCGGTTTATATTTAATTTTTCTGCAATCTGCTCTACTCTGATGTCTTGTGAATAGCTGTTTTGAATAATTTTAGCCACAATATTTACATACCGGTCTGCGTATTTGCCATTCCCCATGACCGTAACCATATCTTCCTCCGGGTTCCTGTATTTGACTTCATTATTCGACCGGTTATCTTCCATAAGATAATACAGAACCTTCCTAAGAAGGCTGCCAAGTTGCAGGTATATGGCTATTTCATCGGTATCATGCTTACCTTCCTCGGTTTCATGCTTGATGCCTTCTTCGGTTATGTTTTCGATAGTGCTGTATATTTCACTACTTTTGAAGGGCAATACCATTCTTTTATAATTAAAGCCTATGTTATGGAAAATATTTTCAGACATAACTCCACTAATACCAAGCCAGTAATATTCCCAGGGGTCATTGCTGTCAGCCTGGTAATAGGCAATCTGATTGGGGTAAATCAAAAAGCAGTTTCCGGCCTGTACCTTATATACCATATTATGCAGATACAGCTTTCCCTTTCCGGACTTGATGAAATGCACCAGATAATGATCCCTTATCAGCGGACCATACTGGTAGCCAGGCTCGGTTACATGATGACCGGATTGAATAAAACTGAGTTCAACATTTCTATTCACATTAAAGAAATGAACGCATTTCTGAAAATACCTGCCGTCTGTTTCTAAAATTTCTTCACCCATACAAATCTCCCGCCATTTTGATTCTTTGTTTTCGCCCTTTGTCTTTATTGGAGTTCCTGCCGGTCATCCCTGTATTCGCCCGGAGTCATTCCCGTTTCCTTTTTAAATATTTTAAAAAAGTACTTGTTATTTACAAAGCCCACCCTTTCCGCAATTTCAAAAATTCTGTTTTTGGGGTCGGCTAACAGCTGTTTGGCTTTTTCAATTCTGATCTTCTGAAGATAATTTGTAATGCTGCAGCCTGTCTTGGCTTTAAAAAGTGAACTGAAATAATTAGGGTTCATGGATATATAGTCGGATACCTGATCCACACTTAAATCCAGCATATAGTTCTCCTCTATATATTTCAATGCATTGTCCACTACACTGCTGCCATGACCGGGTTTATCATGAAGTGAGTTTCTTCCGGCACTTAGAAAAATTTCCTTGATATTTGTCACAAGATTATTTATAGAATCAGAGGAGCGGTAAACATCCTCTATCTTTTGACTGTGATAGCTGTCTCTGCCAGCGGCACTTTGCATGATATTGCCGGTGTTCTTCATAATAATCTTCTCAGCCCTGTGCAATAATTCTTCAAAGTGGCTTATTATAATATGCGGAGTAAGCTTTTCTATTTTCAGCAGGAACCTGAAAAGGTTATCAACACTTAATATGGTTTCATTTATTTTGCCATGGGCTACGGCATTGAGCAAAGCATCCGAATAGACATCCGGAATATGCACTGCCGGATTGACCTGGGGTATGTATTTACAACAGAAAAATTTGGATTCATAATAAAACATTCTGTAATCCAATGCACTTTCACTCTGTAAAACAAGATTGTGTATCTGACTTACATCACCTGAAATATCACTCAGGCCTCCATACAGATTAATATTTAATGCTCTTCCTGTTTCCAGAATTTTTGCTTTCAGATAATTAATCAGGCTATCCGTTTTGAATTCAAAGGCCTTGTCAATTTTTATCAATATCACGGTGTAATTATATGGAAAAGTATAGCTGAAAACAGGCTCCAAGGGTTTTTGAATTTCCGAACAGACCATACTGCATACTTTATCCTGTATTAGGTTATCACTTTCACACTTATAATAATAGGAAAGTACCGCAAGACTTTTATCAAAAAACTCCAGGCCTACACTTTTTAAAACTGGAGGTATTTCCCCTGGTTTATATTTGCCTTTCAGTACCTGTCTGACACTCTCCTTTTGAAGAACATCAATCCTTTTTTTCTGTTCCTCAGTACTGTCCAGGTTAAAAATGACCCTGCTGATTGAATTAATTAATTCTATTTTCTTTACAGGCTTCAGCAAATAATTTGTCACTCCAAAGGTTATGGCCTTCTGAGCATACTCAAATTCACCATAGCCGCTGACGATTATAAATGACAGGCTTAAGCCCAGATTTCTGCAATGTCTGATTAATTCAAGACCGTCCATTTTAGGCATTTTAATGTCGGCAATAACAATTTCAGGACTGTGCTTCTTTATTATCTCCAGTGCAGTCTTACCGCAGTTTGCCTCAAAAACAGCTTCAAATCTAAATCCGGCATCAGCTACAATTTTTTTAAGGCCTGCGCGTATGATATCTTCATCTTCTACGAATAGTATTTTATACATAGTTATCCTCTTCTCCCTGCCGATATTGATTTTAACTAAACTATACCTGGAATATTTACTGTTACAACAGTTCCCCCCGCTTCATCATTGTCGATCTCAAGTCCATAATCCGCTCCGAATGCCAGCTTGATCCTTCTGTTGATATTGATTAATGCTATTCCCTTATCTTTTACTTCCGCCAAATCATTTTCCATGCAGGTATCAAGACTTTCCCTTATGGTTTTCAGTTTAGGGTACGGTATGCCGCACCCGTTATCGGTTATAACAATTGTCGTACTGTTTGCGGAAATATGAATATCTATATTTATGCTCAAAGGCCCCTCCTTGTCTTTAAAGCCATGCGCAATACAGTTTTCTACAATAGGCTGCAGTAAAAAAGCTGGAGTTGGACGGTCACATGAAAAAGCATCCAGATTAAAGGTTATGGTAAGTCTGTTGTTCAGCATCAGATTCATTATTTTAATATAGTTTCTGATGTTTTCCACCTCCAGACCCAGCCTTATCATCTTTTTACCGATGGTGGTATTATGCCTGAATAAATCTCCAAGAGTAGTCAACCCCTCAGATATTTCGTACTGATTGTTCACTTCTGCCATCATTTTAAATGTCTCAAGCGTATTGTATAAGAAATGCGGATTTATTTGAGCAAGCAAGGTATTTATTTCCATTTCCTTTTGAGAAATTTCGGATCTGTAAACCTTGTTTATCAAATTGCTGATCTTGTCCGCCATAATATTTATGTCAATTGCAAGCGTATCAATTTCATCCTCTCCGTAGACAGGGATATGAACATTAAAATCACCGTTTTGAATTTTATTTACCGCTTTTAATATCCTTCCTACCCTTTTGAGCATAAGCGTTGTAATAATGTATGAAATACCCACAAGCACCAGAATTGCTGCTGCAATAATCAATAAGAAATTCCGTTTGGCCTTGTTGACAACAGCAGTATATTCCGACAATGGTATAACAGCTATCAGGCTGCTGTATACCCTGTCGAGCTTTTCATAATGGACCGAATACTTCTGTTCGCCGTCATAATATATAAAGTTTCCGTTTGCTCCCGCCATAAATTTACTGTAAGAAATATCCTTTATCAGCTTATTCACGAAAAAACTGTTTTTTGATGGACCTGATATAAACCCGGATTTTTCACTTACTGCTGCAATAAAACCGGAATTCCCTATAGATGTTGCACTTATGGCACTAAACAAATAGCCGGGATCTACATCAATTTGAAGATATGTTTTGCTTGCAGGCGTTATGGTATTGAACATGCGATATAAGGAAAATACATGTTCTTTTGTATTATTTGAATAAATATAAGATCTTTGAAGGTGATAAGGTTCCCAATAATATGTGTAAGAATTCAATGAAGGCTCTATTTCGGTAAACCAGTCCATATTTTCATACCATTTAAGCCAGTTAATATTGCTGCCCTCGGATATTTTTTCATTTGATGTCAGAAATCTGATTCCCCCTACCTTGCCATAAGCATCGTAAAACCCGGTCAGTACCGGATTAACATTGTTCCCCATCACTTGAACAAGTTCAAGATCGGTATAGAAAACATTGCTGAAAAATCTGTTGAGAATATTATTGGAGGTCATAAGGTTTGCCGCATTTTCTATATCATCAAGCTTCCTGTCAATATTTACTTTTTCCTGTCGAATTCTTTGCTGGATTATATTTGAATTTGTACTTTCTATCGAATAAATTACCTTGTCATAGAAAAGCAATCCACTTATAACGATAGGTATTGAGATAATAAATATATATGAAATGATAAGTTTCGACTTAAAACTTAAGCGTTTTAAAAAAGAAGTTTTTTTTGAAATCATGTTTACCTTACCTTTTTATAAAGATGATTTGACTGGTATGATTTATTTTCATTATATATTATAGTCAACTGAGTTTCAACCTGGATATTATATACCGGGATATGAGAAATTTGTACTAAATCTGTGTTTTTTAAACTAATTGAACTCCGGCAAAATATTATAATAGGCGTATAAAAAGGACTGGTGACCCACAGCATAAATCTACAATTGTTTAGGAGGTTTTTCAATGATTCATTTGAGAAGGCCGAAATTCAGAAATACAAAAAATACCGGGCAATATAGAACGGGGACATTTTACAGATTCCGGAAGCAATTGCCGCTGCAGTTGATGGTATTGCCCGGAATACTGTTTATCATAGTATTCTGTTACATACCAATGTTTGGTAATATCATTGCCTTCAAGGATTATTCCATTACAGGAGGGATACTTAATAGTCCGTGGGCAGGTTTTAAATACTTTTCACAGGTATTTTCAGATGAAGACTTCTATCTGGCAATGAAAAATACAATAGGAATGAGTTCTGTCAAGTTTTTGTTTACATTTATAATACCTATCTTTTTTGCTACTATGCTGAATGAAATTCCATTTATCAGGTTCAAAAAGTTTGTCCAAACAGGCAGTTATTTACCTCATTTTTTATCATATGTGGTAGTTGCAACAATATGGATGGTATTTCTTGACCCCAAAGGACTTGTAAACTCCCTCCTGATGGGTACCGGAGTTGTAAAATCACCGGTGGAGTTTCTGGCGGAACCCAAGCTGTTCTGGTGGATTGGTACATTTATAGATTGCTGGAAGGAAACAGGCTGGAATGCCATAATATACATAGCCGCCATTGCCGGTATATCTCCGGAGCAGTATGAAGCCGCTATTGTAGACGGTGCCGGCAGACTGAAAAGGATAAGATATATTACCCTTCCATCTATAAAAAATACCGTAGTCGTATTGCTCATTTTGAATATAGGTGATCTTCTGAACGGAGGACCCGCCGGTTCAAACTTCGACCAATCCTTTCTGCTTGGAAACGTCTTTAACAGGAGCACATCCTATGTAATTCAGAACTATATTGTGAATATAGGGTTAAATCAGATGCGCTATTCCTTTTCCACCGCTGTAAGCTGTATTTTATCAGTCTTATCTCTGATATTGTTTGTGGTAGCAAATTACGGGTCAAAAAAAGTTGCTGACAGTAGCATATTTTAAGGAGGAAATTTAAAAATGGCTAATTTCAAAAGAACCCGCGAAGATTTAATTATAGATGTACTCAGCACGGCAGTTGCCCTTATTGTCCTGGTAGCTACACTATATCCTGTTTATTACTGCCTGATATATTCCTTTAATGAGGGTACGGACGCTGCAATGGGAAGCTTTTATCTGTTCCCCAGAAAGTTTACCTTTTCCAACTATGTAACAGTTCTCAAGCAAAAATCACTTTTTCTTTCTTTTTCCATGACTGCTGCAAGAACGCTGGTAGGCACCGCAACTTCCGTGCTCTTTACCGCCATAGTATCTTATGCCCTTTCGAAAAAATACCTGATGTTCAGAAGGACATACATGCTGATTGGTATTGTAACCCTGTATTTTTCAGGGGGATTGGTGCCTAACTACCTTTTGCTGAAGCAGCTGCACCTGCTGAACAATTTTCTGGTATATATCATTCCGTCGTTGCTGAGCTTTTTCAATGTGCTCCTTTTCATTGCATTTTTCAGCGAGCTTCCCGAGGCACTGGAAGAATCGGCCAGGATTGACGGTGCAGGTAATTTCACACTGTTTTTTAAAATTGTTTTGCCGCTGTCAGCTCCGGTCATGGCTACAATCGCACTGTTTAACGGTGTCTCCCATTGGAATGACTGGTTTGCACCCGCATATTATATAACTAACGAAAAACTTATAACATTACCCGCATTTTTAATGCGGATCATGTCTCTGGCTGCCGCCCAGCAGGAAATGCAGCGGCATGTCAACAGTGCCGTACCCACCTCAACTCCGGAATCTATAAGATATGCAACTCTTGTCGTTGCGATTGCTCCTATCACAATTATATATCCCTTTATCCAGAAGTACTTTGTGAAAGGCATGATGGTAGGCTCAATAAAAGCCTGACCGCGGTTTTATTAGTTGCCTTTTCCGGTATAATATATATGACAGGAGGTTAGGTAAATTATCCATACCGGGAAGCGCTGTTAATATATGCTCAATCATGACAAAAATTAAATTGGAGGAAGTAATATGAATAAACTTTTCATCAGATCAGTCACATTATGCTTATCCTTAATCTTAACATTATCATTATTCTCAGGCTGCACCGGCAGTTCTAAAACCGACCCGGCTCAGTCAACTGCCGACGCTCAGACATCAGCTGCTGCCGGAAATACTGCAGTAACAGATCCAAGCAAACTTGAATGGGAGTCCGATACTTCACCCGTTACCCTGGACATGTTCGTAAACTATTCCTGGTTTGGCATGAACTGGACCGATGCCACCGCAAAAAGAGTAACTGAAAAAACCGGAGTGACCCTGGAAATCTCCAAACCTGTTTCGGATGATGACCAGAAGCTTAATATCATGCTGTCAAGCGGAGAACTCCCGGGCATGATATGTCTGGATAAGAATAATACTTCACTGAGCAGGATGATAGATGCAGGACTCCTTTACTCCTATGATGAATTGATGGAAAAATATGCTCCCAAGTTTAAAACAATACTGAGAAAAGAAATCATGACAAATTATAAGTCAAGTGACGGCAAAACATATTATATTGCTGATTACGTAGAAGGAGAAGATTACAAGAAGACAGCTTTGGAGTATAATGCACTCATCGGTACCAACCAGGAGTGTTTTTCGATAAGGAAGGACTATCTTGAGGAAATCGGGAACCCTGATATAAGCACTCCCGATAAATTCATTGAAGCCCTGAAACAAATAAAACAAAAGCATCCCGACAAAATAGGCTTTTACGCCGGAGCAAACACTCTAAATTCAGAGTCAATGGGGTCCTCGGTTGACACAGCCCGGTTGAGCACTATCGGAGCGCAATTCGGTGTTACACAGTATTATGAAGTTGATGGCAAAATCCAGATAGGCTTCAGGAATCCGGCTTTTGTGGAGGCTTTAAAGTTTTTAAACAAGCTCATGGTCAATAAGCTGCTGACAAAAGAATCCTTTATTGACAACAGCGAAATTCAACTGGCAAAAGTTCAAAAAGGCGATCCCATCAGCTATACATGGACAATCGGAGACGGGACAAAAATACCCTCCGACAATCCAAACACTCAGTACATTGTTATGAAACCATTTCCAAACTATAAGCGGATCGAGGCAGGTACCGGCTGGAACGCCACAGTTATCACAAAAAGTGCAAAAAACCCTGAAAGGGCGATAAAATTCCTAGAATACCTGTATTCGCAGGATGGCATAAAGGACACTGTTTACGGAGTTGAAGGCGATACATACAGCG
Source organism: Eubacterium sp. (assembly GCA_029266335.1). Lineage (GTDB taxonomy): Bacteria > Bacillota > Clostridia > Acetivibrionales > DSM-1351 > Ruminiclostridium. The sequence goes on along the minus strand of JAQSXC010000044.1, from coordinate 3,420 downwards.
GTGATGTTGCAAATGGCCCCCACTGGAAAATGGTTGATGGTAAACCTACTCTTCTGCCTGAATACTACAAGGAAAAAATGAAGGACTGGGGAAGTGTTGCTGCTAAGAATGGGCTGGGTGAATATTGGTTTATTTCAGACTCACTTGACTACAATATACATCTCTGGGATAAGAATGATACCGAAATGGCTGAATACAACAAGATATTCGCACCATATATGGAGTACAGGCCTGAACTTGATTTACCAACTATTGACCCGGCAAGTGCAGACGGAATTGCACTGAAAAAATGCCTTGAGATATATAAAAATTCAATAATTAAAATAATATTTTCCAAGGATGAAGCTGCTGCATTGGCAGAGTATAATAACATGATTGCAAAATGTGATGAAATGGGCCTCTCAAAGGTTGAGGATATCTGGACCAGGACCTATAACGAAAAATTGAAGAGTATGGGAAAATAATTATTTTCAGTTATAAAAGGGGATGCAACAGGTTAATACCAGCAGCATCCCCTTTACTCTACTCACCTAATGTCTGATTTATTAAACAACCGGACACTTACGCAAAGCCTGCTTTGCATTTATATTTATTCCTCATTCTCCTGCCTTTACAGCCTTTCTGTATGTATAACCGGTGAAGAAAAGTCACCAGACTTAAAACCAACTTCACCCAAAGCCGCTTCAACCTGTATGCCCAAATCATGATACTGCGGCCCATGTGAGTCTGATCCAAAGGTTATCCGTACACCTTTTTCAAACATGTATCTCAAATACTCATTATATTTGCGGTAAAAGTTCTCAGGGTAACGCTCACCTAAAATCATAGTGGAATTTGCCTCAATACATACATTATTTTCCTTGAGGGCCGCTGCAAGCTCATCATGCATTGACCGTGGGATGACATCAAAGTCTGAAAACCATGGTTTATCAAAATAATGCCCCTCCTGGTCACACCATATATCAGGCCCCCAGAAACGCCAGGTATGACCCAGGATATCCACCCTTGGATCGCATGCCAGGTACATCTGCTGCCGGTGCCATTCACGTATAATTTTATCCTGCTCGTAGGGTACATTGAGCACCCAGTGTGCAGCACCTACCGCATATAGTATTCCCAATTCCCTCATTTCATCCAGGCTCAGTGCAAGCTCTATCTCGTAAGGAGACTCCTGACTTATTGGAATATAACCTTCCATTGTTCCATAAAGTGCACAGTGATCATACAAGGGCCTGGAAATAGGCGTCAGCTCAACACCCAGGTAAAACCCTTCACACCGGTTCATTTCGTAAAGGCATTTGGATTTATGTATATTTCCCATAAATGAATGTGTGTTATAGTTTGCGTGATCTGTAATGCCAAATTGCTTCAACCCCATTTTTTGTGCTGATGAAATTAATTCTTTCAACGTGAGTTCGGCATCATAAGACGCTTCTGAATGAATGTGCCAGTCTGAATTATACATAATCAATATCCTTATATTATTAAGTGCCACCATGGTATCATCAAAAATAATTATAATTTACTATATATAATATATTTACAGATTTTCACACAGTAGTCAATTATTTTTAGGCAAATTTAAATGGCTTCGCTGGACGTACACAATAAAAAAAGTACAGTGGTTACTATTTAACCATTGTACTTTTTAGTTTCTTATCTTTTACACCGGAAAGAAAAATTTTATAGCTGCAGGGTCTGACCGGGGTTTAACTCCAAAATATTCCCATTCCGGCCCAACCATACAGTGATGGCCGAAGGATTATACACCTGAGTCTGTTCAACATTGAAGATCAGCTTCCTGACAGCGTATATATAATCTTTAATTTCAATATTTGTTGCATACCATACATTAGGATCACCGGATGCTTCAGAGCAGAAAACCTCTATAATCTCCCAATTATTTTGTCTGTGGAACTCAAAACTGTGACCCCATATGTAAAACAGCGGCAAACTGGACCAAGGCGGCTGGTTTTTAAAACTATCAAGCTTGCCCAATATATTGTCATTGTGATGGCAGGTGGGATGCCACTCCAAAAAATTACCCGGCACCGAAAAGCTGTTTGTTGCGTTAACAGTTCTTGAATATTCTATCCCCAATGTCTCCGATACTTTAAGGCTTCTTTCATCATATACCCCGAAGGGATAGGACATTCCTCTTACAGGATAACCTGCAAGTCTTTCCAGATTTCTCCTATCTTCCCATATCTCATTAATAAGCTGTCCCTGCGGCAGTTGATTCAGGAATGGATGGGTGACACTATGGCAGGATATCTCATGCCCTCTGAACAATTCCGTTACCTCCTGTTCGGTTATAAACCCCTCTTTCCCAAGGGTACCGGAATTCAAATGAAAAGTTGCCTTCATCTTATATTTATTAAATATCCCAACCAGGGTCCGGTCAAATATTTGCCCGTCATCATAGCTGAAGGTCAAGGCCTTTTCCCTTCCACCGGGGTAATACATTCTAATACTCATACTATCCTCCACAAGCCATACTATGGCTTTGACATGCTATAGCTCTGAACTGCATAGCCGCCATAATTTATTGATGAAATTATTCACTCTTGAAACCTGCTGATATTATCAAGTATTTTTCATAGATATGGAATATAGTTTTATAATAAGCTTGAGCTTAAATGGAGTCAAGTATGTTTACTTCACTTTTACAAATAGCTTACAAGCCTTTTTCAGCAACAAATGCAGCAAGATCCGCATATCTGTTTGAGAAGCCCCACTCATTGTCATACCAGGAAACTACCTTTACCATGTTGCCTTCAAGCACCATGGTTGAAGGTGCATCAACTATGGAAGAAGCAGGATCTCCCTTGTAGTCAATTGATACCAGCTGCTCTTCAGAATAATCCAATATGCCCTTCATATCCCCCTCAGCAGCAGCCTTTAACGCTGTATTCACCGCTTCCCTGGTAACCGCTGTCTCAACCTCTACAACCAGGTCTACCACTGATACATCAGGAGTTGGTACTCTGTAAGCAAAACCATTCAGTTTGCCGTCCAACTCGGGTATAACCAGTCCAATTGCCTTGGCGGCGCCCGATTTGGTTGGAATAATGGACATTCCTGCCGCCCTGGCCCGTCTTAAGTCGCTGTGCGGCAAATCCAGTATCTTTTGATCATTTGTATAGGAATGAACTGTTGTCATTAAGCCTTTTACAACTCCGAAGCTGTCGTGTAATACTTTTGCCACAGGAGCCAGACAGTTTGTGGTGCAGGAGGCGTTTGAAACTATGTTATGCCGAACGGGATCATACTTGTCTTCATTAACTCCCAGGACGATGGTGATATCTTCATTTGATGCAGGAGCTGAAATCAGTACCTTTTTGGCTCCTCCTTTTGTTATATGGACTTCTGCTTTTTCTCTTTTGGTAAATAAACCGGTTGATTCCAATACTATCTCAA
>JAQSXC010000252.1 GCA_029266335.1 Eubacterium sp. | reverse complement strand
AAAGAGATTGGTTTATCAACAGGAATGCTGTATGTATACTTTACAGGGAAACGAGATATTCTTAGCTTTATTTTGAAAGGTACGATTGATCCGGCATTTATAACGCAGGAATTCGAGCTGCCAGTACGTTCAGAAATATTTGATTCCTTGGATAAGGAGATTATGGATGCATTTGAAAAGAATACAAAAACGTTCTCAGCGCATCTTGACAATATAACAGATTATTCTTTGGAACAAATGCTGTCTGATGCGTTTGATGTCATTTCAAAATATGGTATTGGCTGTCTGTTGATTGAAAAGAATCCGGATGATTTAAGAAAACTGACAATCTATTATAAAGAATATCGGCAAAAATTTTATGATCAGGTTTTATCCTATATTACGCTTTATATGCGAAAAGGAACATTCCGAAAGGTAGAACATCCTGAATACTGCACGCGGCTCATCATCGAAACCTTGTCATGGTGGGGTATGCACATCACGAATGATGCCTTCGAGGTGCAAAAGGATCTTCCGCTCGAAGAAGCCAAGAGCGTGTGCATGGATAATCTGCTTCACGCATATAAAGGATAAGCTATTTTTAGCGGAGCACAGGCTCCGTAAAAATATACGATTTAATTAAATGAACTGTTCAATCAATGAAAGGAGAGATATTTATGAAGCGTAATAAATTATCTGTTTTGATTGCAGGTATTTTGCTCATTGAAGCCCTGTCGGGGTGCGGCAGTCAGAAAGCAATATCACTTGTGAACACCCTTACGTTCGATGCCGGGGATTTCCAAAGCCTACGGCTTGATTATGATGCGGATGATATTCACGTTTTAGAAAGCGAAAGCGATAAGGTCGTATTAAAAGAATACATGAATGAGGACAAAAAAAATTACTACGCTAGAACAACCATTCAAAATGGAGAATTGCTCATAACAGAAGGCGACAGGCCAAGGCGATCCAGCTTTGAATCTTTCATTGAGCTATGTATTCCGCAGGACTATAGCGACAGCCTGTCCTTGCACTCCACAAGCGGAACCGTAAATACTAAAATACCTCTGAATTTGTCCGGAGACTTTAGTGTTGATACAACGAGCGGAATGATAAATGTGTCCGATGTAAAAGCTTCGGCTATCAATATTGTCACGACAAGCGGCACAGCAGAAGGGAAAGGCTTTGCTGCATCTGCATTAAAAATTGTCAGCACAAGCGGGAATTTAACCTTTGACAAAATTGATACGGATACCATTTATATTCAATCCACCAGCGCCAATACCACGATAAATCATGCAAATGGCGCATTCACCTACAAATCTAAAGGCGGAAAGCTGACTATAACGGATATTACCGGCTCGGGCTCTTTCAATGCTTCCGGGGAAGGTTTGATAGAAGCGTCCTTTACTGATGTGACAGGCGACATTTCAGCTTATTCCAAGAACGGGAACCTTACTTTCGGATTTCCGAGCAGGCTGGAGTTCAAATTTTCCGCAACAACAAGAGAAGGTTCTATTGACACCTCGTTTGCTGACCTGCTTACCGTCACTGACAATACTGCTGCCGGTATTGTCGGTTCATTACCCAATGTATCCATTGAGCTGGAAACTCGTAATGGGGATATAAAAGTATCAAAGTGATCTTTCCCTGTCAATTTCGTTTTTCCCGAACACAATCCTGTCAACAGTTGTTGAGATTAGATCGAAGATAACAATTGCGGTTGCTTTAATATCTTCCGAATTGAAACTATTTTTAAATTGTATAAAATAGCCGATTGTTGTCTGTAAGGTTTTTCTTCTTTGTGCTTCAAGAATTTCAGCCACCTTGGGATTATAATATGAGAGTAGCAATGGTGGCGTTACTGGTAAAAGGAAAAGTAAAACCAGAGAAAGAAAAAATGGGTGCAGTATGATGATCGTTAAATTAACAATAGTAAAACCACCTTTCAGGGTTAACATATGAAAGGTGGTTTATGCGTAATACGACATAAAAAGTAAGTTTACTTATCGAATATTACTCTTTTTCAGCAGCTGTTTCCGATGTACTGAAATCAGCCAGTGGATTTTTGCTTACTGCATCCCGGAGCTGCTGCTGATCAAGGTGGGTATATATTTCAGTTGTTGCAATGCTCTGGTGACCCAGTAATTCCTGTAAGGCTCTGATATCAACATTGCCATATTTGTACATAAGCGTTGCAGCAGTATGCCTGAGTTTATGAGTTGAGTATCTTTGTGGATCAAGACCTGATTCTTTTATGTACTTCTTGACAATTTTTTGTACGGATTCCTTGCTGATCCTCTGCTTATGACCGCTTATAAATAAGGCGTTCCTGTCTTTGATTCCATTCACCGGACGGACTTTTATATAAGCATCAATAGCCTGTACACAGGCATTGTTGAGAGGAATGCTCCGTTCCTTGTCACCCTTGCCGATAACAGTCAGGGTGTTATTTTTTATACTGCTCAGATTTATACCCACCAGCTCGGATAAGCGGATTCCACAATTGAGAAAAATAGTCAGTATGGCCAGATCCCTTACAGAATTCTCACCTGAAGCTATTGATACAGATGTAAGCAACTTTTTACTTTCCTCAACATTCAGATATCTTGGCAGTCTCTTTAAAATCTTTGGAGATTCAAGTTCAGCAGTTGGATTGGTATCAAGCAGCTTTGCCTTGGTTGTCAGATAGTTGAAAAAGGTCTTCAAACTGGCAACCTTTCTGGCACGGGCATGTGAGGTGTTGTCACGGTTATTGCTGACAAAGGACATATAGGAGTATAAATCACTCAGAGTTACAGTCTTTAAAAGCTCAGCATCAACATCCAATATACTTATTTCGTCAAACTCCATTTTTTTGTCGGCCAGATTTCGATGGAGCTTCAAAAATCGGAAAAAAACTCTCAAATCATAGAAATAGACCTGTACAGTATTAACAGACTTACCCTTTATGGTTTGAAGGTAGTTTAAAAAATCTCTCAAAATTGATGGCATTTCGTAATCAGATATACTTTTCATATGTAAACCTCTTTAAAAATTTGCTATAATAGATTGGTTTATTTTATTATAGCATCAACCATTATAAAATAAGAATATTATTTTTAATATGTTTTTCATCATATGAACACATTTGTCTGTTATAATAGTAACCGTTAATATGAATGTTTTATTAAATACCTCTTTGAAAGGATTAATAATGAGGGATATAAATACTATCAAACATAGAATTAATATACTGAAACTGGAAATTAACAGAAAAATAGCTGAATCTGACGACCTTAACAACTCAGATATTCTGATTCTGAGTAAACGTTTGGATATCCTCATAAATCAATGGCAAAAACATTATGCCATGAACAAAGAAGTATATTGAAACAGTTAAAGCAGTACTATAAAGCTATCATTAGTTTTTCCTTTAAAATCAGCAATCGTCCTCGTCCAGGTTTTTGCAGGGTAATTTATACTCATTAAAAAATTTATCGTCAAATTTGTCAATTTGTTCGGGGCCTCTCATAATATGTCTTTCAATTTGAAGAACACCGTCCGGATCGGCTTTTACTCTCCAATCCACCATCATGATTTTACCACCAAGAATTTCTATACCTGTAATTCCTTTTGAATGAATGCAGCACCCTGTATTGAAGTATGGCAGCTCCTCCTCCTTGGGAAACTTCTGCCTGTGTGTATGGCCGCAAATAAGCATCGTCTTGTGTTTTGCTATCCATTTCTTATAGGTACGTTCAATTTTGTGCCTCTTAAAATGATTTCTTGCCGGACTGGAAGGGTTTTGGAACCCCACTACATGCATAAATCTCCAGAAGTATCTCAATAGTAACATATTGATTACCCATAGTTGATCATTCATAAGATCACCCTGATGTCCGTGAACTGTGAGAATTTCCTGGCCCGATGATTTGCTTTTTAAAATGAGAGCTTCAATAGGCTTTAATCCCGTAAACAGATCATGAATGTCCTGGGTATAATCATCATAAAATTTATAATAGTTATCACGCACATACGACTTATTTCTCAAATAAATATTATGGTTTCCATACAGCATAATAAATCTGTGGTGGTCGTGAAGCTTTTTTAGAACTGAGAATACATCACTGTGAGCCAATCTGATATGTTTGAATTTCGGATATTCCCAGAGCTCATCTCCGTCACCCACCTCAACATAGGTATAATCGTGCTCAAAATAATATTCAAGAGCCCTCAGAAGAATATTCTGGTTTCGGCTGAATTCATCAGATACACTATCATCACCTCTGTGACAGTCGCTGAAAAAAATATACTTTGAATTTTCATCAAAGTATTCAATTTTGGCATTTTTATATGCCTGCATGAGTTTTTTATCTGTAAACATCGCATCTCTCCAAACAATTTATAACGCATGGGTTCAATATATCATTAGTATATAAATACAAAAGGGGGCTATTCAGGTAATTTGTGTAAAAACTAAAAAATTCCTCAAAATAAATATAATCGATAATTAACCAATTAATTAAAAAATTATTATATTCAAGCCATATCTTCACATAATCTTCATAATTGATTGTTAAAATATTTCTTATGGAATCATTTAAATATATTAAAGTAAATGAGCTGAATTTAACAGGGAGCTTTAATACTTATTAATTATTACAAATTCATTACATTTAAGTGTTCAACCCCTCGAACAGTTTTAAAAAGCTCGAATAATATAAGGAAGTTTGTCTTGAGATAAAAATTCTATTTTAAGGAGGTGATACAACTATAAGGCCCGGTAGGCAATAGAAATGATATATGATTGCTGTTACTGAAATACAATACAATCAAAACTGCAATCATAACGTCACAGAAGTACAAAATTTGCTGAATCCTCATTATGAGGTACGGAGGAACCAAGAATTATGGGGTTAATCCATTTTATGGTAGGGTGATCCTATTACCCGAACCCGACAGCTAACTTCGGAAGCACACTATAGGAGGACTAATGTTTAAGAAACTTAATAAGGTACTTGCGGGTTGTGTTCTGGTTATTTCTTTTGCGTTTATTTCATCATTAGCCATGGCGGCTACAGTTCCTGCAAAAATTTCAGGAACCGATGTTAAGGTCAGGAAAGCTCCAAATACATCATCCGGTATTATCACCAAATTATCCAACTCAAATGTTACAGTCATTGATAAATCCAATGGTTGGTACAAAGTAACTTTCAATAAAACCACAGGTTGGGTTAAGGATGATTATTTAAAACTGATATCAGCAAATGGGATAATTAATGCAAATGGTGTTAATTTCAGAGCAAGTCCAGGTACTGGTGGCAAGTTAATAACTTCTCTAAAAAAGAATACTAATGTTATTATCGTTGACACAACCAATGGTTGGAACAAAGTAAAAATCGGAAGCAAGGTAGGATATGTAGCAGCCAGATTTGTCGCAAGGAA
>JAQSXC010000043.1 GCA_029266335.1 Eubacterium sp. | reverse complement strand
TTGTTTGTCTCTGTCTGTAAAGGTTTTAACTTTTCTTTTTGGATGAATTCCTGCATTGAAAAGAATATCCTGCAGGACACCATTTCCCAGTCCCGGAATCCTTTGCTCTGTTGCCAGCAAAGCCTTTGCACTCAGACCACTGTTCTCCTGTGCAGAAACAATCCTATCAAAGGATTCGTCATCAAAAGCCTCAGAAAGTGGTGAGGGTTTTTCCTTTGCAATCGAATAATATTGATTTTCCAGGGTCCCATCCTTAAAACATCCTATACCTCCATACATCTGTACGGATGCGCTCAGTGCGGAAAAATCGTCAAACTCAATCAACAACTGATGCTTCTGTGGTCTCTTTTCATTTTCTTCATGAAATCTGATGGCGACCCCTTCACCGAAAAGAATAACTGAATCCTCTGCCATTATTTCCACCATACTTCCAACACCCACAGCCGAACCGACAACTTTCTCTGACATGATATCTTGATATTTATGAGCATCACCATAATACCATGCGAATTTGTGAGGACTATGAGCCGCAGTAACATTCAATATTCTTTTACCGGTAATGTTCTCTTTTATTTGTCTTGATATCTCGATAGCTTCAGGTATTTCAATCATTTTTTCCTCCAATTCACCATAAGCAAAAGGTCAATGGCATTGTCTTTTTGCATTGTTCATTTATATAAAAATTTACTACAATTTTTTCCATCTTTTCAACTGTGGAAATAACTCCAGCATGGCCTTTCTGGCAGTCTCTTCATCGGGCCATGGGTTACCCTTTGAAACAAACGGCACACAGGACTCAATCATTTCCTCCATTGTCTCTTCTTTTATGAACGCACCGTCCGAAAAACAATAGTGACAATAATCTTCATTTTTACTGCCATCTGCATTAGTTCCGAGTTGCTCCAGATTTTCAAGCGGCATTGCACAGCTCTGACAAAACTTTACTTCTTTATTCTCCATAATAATGACTCCTCTTCAAATATTTACTACCATTTTATACATCATAATAAGACAACAGCATGTCATATTAGAAACATTCTAGAAAAAATTTCTAAACCCATTTATTAATTTATTTTACAAATATATTACAGCTATTGACAGGACAACCAATGTTATAATAACATATCTTGGTAGGTAAAATTACTTAATCTTGGTGAAAGGAGTGTTTGTAAGATGTTAAAGATTAGAATTAATGAGGTGCTCTGTAAATAATTTAATATCGGACCAAGGACAAGCAACTTTTTTTAGTATGCCTGTATTAGGTCAAACACTTAAGTAACCGTCATTTGAAGTTGGAATATCTTAAAATAGAATATTTTAAACACGATGCTATGGTATCGTGTTTTTTTATTGTCTCTAAGAATGAATTTTCAAAAGTGTCCGTTACCGCTTTTGGCTATTCTTTTTAAGAGTTATTGACTTCAGGCACCTAAAATAATTATGACGATTATTTAAGGCAATTTATTCAAAGGAGAGAGATAGATATGCAGCCTAGTAATAAAGGTAGATTCAAAATGCTTTATTCATTTATAAAGGGCTTCAGATGGTTTTATGTTTTTGCGGTATTGTTTACTATGCTGGCAATCGTATTCAACTATCTAATGCCTCAGATTATCCGAGTAATAGTTGATGCTATCAGTGGAAATGAAGAATTAAGGTTACCAAAAATTATATTAGGTTATATTAATCAGAATGGCGGCCGTGATCTGGTTAAAAACAATCTTCCGGTATTCGCTGCTATGGCCCTGCTGTTGGCTGTTTTGTCAGGTATTTTTACATATCTGTACAGGTATTGCATGGCAAGGGCTTCGGAAGGTACCATCAGAAAATTGAGAAACCACCTGTTCGACCATATTCAGAAGCTGCCTTACAGCTGGCACGTTAAGAACCAGACAGGTGATATAATTCAGAGATGTACTTCAGATGTAGAAACAATTAAAAACTTTTTATCCATACAATTTATTGAAATGGTTAGAACAGTCTTTTTGGTTGTCTTCTCCCTTACCCTGATGTTCATGATGAATGTCAAACTGTCACTGATTGCTCTTGCGTTTATTCCGGTTGTTGTGGCCTATTCAGGGATATTCTTTAAGAAAATTGCTGACAGATTCAAATATGCCGATGAAGCCGAGGGTGCTCTTTCTGCAATGGTACAGGAAAACTTTACGGGTGTACGTGTAGTTCGTGCCTTTGGCCGTCAGGCTTATGAAATAGAGAACTTTGATAAAAAGAATGACTACTTTGCAAACTACTGGATCAAGCTCGGTCTCCTTCTCAGTAAATATTGGGGAATCGGAGATTTTGTTTCAGGCCTGCAGGTTATGCTGATAATTGTTATGGGATCAATAGAAGCTGCAAATGGTGTTATCACACTTGGAGAATTTCTTGTTTTTGTATTCTACAATTCAATGCTGGTATGGCCTGTAAGACAATTCGGACGTATTCTGTCTGAAATGAGTAAGACCAGTGTATCTCTGAGCCGTATCAAGGAAATAGTGGCCGAAGAAGAAGAAAAAGACTGTCCGGATTCCATTACACCCGATATGAACAAGGATATCGAATTTAAAAATATAACCTTTGATTATGAGGGACAAAAACCGGTGCTCAAGGATATTTCCTTTAAAATAAAATCAGGAACCACCTTTGGTGTCCTTGGAGGAACTGGCTCAGGAAAATCGACCATAATGTATCTTCTCGACAGACTTTATGATCTGCCCGAAGAAAAAGGTTCAATAGAAGTAGGCGGAGTTGATATCAGAAAGATCAAACTGAGTCACCTCAGAAGCAATATAGGATTTGTTCTGCAGGAACCCTTCCTGTTCTCAAAGACCATTCAGGAGAATATCGACGCTTTTGAAGGAACAAATAATATTGAACAAATCCGGCATTTTGCAGAAGTTGCAGCTGTAGATGACGCAATAATGAGCTTCTCAAAAGGCTATGAAACAATTGTCGGAGAACGTGGAGTAACCCTGTCCGGCGGACAGAAACAGCGAGTTGCCATAGCAAGAATGTTGATGCAGCGCTCTCCCATCATGGTATTTGATGACTCCTTGTCTGCAGTCGACTCCGAAACAGACGCAAAAATCCGTGGAGCGCTTAAGGATAACACTGCAAAGAGTACTGTAATTCTTGTATCACACAGAATCACCACTTTAATGAATGCCGATGTGATTATGGTGTTGGATGATGGTCAGATTGCTGAAATGGGTACTCATAGCGAACTTCTCCAAAACGAAAATGGAATTTACAGAAAGATTTACGATATACAGAGCAGTCTGGAAACAGAGCTGATGGAATCTCAGTCTGCTCCCGTCGGAGGTGATAAATAATGTCTTATTTTGAAGAGGAAGAATACAAAAAACCTTTTTCCATAAAGGTTTGGGAAAAGATAATCCCCTTTGTAAAGCAGTACAAGAAAGCTTTTATACTTGCAATGTCTTTCCTGGTATTTGTATCGGTGTTTGATGTAATTTATCCGCTGTTTCAGCGATATGCCATAAATAACTTCATTGTACCTGGATCAACAGAGGGTATTGAAAAGTTTGCAGTACTTTACGGCTGTATCCTGTTTACCCAGGCAGTATCGGTTATATTCTTTATCCAGAATGCCATGAAGGTTGAGTTGAACGTAGCAAAGGCAATAAGAAAAGCATTGTTTGTACATCTGCAGAAACTGTCCTTTTCCTATTACAATACGACGCCTGTCGGCTATATGATGGCCAGAGTAATGAGTGATACAGGACGTATCGGGCAGATGGTTTCGTGGGGTCTTATTGACATGCTGTGGGCAATTATTTACGTAATCGGTGTTTTTATTGCTATGATGTTGTTAAACGTCAAGCTTGCACTGCTTGTTATGTGCATAATTCCGTGCATTGCGCTTATAACCATGTACTTTCAAAAGAAAATTCTTAACATCAACAGAAAGATAAGAAAGATCAATTCCAAGATGACAGGAGCTTTCAATGAAGGTATAACCGGTGCCAGAACTTCAAAAACACTTGTTATTGAAGACAAAAATCTTAAGGATTTTTCTCAGATTACAGATAAGTACTATAACTATACACTAAAAGCAACTATCTTAAATGCGGTGTTTATTCCAATTATCCTTACCTTCAGTACTCTCGCTGTGTGTTTTGTTCTTGTAAGAGGCGGATATCTGGTTATAAACGATGCTATGGAATTCGGTACCTTATCGGTATTTATTACCTATGCAATAAGTATTTTTGAACCAATTCAACAAATTGCCCGTGTTTTTGCAGATTTTGTTTCAACACAGGCAAATATTGAAAGGGTTACAGGGTTGCTTGAAACCGAACCTCAAATAACTGATACTCCTGAGGTAATTGAAAAATATGGTGACAACTTTAACCCCAAAAAAGAAAACTGGGAACATTTAAAGGGTGACATTGAGTTCCAGGATGTGTCCTTCAAATATCCGGATGGGGATGAGTACATTCTCACCAACTTCAACCTGAAGATTCCTGCCGGAACTACGGTTGCCATTGTCGGTGAAACCGGTGCCGGCAAGTCCACCCTTGTAAATCTGGCCTGCCGTTTCTTTGAGCCCACAAGCGGCCGGCTACTGATTGACGGAAGAGACTATAAGGAACGATCACAACTGTGGCTCCACAACAATATCGGATACGTGCTGCAAAGCCCTCACCTGTTCTCGGGAACAATACGTGAAAATATCAGGTATGGTAAATTTGATGCTACAGATGAAGAAATTGAAGCCGCCATAAAGATTGTTGCGGCAGACAGTATAGTAAAGAATATGGAGAACGGTCTTGACACCAATATCGGTGAAGGCGGCGACAGACTGTCCACCGGCGAAAAGCAGCTGATATCCTTTGCACGTGCAATAATAGCTGACCCGAGAATCTTTGTACTTGATGAGGCCACCTCCTCAATTGATACTCAGACCGAACAGCTAATACAGGAAGCTATTATGCACTTACTGAAAAACAGAACTTCCTTCCTCATCGCACATAGACTTTCTACTATTAAGAAAGCTGATCTCATACTGGTTGTAAGAAACGGTAAAATAATTGAAAGAGGAACCCATAAGGAGCTTCTGAGACAAAAAGGCTACTATCACTCCCTTTATCTGAAACAGTTTGAAGAAGAAACCGGAGCGGCTGTGCTGAATAAGAAATAAAATTATGCACTACACATTTAAATTATATAAAAAATGATCAAAACAAGGCCTGATTCCCTTTTATCAATGGAATCAGGCCTTGTTTCCGTATAGCGAAATTCAAGTTTTATAGCTGGAGTCAGACAGGCTGGATTGAACTCATTCTATTTCATATTCCATAAGAATGGAGTCATGGAATTTTCCTTTGACATTAACTTCTCTTGTTATTCTACCGCACTCTGCGAAACCAAGTTTTTTGTATAAATGTATTGCAGGCAGGTTGTCAGCTCTGACTCTCAGGTTTAGTTTTCTTATGATCCCGGTACTCCTGGTATAGTCCATCAAATATTTCAGCAATTCGGTACCAATCCCTTTTCCCCAATGCTCCTTAAGGATGCACATGCCAAATTCACCGGTATGCGCTATTCTGGGTCTTGAGCCACCCACAAAGCTCGCAGTCCCTATAATTTGTCCATCAATCTCTCCAACCAGATATACCGCATTATTCAGTTTATCTATACTTTCCAGAAACTGCTGCTCCTGCTCGACGGTAAGCAGAAATTCTCCCGGCCCGAAAGTGAGAAAATCAGTTTCACCGCATGCTTTATTTGTAAAGTTCAATACGTTTTGAGCATCTTCACTTTTCGCTTTTCTTATTTTTAATGTTTCACCGGTTTTTAAGATTATCTGCTTCATCCTTTACCTCTGTTTGTTTTTAATAGAATATTCTTTTAGGAAGCCTTAGCTGCAGTCTGCTGCTTAAAGAATCTGTTATACAGCAGAAGTTCCAAAATACTGAATATCCCCGAAGTTATCCAATATAATCCCAAAGTAACCGGAGCTTTCACGAAAAACACCATGCTGATTCCGCCCATAACTAGTATTTGCGGCCATTTAAGTCCATTGTCTCTCGCATTTTTAACAGGTGTGTATGTTGCTATTATATTTGGAAGCAGCTGTATCAGGACTGCTATAAAAGGTACTATATGATATGCATCGGGCAATTTCAGATTGTTGATCCAGGGAACTATGATACTGCCCACATCAACCGACAGTTGAGAGAATACTTTATAAAGGCTGTACATAATAGGTATCTGCAGCAATGTAACCAGACACCCTACCATGCTTTTCATGTTTGCTGCAGATATTTTTGCCATTTCCTCCTGCTGTTTTTCCTTGTTGCCCTCATACTTCAACTTAATTTCTTCCAGCTTTTTTGAAATTACCTGCTGTTGGGACATGCTTTTCTTCTGTTTTATGGTCAAGGGCAGCAGACAGGCTCTTATAAATAGAGTCAATACAATAATTACGACTCCCCAATCTCCCACATAGGAATAAAGCCAATTCATTATAGAATTCAGCAAATGTACTATGATGCTCATTTTTACTCCATTTCCGAAGTCTCTCACAGTGAGGTGACTTCAATCATCTGATATAAATTTTCTATCGAGTAATAAAAGCATCCGTCTTAACTGAACCTGTACTTCCTCCATATTTCATACTTGTGATAGCAATTATAATTAACGGTATAAAGTGTTCTGAAATATAAAATTATGGTACTTACACAGCAGTGGACTCTGACCTCTGCAAAAAAGGATTTAATAAATCTGAAGTTAAGAACAAAACTATATGCCAATAAGAACGTAACAAATAGCAATATCAGCATCTGAAATACTTGTATCAGCTCAACCTGCAACATTTTGCCCACCTCCTGATTAATTAATATCTATTAATATATAAGTTATCATATATCTTGCCTGATTAAGTTTTTTAAAATCGCCTTTCAAATAAGCTGTATAATATCTCTGTGTCTTTTAATAAGGTCTGAGCTTACTTTATCCTTTCAGGTAAATAAACTACTTCACAGCCATTTTGTCTATATATCATGCCACCGGCCACAGGATTTTCATAGGGTGTCCCGACAGCACCCTCTAAAAGTTCTGAAAGAGTCAATTTCATTTTTCCAATAAAATCAGCCGGCATTGGCTCTTTACTGTGACCTGTACATATGAAGTCAAAGTCGGTAAGATATGTATCCAAAGAATTCAATGTCCGCAGATATTCATCGATGGTACCCGATTCGGGCAGCTGCATCCACACATGATTTATAACACCATCTCCCGAAAACAGTATGCGGTGTTTTCTATCAAGAATACCAATACTTCCCGGGGTGTGTCCCTTCAAAGTAATAAACTCCAAAAGGTTTCCTCCAATGTCAAAAGTATCTCCGTGGGCTACAAATTCTATTTTATCAGGTCTGGCCCTGCTCCAGGCCTCCAATTCAGCTTTTGACAACCCCAGCTTTTTAATAAAATCAGATATTTCACCATTTACCATTTGCTTTTTAAGATCAGTATGCTTTTCATAGACAGGCAGGTCTTCCCTGCTCATAAAAACCCTGTCAAAATAATGGCCTCCAAAGGCATGGTCGATATGCCCGTGAGTAAAAACAGCTGCCAAAGGTTTATCGGTTATTTCTTCTGCCTTACTTTTCAGGTCAAAAAAACCATAACCTGTATCTATTACAATAGCAGAGTTCTCACCCTCCACCAGATATATACAGACATCATTGTCCCGTATCAAAGTAACATCCTGCATAATCTTAAATGTTTTATAGCCCATGTCTGAACACCCCCTGTTTTATGATTTATTATACCATTATTTGAATTCTATTCCATAATGTTTTATATTTTTATCTTCAATGCTGATTACTTTTTACTTTTTCTCATGTATCCGAGAGTAATCCATCCCAGCAGCAAATAAATCAGTATAACTACAACCAAAGTGAGAATTCTTTCATTCATTGTACCATCTGCAAATAAAACAGGTCCCAGGCCGAAGAAGGTTACCAGAGCAAATACAACTCCCATCAATGTATAAAATATCCCTTTCATATGACACCTCTGAAAATTTCAAATAATATATACACTATACTTCCCATGCTTATTATTTTTATCAGCTCCGGTCTTTTTTTTGTCAATTATATCTGTATAATAAGTGTATACGTCTGCTTAACAAATAAACATTAATACGGTATTTTTACTGGAGGTTATAATGAAGGTACTTGGAATTGTTGTTGAGTACAATCCCTTTCATAACGGACATATTTACCATATAGAACAATCCAAAGCTGCAACAGGCTCCGATGCCGTTGTCTGTGTCATGAGCGGTAATTTTATTCAACGGGGAGAACCTGCCTTGATAAATAAATTTGCACGGGCAGAAATTGCTTTGAATAATGGAGTTGATCTGGTTATAGAGCTGCCCCATACTTTTGCAATGTCCAGTGCAGAGTCTTTCGCTTTCGGTGCAGTGAAAATCCTTGACAGTATCGGAATAGTTGACTGTATTGCATTTGGAAGCGAACATGGAAATGTTGACTCCCTAAACCTGCTTGCAGACATTTTAGTCAATGAGCCTGAAGAATATAGAACCGAACTGAAAAAAAACCTGGATAAAGGCCTGGCCTTTCCTGTATGCAGGCAAAAAGCCTTAAAAAAGTATTTGGAAATTACATTTTTCAGCCGGAATGAATTCACCTCAACCAGTGAAATAATGCAGATCAAAGCTGACCCATCCGATCTTTCAGAGCTTTTGGAAACTTCAAACAATATTTTGGGAATAGAGTATTTAAAGGCCTTAAAAAGGTTGAAAAGCTCAATTGTCCCCCATACAATAACCAGAGTTTCAAACAAATATAATACATCTGATCTCACCGGCTCCATATCAAGTGCTACTGCTATAAGAAACAGCATATTTAAGAGCTTATTTGCTGAAACTGAAAAACTTAACAACTCCGACTATTTATGCAATGAATTGAGAACTGTGGATTATGAATTGCCTGAAAACACTGTTCAAACCCTTCCGGAGTATTCAAAGCTAATACTTAAGAAGGAATTTTCACTTGGAAGAGGACCGGTCGGCCTGAAGCAGTATGAAGCAATTATTTTTGCACTCCTGAGAAAGTTGAAGCCGGAGCAGCTCAGAGAGCTGCCTGATGTATCGGAAGGCCTGGAGTATAGAATAAAGAGTGCAGGTGAAAATTCCGGCACAATTGAAGAGCTCATTGAAAATATCTCTACAAAAAGGTATGCCCAGACCCGCATTCAAAGAATCCTTTTCTCGCTCCTTACCGGAACGACAAAAGCAGATACCGACATGTTCATGTATTATGGCGGCCCGCAATATGCCAGAATTCTCGGGTTTAACCAGACTGGTCGTCAGCTGCTTTCAAAAATGAAAAAAAGTTCAACTCTTCCGGTAATAACAAAAGCATCCGATTTTAAGACCTCCTGCAATCACTTGCTGGCTAGGATGCTTGAAATCGAAGCATTGTCCACAGACATTTATGTTTTAGGATACAAAAATCCTGCCTTCAGAAAAGCAGGACAGGAGTTTACTCAAAATAGAATTATTATTAGCTAGACAGATTTTTCAACCTGCAAGCAGATGTGTGTAACTAATTTGCTTTGCCCCTCTATTATCGAAAATGAAGGTGATACTTGCCTGAATAAAAGCAGACAGTTTACATATTTACATGCATATCAGGAAGTTTATATATTTATATGCATACCTTTATACAAAACTGATATTGCCGCGGTTATAAGGATCATACCCATAAAGGCAGGTGCGGAATGACCAAGTGATACATAGATTTGACCGCCAATGACAGGTCCGACAATTCTTGCTAAAGCCTGAATTGATTGACTGCCTCCTTGAATCCTTCCTTGTTCACTGGAATCGGCAGACTTGGAGACCATCCCATTAAATGAAGGCCCAAAGATAGAATCCCCAAAACCAAATATAAACATTCCAGCAATAATAAGAGGATAGAATGAGAACAAAGCAGATGCTGCAATAAGACTGTAGCCTATAATCTCCGAAGCCATTCCAAGAATCGCTATCTGTACATCACTAAGTTTTTTCAAAAGCTTTGGCATTATGAAACCTTGCGAAATGATATCCTGTACACCCATAATTGAAAACATAAGTCCTATTAGTGCAGGTGCCCAATTGAAAGTATCTATTGTAAATTGTGAAAAAACTGCCTGTAAAGATCCGTTGGGTACCCAAATTAAGAACCCTGAGATAAGCAGCCTTTTTAAGCTTTTTACCGAAAGTACGTTTACAAGCTGTGTAAACGGATTCAATCTTATAAAGGTAATCTTTTTCAGTCTATTATTCTTGTCAATGCTCTCGGGCATAAAAAAGAATCCGAAAACAACATTTAACAAAGCTATTATTGCTGCGACATACATTGGCACAGAATAACCAAACCTTGCCAGTAATCCGCCTAGAGTGGGTCCAATGGCGGAACCTGCACCTACAATCGCACTCATCCAGCCAAAATATTTGGTGCGCTGCTCACCAGGAGTGATGTCTGCAAAATATGCAAAGAGAGTGCTTATGACCCCGCCTGCTATACCTTCTATTATACGCCCGGCAAATAATACCCATAGAGCTCCTCCTATACCAAAAATAAAGTACCCGATTGCCGAACCCAAAAGGCACACCAGGAGCAATGGACGACGGCCGTATCTGTCGCTCAAAGCGCCAAGTCCGGGAGCCGCAAAAAATACGCAGAATGCATAAACAGAGGTCAGCAGCGTAACAACGACAGCTTGCTCTCTCGCATCGCTTATATAAGGCTGTACTAAGAACGGAACTACAGGTGTTATGATACTGAAGCCTATTCCGCAAAGAAACACAGACATAAGACCAAAAATTAAAGCCTTTTTATCTACGGTTTGTTCTGTTTTTTGTTCGTTATGTGATATAAATTTGAACAATTAAATTCTCCCCTCAAAAATTAATTTTTGTTTCCTTGGAAACATATTTATGGTATCATATATTTTGTTTCCTTGTCAACAAAATAACGGTAATAAAAATGCAGCCTCTCAATAGAGTTGGCTGCCTGTGTTTTCATTTTAATTATTCAAACTTATTGTGACTAATAACCACATCCAGTTTCTTTATTTCTGCATCCAAATGCCTGCTATACTTTTCCACGAAACTAAGCATACTGTCAAATTGTTCCTCGGTTACCTGCTCAAATACGGCTTTATCCCGCTCTTGAAACTCTTTGTGCAGTTCCTCATGGACTTTATAAATTACTTGCCCTTGTTCAGTAAGCCTGAAATATATCTCTTTCTTATTATCCGACTTCTGATAACTTTCAAGGATACCCTTTTTTATGAGCTTCTTGGCCATTTTGCTTATAGCACCCCTGGTCATATAAAAGGACTCCGCAAGTTTTGTCACATTGGAATCTGCATTTCTTCCAATGTATTCGATGTAATGTACTTCAGAAGACTTATAACCCTTAAGACTGTCTTCCATCTTAAGCTTATTAAGCCAAGCCATCTTGTTATATAAGTCCCTGAAATCCATTATGACCTGCTCTTTTTTGTTCATGGCCTGTCCTCCTACACGTTGGTGCATTAACAACATTATATTAAATTTTTGTTTCTGTTTCAACAATATTAATATAATTACTCTTCAAAGCAAGTATTAAATAACATTGCATGAAAAAACCTTTGAAATGATGTCTTCACATCATTTCAAAGGTTTTAGCTTCATTATATCTCCATAATAATAGGCAGGATCATTGGTTTACGTTTTGTCTTCTCATAAATGCAATCCTTTAATGCCTCACGTATTGCAGATTTTCTGATAGACCAGTCACCGTGATTTTTTCCGTCACGTTTATATGCGGCCTGCTTTGCAATATCCTTTAACTGTTCCATCAGATCTTCAGATTCCCGGACATAGACAAAACCTCTTGAAATAATATCCGGTCCTGCTACTACATTGCCGGTATCTCCCTCAAGTGTTATTACAACTACAATCAAACCGTCCTGTGAAAGATGTTTTCTGTCTCTTAAAACCACATTACCAACATCACCTACACCTAAACCATCTACAAGTACTTTGCCTGCTGTCACACTGCCGTTGATTTTGGCAGAATCATTTGTAAGCTCAAGTACTTTACCTATATCCAAAATAAATGTACGTTCCTTGCTCATACCCATTTTCACAGCCAGGTCGGCATGCTGCCTTAAATGTCTGTGCTCTCCGTGTACCGGCATAAAGAATTTGGGCTTTACAAGACAGTGAATCAGCTTAATTTCCTCCTGACACGCGTGTCCAGAAACATGAGTATCGGCCAGGGCTTCATATATCACATTTGCACCTTTTTTAAACAGCTCATTAATAACCTTTGAGATAAGCTTCTCATTCCCCGGAATAGGTGATGCCGAGATAATAACAGTATCTCCCGGTACGATTTCAACCTTTTTGTGCTCTGAAAATGTGATTCTTGTAAGAGCTGACATAGGCTCGCCCTGGCTTCCGGTGGTTATAATAACCAACTTATCGTGGGGAACCTTATCCATGTTTTCCATGTCTACAAGAACTCCCTCGGGTACATTAAGATAGCCCAGTTCCATAGCTACATTAACAACATTTATCATACTTCTGCCGATAACGGTCACTTTTCTCCCGAATTTAACGGCTGCATTGAATATCTGCTGAACCCTGTGCACGTTGGATGCAAATGTAGCCACAAGAATTCTGCTTCTGCAGTTCATAAAGATTTCATTGAAGGTTTCACCAACAGTACGTTCTGACATTGTGTAGCCTTCTTTTTCAACATTTGTACTGTCACACATTAGCAGAAGAACGCCCTTTTTTCCCAATTCCGCCAATCTGGCCAGATCCATTGGTTCTCCTTCTATAGGGGTATAATCAATCTTGAAGTCCCCAGTATGCACTATTGTTCCGACCGGTGTAAATATGGCAAGTGATACAGCATCTGCTATACTATGAGTTGCTCTTATAAATTCAACCTTAAAAGCACCCAGTTCAATGCTCTGTCCAGGGCTTACAGTCTGTAAATGTACTACATCAGCAAGACCATGCTCCTCAAGCTTGTATTTTACAAGACCCAGCGTCAATTTTGTTCCGTATATGGGAACGTTGAGCTCTCTTAATACATATGGCAAGGCACCTATGTGGTCTTCATGTCCATGTGTTAATACTATACCTCTCACTTTTTCTTTATTTTTGATCAGATAACTTACATCCGGTATTACAAGATCTATACCGAGCATCTCATCCTCTGGAAATGATAATCCGCAATCCACCACAACAATATCATCCCCATATTCAAAGGCTGTTATATTCTTTCCTATTTCCTGTAAACCACCAAGTGGTATTACTTTTAATTTCTTTTTACTTTTTGACACAATTAATCCTCCAATTTTAGTGTATAAAATAATCTCTTATTATAGGGAAACCCCTTTAGGAATGAATAAACAATAACTTCCCCTTCCTCCATCAGGAACCGGGTTTTTTTATTTAATCATCCGTTAGCTCTTATATTGCGAAATAACATACTTATATTCATCTATGACCAATCCAGTAATATTATCCCAATTATAAAGCCTATGTACTTTTTGTATTGCTGCATTACGAATCCTTGACCATAAGCCCTCATTTTTAAGTAATTCAACTATGCAATCTGCCAGAGAACTGGAATTTCCACTGTAGAATTTCATTCCATCCTCTCTGTGCTTTACAATTTCCTTTAAACCTCCCACATCCGATACTACTACAGGAACGCCTGCAACCATTCCTTCAAGAGCAACAATGCCAAAAGGTTCATATGTGCTTGGAAATACAGCGATATCTGAGCACTTATAAAGTTTTAACAAAACCTCCTCACTTACAAAGCCGGTAAAATAAACCTTATTGGAAATATTCAACCTCTGGCTTAGTTCTGATAAATTATTTAAAAACGGTCCTTTGCCCGCAATTACAAACTTAACATTATTATAGTTGGCCACTATCTCAGGGATAGCATTGAGAAGTACCTGTACTCCCTTTTCATTTACTAGTCTTCCCACAAAGAAAACAATTTTTTCATTACTGGCAGCATAATTTTGTCTGAATGAATTATCTAAAGATAAATTGTCAAACTTATGCAAATCCACTCCGTTGTTTATTATTTTAATTTTGTTTTGATCAATATTAAAAACGGATTTCAATTCCTCCTGCATATACAGGCTGTTGACGATAATTCGATCAGACTCCTCGCCCAACCATCTTTCCACATTGCTTATTGTTCTCTGCATCTCATTATGTATTCCAAAATTTCTTCCATATTCAGTTGCATGAATTGTTGTAATCAATGGAATGGAAAATGATTTTTTTAATACTCTGGCTGCATATGCAATCAGCCAGTCATGTCCATGTATTATATCGAAGGTTGTTTTATGTACAAGTTCAATTGAATATTCAAGCATGGCAAAATTAAGCTGCATTACCCATTCTACAAAATTATTAGAAGGATTGTTATAAACATGCACTCTATGCACATTTACATATTTATCAATTTCATGTTCCTTTGTACCAGGTTCCCAACAAGTTATTACATGAACCTCATTACCGTATTTCCCAAGATTCTGAGCCAAATCATAAACTACCCGGGATATACCGCCTATTATCCTTGGAGGATATTCCCAAGACAGCATTAAAATCCTCATAAACACTTCCTCATTTTCAATGAAGACTCAGGCATATTCAAATAATAAATTCCAATTTAAAGACGGTTATTTTCCGCCAATACTTCGTCGTCGAAAAGTACAGCCTCACTGTACTTCATTGCAATAATCAATTATTTCGCCTTCCTCCGCCATGTCCTGGCGAAAAACTGATCCTGAACCGGAGTTTTATTGTTTAATCATGCCTTAATTATACATAATATTACAATTACTTTTTATATTCTATCACATTAAAAAAGCTTTTTCAAAAAACATTTATCGTATTCTAAACAGGTCTGTACATTATATTACAAATATCTGTTTCTATTCCCTGCCTTTTTAATTAGTTATTGACACATATTACATTTGATTTTATAATAATACTACTATTAATGACGATCTCTTTTGTTTTACCCGGACGATTAAACGAAAAAGATATGTAAGGGCAGAAGTTCATACTTCTGCTTTTTGCATTTATGTCTCTATTATTTAATCTCTATTATGCGAACCAATCTTGTTCAAACATATTTCCCATCGTATATAAAATAATGCATAAAAAAAGTATTTCAATTTTTTAGATTGAAATACTTTTGGCTGCGGGTCAAGGATTTGAACCCTGACGAACTGAGCCAGAGTCAGTCGTGCTGCCGTTACACAAACCCGCAACGTCTTCAACAAGGAGTATTTTAGCACAGGTCTAATATTTATGTCAATACATTTTTAGTAATAATATTTTTATTTTTTTACACTCTATTTATTCGTCGCATGCAAGTCAATTTTAAACATAATCATTATTTCATTTCGACCAGCTGCCCTGTTGAGAACAAATAAATGTGTCGTTCCGTGACCTTTTGGCCCGTTAGTGTTTCCAATGCCCTGGAATAGTAGGAGATTTGCAGTCTGTATCTCTCCTTAATGTGGTTTATATCACCATCTGCTATATAATCAGTCTTATAGTCCAGCAGAATTATATTCTCGCCTTCTTCAAAATAGCAATCAATAACACCCTGTAAAAGAATCCTTTCATCAGTGGTACTATCAATGCCAGCATTCTGATAAAGCTCTGAAAAAGGTAATTCCAGATTAAAGGGAACTTCTCTGTGAACCTTTTCCGATTGTATTATTCTTCTGCCAATTTCAGAGCCCATAAAGTCTTTGATTTTCCCGATTTCAATGCAATCTGCCTGTTGCTGTGTTATCAATTCCTTTTTTATCATCAATCTAAGCTGTTGGCTTATATCATCATTTTTAAAATCCAGGTGCTGCATAACAAAATGCATTATAGTACCCTTTTCTGCCGGGGATAAACCTTTTCTTTCCTGCAGAAATGCCGGCTTCCTGATACCGGTGCATTTTTGGCTGGCAGAGTCCTCACCTTCATTATTAATATTGAAATATCTTTTTATTTCTGTTACAGACAATTTTGATGGAATCCCTGTCAGTTTATCGAAGGGGTATTTCCATGATAACCGCCTTGTAATCTCACGGGAATAATTATTTACTTCAGCCTGATTGTACTGCAGCCACCTTATAATATCAAACTGTTCTTCCTCACCGGGTTCCAGCTTTTTAGCACTAGATATATCCTGACTGTTGTATATATTTACCTTCCAGACAGCGTCGCTTTTTATATCGGGCAGTTCATAATCAAAACCTGATCCTGCTGCCATACGCAAGTTCAGTGCGTCATTATACCTCATTACGGCAGGGCATATCCAATCCAGATAGTTCTGAGCCTTGGCCATCTCATGTGCAGGAAACTTTGGCTGCTGGTTTCCTGCCGTTGCCAGCCACCTGACTGCAGCTTTTGCAAGATTCCCCACTGTTCCGGTAAGAATCAGCTTTTCTCTGGCTCTCGTGAGGGCAACGTAAAGTATCCTCATTTCTTCAGACAGTGTTTCCAGCCTTACCTTCTGTGCAATAGCAAGCTTTGGTACTGAAGGATATTTTATTCTTCTGCGATGGTCAACAAAGTCAGGACCAAAGCCAAGCTCCTGATGCAGCAGTATGCTTTTGTACATATCCTGAAAATTGAATTTTTTGCCGCAGCCGCTCACAAAAACTACGGGAAACTCCAGACCTTTACTTTTATGAGTGCTCATAAGCCTTACCACATTATCATTTTCACCCAGGACTTTAGCGCTTCCCATATCTCCTTTACTGGTTTTCAGCCTGTCTATAAAACTGATAAAGTTAAAGAGGCCTTTATAGCTGGTTTTCTCAAATTGAAGAGCTCTTTCATATAATATTCTGAGATTGGCCTGCTTTCTTTCCCCATCCTGCATGGCTCCCACAATACTGAAGTAGCCTGTCTCATTGTACAGCTGCCAAATAAGCTTATGAGTAGACATATACAATGACATTGCTCTCCACTGCTCATGTCTTGCCAAAAATGCCTTTGCTTTTGAGCCGGCTTCGGATTCGTATTGGGATAACATATTGAGTGCATCAAAAAGTGCTGCTTTCCGGTCTGTCAAACGAAGTTCGGCCAAATCCTCTGTGCCGAAATTGGCTACAGGCGATCTGAGAACAGCTAAAAGAGGGATATCCTGGTACGGGTTATCAATTATCTGAAGCAGTGACAATACCACTTGTACTTCAGGTGTTTTGAAAAAACCGCTGCCGGTATCGGCAAAGGATGGAATTCCAGATCGGGCAAGTTCCTCCCCGAAGACTTCCGTCCAGTTTTTTGTAGTTCTTAATAAAATAACTATATCTCTGAACTGTACTTCCCTGTATTGGTTTAACTTTTTATCAAATACACAGAACCTTTTCCCCTCTTTGTCAGGCTGCATAAGCTCCATAATTCTGAGAGCCACCATTCGGGCTTCCTTTTGAAGGTTATCCAGTATCTCTTCCTCTTCTTCTGTTTCAGTTTCCTCTTCCTCTTCTTCCGGTTCACTTCCTCCGTTTTGTACTCCTGTTGTTTCCATAAGCAGCAGTTCAACCTCGCCACCTGTGATACAACTGTTTTCGTTGTTGTTTACAGGAAAGCCGGCACCCGGATTGAGCCTTTCCTTATCATCGTAATCCAGTTCTCCGATACTCTCGGACATGATCTGTTCAAATATAAAATTAACTCCATCAACTACTTCTTTTCTGCTTCTGAAGTTTTTAAACAGCATTATTTTTCTGTATAGCCCCCGGGCATCACTTGAATACTGATTATATTTATTCATGAACAATTCAGGTTTGGCCTGTCTGAATCTATATATACTCTGTTTAACATCTCCTACCATGAAGACATTTGGGGTTCCCCTGTCCTCCCTGGAGATCATGCTTATGATGATTTCCTGTACCAGATTGCTGTCCTGATATTCATCCACCAATATTTCCGAGAACTTGTCCTTATAGGTTAAAGCCACCTTGGTTGGACTGATTTTTCCGTCCTCATCTGTCTGGGAAAGTATTTTAAGGCAGAAATGTTCCAGATCATTAAAGTCCACTGAGGATTTCAGCTGTTTTTTAGCTGAATACCTTCTTTCAAACTCTATCACAAGTCCGGACACACATTTTAACAACGGATAAACCGATTTCAAATCAGAGACTATTTCATCAGACTTCTGAAAAAATACTTCCTCCTTTAAATTCTTTATAAAGGCTTTCAGCTCATCTCTGACCTGCTTTACGTTCTCCTGAACCTGTTTGTCTGCATCCTTTCCGCAGCGGGGTAAAGTCTCAAATTCATAGGTTTTAAGATAGCCGTATAATTCATCCCATACCACAGATATGTTTTCTTTTCCGGAAAACTCGGGTGTTTGATGGTTTTTACAGCCATTAACAAGAGTTTTCAGGCCGGATAGCTTCTCCAGGTCATCATAAAAAACTGTGAGATACTTTTCCAGTCCGGCGGCATATTTCAGTTTTTTGCAGGAGGCTTCCAAAAGCGTATGGAAGCCTTCCAGCCGTAAACCTGTGGATTGGATAATAATTTCCCCCCAGGGAGTTTTTCCGAAGTCAACTCCAATATCCGGATTAAAGTTTTCAGTCTGATTTAAAAGCCACTGTTCGGGCCAGGGATAGCTTTGCACAAAGCCGAAGATATTCAGTACCATCTCCTGCAGCTTCTGGTCATCACGGTTTGTTCCATAGGCTTCAAGCAAATCAAAAAAATCATAGTTATTCTCTTCATCCTCATAAATTTCCTCAAACAATTCATTTAAGGTTTCCAGCTTCATCAGTGAAGCTTCTGTTTCATCAAGAATTCTGAACTTGGGATCAATATCAATGCTTTGAAAGTTATTTCTTATTACCTCGAGACAGAAGGAATGTATTGTGGTAATAGAAGCTTTGTTTAAAAGTGCAAGCTGCCTGTGTATGTTTTTAGAGTCCTTATTGGCTTCAATGGCGCTGGAGATGGCAGCACCAATTCTCTCCCTCATTTCTGTTGCCGCTGCATTTGTAAAAGTCACAACCAGCAGAGAGTCAATATCTACAGGATTCTTTTCATCTATTATTTTTTGTATTATTCTTTCAACCAGAACAGCTGTTTTTCCTGCTCCGGCAGCTGCAGCAACAAGCAGGTTGCAGTCCTTCTCCGTTATTGCAGCCTTCTGTTCATTTGTCCACTTGGTTTCTGACATTTCTATATCCCACCTTTAATTCGTTATAACGGTTTCTCCAGTGTCTCATACATCAGCTTCCAGACATCCTCGTTCTCTCTGTCATGCAGCAGGTTATAGCTGTTTTCCTTCTGTGTCAGATCGAACTGACAAATGGAGGAATAGCTGCAATATTGACAGGAGGTAAGTTTCTTTTTCTTATATGGTTTGATAGGCACATTGCCCTTCATAATTTCACTGCTTAAATCCTTCAACAGCTTTTTTACATAGTTCCGCAAAACAGTAAACTGCTCCAGGGTTGCTACTGAAGACCTGCCGAGAGTATCTCCCTTATTTATTCTGGCAGGTATGATAAGTGAGCTTCCATCTATGGTGTTGTCCATATGTCTTATCAACTGAACATCCGCAAGGAGCAAGCCTTTCATTTTCAGTTTTTTCATAATGGCAGCTTCAATTTCTTCCTCTGAGCTTGTGCCTGAACCTCTGACAATGGGATCATCCACCTTGAAATACAGCATACCGCCGGGATAAACACTTTCGTCAGCCTTCCTTCTGGAATTTTCCCACAGAGCATCCATATATGTAATCAACTGCATCTGCAGCCCATAGTAAACATCGCTCAATCTGAAGTCCTTCTGTCCGGACTTGTAGTCAACAATTCTCAAATATGTCCCGTCATTTGTACTCAGAGCGTCCACCCTGTCAATTCTTCCCACAAGTGTAATCTTTTCACCTGAATCAAGCTCTATTACTATTGGAGGGAACTTCCCGCCCTCTCCGAAATCAACCTCGTAACCGATGGGATCAAAGCTGCTTCTCCTTATATGCTCGGCTATAAGCCAGACTGCTCTTGTCACAACTCTTTTCAGTCTGGCGGTCAAAGCCCTGAACCTTTTGGAGCCGCCGATAATGGTATTTTTCATGCTTTCCAGCAATTCATCAACTATCATGGATATCTGTTCCGCGCACCAGATCCTGTCAAAAGCCCGCCAGGAAATTTCCTGCTCCTCCACCATTTTGGAGAAGCGCTCAATAACCGAATGCATAAAGGTTCCCACGTCCGGGGGGCTTAATTGGTAAATCCTGCGCTCCTTGGCTCCCAGTCCGTATTGTACATAATACGCAAATGGACAGGAGGTAAATTTCTCAAGTCTGGATACGCTGGAGTAAGCATTACTGCCGTACAACTGGCGTATTTTTTCCTTGCTTACCGGGAGGGCGATGTTCTTGTATTTAAAGGCATTACCCATAAGTTCACACTTCAGTGTCCATTCAGGCTGTGCAGAATACCACTGGTATACCCACTGCCACACAGGACTTATTTCAATTCCGCTGTTCTTCTGTTTCAAGGCCAATACCATTTCATTAAACACCGGCAAAGGCGATGATATCAGCTTTATGAACTCCTCATCCTTTTGCGGCTTGAGTACATTGCTTTTTTGAGAGACCTGAGGAAAAAGCTTTTTTATCCTTGAGATGATGATTGACGGCCTCATGGTTTTACCTTCATGATCCGCTATGGGCCAGCTTATCCTCAGATATTTTTTAGGTGTTGTCAAAGCCCTGTAGATCAGGTATTGCTCGTCAAACACCTGGGATTTTGTATCGCTGGCCAGCTCTATACCATTTTTGTTAAGTGCCAGCCTGTCGGCATCAGAAAGTATTCCTTCGCTCATACCTGCTGAAGGAAATATTCCATCATTTGTCCCCAGTATATACAGTGCTTGAATATCATGACTTTTAGAGTGTTCCACACTTCCTACCAAAACCTGATCCAGCGACACAGGTATGGAGGAAATCTTATACTCTGCCAGGCCTATTTTCAAGACATTGGTAAAACGCTCTACTCCTGCAGTATCATCACCTGATACCTCTACCACCTGGTCAAACACTTCCATAAGAATATTCCAAACCTGCTCATATTCACTTGCAAGTCTGAGTTTTCCCGTATTATTAAAAAATTGTATATACTGTTCTATTCTCTCCTCAACTCCCGATTCAACCAGGAAGTCATACAGGCAGGTACAGAAATCCGAAGCTTTTCTTCTGCCCTTTGTTTTTTCTCTGAAACGTAATAAAGGCTCACAAATCATTTTTCTTGTTTCATTTATTTCACAGAGAAGTTCTTCTGTATTTGTATCAAGCCTGTCTTCGGTAATGAGCTCAGGAATCATGGTCCAATCAGTGTTTTGAGTCCATCTGCTGCCTCGGATACCACAGGCCAGCACATAGTTTTCTATTTTATCAATCCTTGTCTTATCAAAACCTGTCAATCCTGACTTTAAATATCTGAATACAGCCTCATAGGACCAGTTTTCAGTAAAGATTTCAAGCATGGACAAAACCAGTCTGATCAGAGGATGATTGGTAATTTCAGATTTTGAATCTATAAAACATGGTATTCCATGCTCGTCAAAAATAGCCTCGATCAGCTCCTGATATCCGGACAGATTTCTGGTAACCACGGCAATATCCTTGTATCTTATGCCGTTATCCCTGCACTGCCTGATAATATCTCTGGCACATTCTTCAATCTCGGTGTAAATATTTATTGCTTCAAAAAGTTCAATATCCGAAGTAGTCTTCTGATAGGTTTTATAAGGATATGCAAAATAGTTTTCCTCCAGGCGGGCTACTTCCTCGCTTTCCCTGAACCTCGGAGGTGTAACTCCGCTATAGCCCACAGGCGGCAAAACAGGGACCAAATTGTTTCTTGCAAAGCTATGGAATTTCCGGTATGCCTTTTTTGAAGAATTAAATACATCAGATATGTCCGACGCCTGGTCATCAAGTACATCAGTACATATTGAAATATATACCATATCAGCTTTCACCATTAATTTTGAAATAACCTCAAATTCTTGAGGAGTGAAGCCTGCAAAACCATCAATCCATATCTCTGCATCATCATACATAGCTGTGCTGTCAAGCTTCTGCGACAGCGAAGTCAGTTCATCGTCCGCATCCCGGTACCGGGCTGCCAGCATTTCATCAAATTTGGAATATACAAGTTTGATTTCGGTAATTTTTTGATAAAGGTAAGATTCTCCCTCCATGCTTTTTAAGACTGAATCAAGGTCGCCGGGATGGACATTATATCTTTTTAATTCTGTTATAAGGCTTGAAATGGTATTAACAAACCCCTGACAGCCTGCTGACTTATGGAAAATGGTAAATTGATCCTTCATTTTATCCAGTATGTTAAACAAAATCATACATTTTCCTGCCGGATGAATGTGAGGATAGGTTATTCCCCCTACCTCATTTAACACACGGTAGGCCATTCTTCTGAAGCTTAAAACCTCGGTTTTTAGGATGCCTCCCGTTCCCAGAACCTTAATGAGATCATGTTCTGCCTGAAAGGTATACTGTTCCGGTACCAGTAAAACAAGTTTTTTATTGCTGTCATCAAGAATTTTTTGCTTGATTTGATTCAAGCAGTGAAAGGATTTTCCGGAGCCAGCCCGTCCATAAATAAATTGAAGGCCCATATCTTTTGTACTCCTGTTTTATATAATTAATTCCTGTTTTCTTGTGTACCTGAAGCTGACAGTTCGGGGTTTTTAATCAATGCAGCTGTTATGAAATAGAACAGTACAGCAGTAATCAGAGCAGAAACAAGCCCTCCTACAGGTTCGAAGGAAGAAGTATAAAATACTGTATTTGTGGGCAGTGCAGTATCGGGATAGCCAACCAGTATAAAGCAGAAAAGATTGTTTACGGCATGTGCTCCCATAGCTGCCTCCAGGGAATTTGTCCTGATGGTAATCATTGCAAGTACCATCCCGATTACAAAGTAATTAAGAATCATACATATTGTGCTGATAACCCCCAGCTTGTTGGATGCATATACCTCGGGATTGGCCAGATGCGGAAGTGTGAACAGTACTCCTGATATTGCAGAAAGCACCAGACCGTTTTTTATTTTCAACCCGAAACTCTGAATGATATATCCTCTGAAAACCAGTTCCTCTGTTGTTGTCTGCAACGGAGTCATAATTAAAATCAAAGGCAGTGTAAACAAAAATTTTGACAGATCAATTGATAATGAATATATTTCAGGATTCATAATATAATCAACTGCTGTTCCCATTGATATCAAAACACCATAGACCAGAAAACCGATCCCGAACCTTGACCATTTTATCTTGCCGCTGTAGTTTATCAAAGTTCCAAAAGGTCTGTTGTGTATCCATTTAACAGCTATTAAAACACCCAGCAGCATAAAGAAAATTGACAGGTTGGTAAATATATAGTTAGCAACAGGGTCCACATATTTTTCAATAAATGCCATTGTATCAGTGCTCATAAGAGGATCAAACATTGAATCCCTGTTGGTTATTAATACATAAATTACTGGAAAGGAAGCTATTATCCCTCCGAGAAAAAGATAGAAATACAAAATAACCGATACTGATGAAACAAACCTTGAAGGTCTGTTATTTCCGTTTCTTGCCAAATCCTGATATTTTGTAATCACCGCATGTCCCCCTAAAATAGTACAAAATTAAGCATATTATGTAAAGTAAAGTCACAAAAAACAATATCCCTTACAATAATCAACTGAAATCATTATACCATTTTATCGGCAGCTTTAAAATCCCCGAAAACTATACCCTTTGTTAATGGGCTTTATCATAAAAATGTTACTTATAATTGTTATTAATAACTTCATTTTACCGGATAACCGGAATCAGCAGCCTGGGAAACTGCCAGTGCATTTGCCGCCAACATTCCGCTTTGAAGTGCCCCCTGCATCCATCTGTGCAGCGCTGAAATATGCTCACCTGCAAAGAAAACTTTGTTATCATATTCAGGAAGTGTCATTGGCCAGGAGAACAGCTTTTTCTGTTCAGGAGTAAAATAACAGAACGCACCTCTGAATAACGGATCATTATCCCATACCTGAGTTTTATGATTAGTCACTATATTATCCAACACTCCGGGTTTCAAGCCATGCACCTCTTCAACATTACTCTTAATCTTATTGAAACGATTTTCAGGAGGCATATTTCCCAATCTTACAGAATCCAAATTAAAGTTATATGAACCCAGAATAACTCCGGGATCAGCTGGCGACTGTGCCTTTTCATAATGAGAGGTGTACCATATGGTGGTAACAGGCAAGTCGGTATAAGATCCCCCTCCGATAATACCCTGCTCCTCCCAGAACCTTCTGTTGCAGTAGATTGCAGTTTTCTGAGCATTCCCATATGTAACCTCTTTAATGGCCTGCATTTTTATACTGCTGAACATTGGCCTAATATCAAAGGACCTGAGTATTGAGAAAGGTACCGCACATATTATATAGTCAAAATTCTCATAAGCGGATTGATCAGACTGTTTGCTTCTATAAGAAACAGCTACGCTGTCATTAGCTGAGTGGTGTATTCCATTTACAGCATACCCTGCCCTGTAATCAACATTTCCCAACTGACCCGGCTCTATACCCGGATAGTACTTCTCAGGTGTTTTGCTGACAAATGAATTGTAAAATGCAAGTGGCAGCTTTACCATACCGCCTTTAATCTGATACATAACGGTAAAATTTACCGGGAAATATTCCTGAACAAAATCTACGAAATTATGATAAAGGAACTCCCCTCCGATGGGGAATAAATTTGACAGAAGGTTGATTGCAGCCTGGCTGAGATTTCTCCACTCCAGCATTTGTCTGATATTAAGACTGTCCCAGAATAAAAGCTGGCTGCTATACCGGGGTAAGACACGGAGTATCTCACTTCTGACTTTTGGGGGTGCTTGAAGAATAGGTGCTTCGATACCGTAAAAACCAAGCTCCTGCCATGGAGTTTCAGCTTCCCACCCTTTTAATCCATAGCTGGGGTATATGTATTTCATAAC
>JAQSXC010000251.1 GCA_029266335.1 Eubacterium sp. | reverse complement strand
CCTAACTCTATAATTTATGGAGATATGAAGCCCCACAATATTATTATCACCTCTGAGGGTTTTATAAAACTAATAGATTTTGGCATTTCATCAGTTCTGAGGGATGGGGGAACCGGAAATGAGCGTGGAAGCCCGATACAGGCTGAAACCACTTTTATAGGAACAAAAGGCTATGCAGCCCCTGAACAATACTCAGGTGTGGGCGTAAATCAGGCAACTGACATATACTCTTTGGGAATGACGTTGATACAGCTGGCAACAGGTATAGATCCTCTTATTTCCATAAAGGAGTATTGGAACGAAACATACAAGGATAATATATCAACAGGACTATTTAAGATTTTGCACAAATGTGTTCAATCCAATGCTGAAGCAAGATATCAAAATACAGCAATGCTTATAAAGGAATTGCAGGAAATAAGCCAGCCTGAAGCTAAGCCTCTCCGGCGTATAAACACAGAATCAGAAACCTTTTCCTTCACCAGGATAATTGCTTTTACCGGAGCAAAAGGAGCCGGTATCTCCACAATCACAGCTGCCATGGCAGAATATATCGCCAGGGGACCAACCAGTGCTTGTATTGTAGATTTAAGCCGTTCCTGTACGCTCGAAAAAGGTCTGGCAATAAAAAGCAACAATAGTAAAAAATCCATTCCGTCCAAAATTAATTCCAACCTGTATTATATCAATCTCACTTCACAAATCAATTCTGAGAATGAAATCCGACATAACCCATTGATTTTAAGTAAACATCTATCCAGCCTTCAGGAACAGTTCTCCTATATTTTTATTGATACCGAGCTGACAGTCATAAAATCCATTATTCAATACATAAGCAAAATTTTTCTGGTCTGTGATATGAATCCTTATAATATGGCAGAGTTTGGAGAACTGATAGCTTCTGAAGAGTTAACATATGAACTCTTATCCGGCTCGATTTTAATAATAAACAAGTTTTACCAGGGAGAAATAGGTTCAGACAAAATTATTCAAAGCCTGTTTGCTGACGTACCATATAAAGAGAATATACAGACACCTTTCTCTTCAAAAATTTATGAGGTTCCCTTTGATCATAGAATTTATATCAGCTGGATGTACAGCTTTTTTGGCCAACCGTTTAGAATAGCTGATCTTTTCTCAGAAAAGTTTGGAAGTGCAATTTCAGATATAGTTACACAAACCATTTACCACAAAAAGAGGCAAAAGCGAGCCTGGTTCAGACAATTACTTGGCGTATAGAAAGTTATATATTTTTATGCAGCGAGCAAGAAAATATGCTGGAATCAAAAGGGCACAATAAAATTGATCGTAGCACTTTTTTAGCTTTTTATAGGAGGGATATTTTAAATATGGGGAAGAGAATAATCATAAAAACAACACTTATTTGTATTGGTATATTTCTAATACTCAATTCGGCAGCATTGGCTTATATTTTCAAAAAGTATCCTTTGGATCTGGAAAAATATATACCTGTAGTAGTTGCCATATCAGATATTGAACCGGGAACAATTATCGAACCCAGGCATGTGAGAACGAGGTTGATCCAGCAACCGGCTGTGAATGACTCGATGCTGACAGAGTTAAGCAGTGCTATAGGTAAAAAAACTTGTAAAGGTATTAGCAGGAGCGATTACTTAAGGGACTCCGACCTAATTGAAAGGAGCAGTTGGTATGAACAGGATGAGAGAATAATTATTCTTCCTGTCAGTGTAGAGGAAAGGTTAGCGAATCTGATACAGAAAGGCTCATATGTTGACATAAGGCTAAGAAGGGAAAACAGTTCAACGGTGGAAACTGTACTAAGAAAAATCAAAGTAGAGGATATGCTTGATGAAAATGGCATCTCCTTTGGAACTCAAACCGGTATAAACTCTAAAACTGCCTATATGAAGCTTGTGCTCAACGATGATCAAAGGAAAAAAATATATGCATCCAAAATACAGGGGCAACTGATTTATGAACTATACTGCGACGAAACACAACTGCCGTGAGATATACAATAAATAAGAGTTATTTAAACAAAAGGAGGATTAATATGGGAAAAATACTGGCAGTCTGGTCAGATTCAAAAAAAGAGGGGAAATCGATTGTTACATACATGCTTGCCAGGCAGATGGCAGATAATAAAAACCTAAAAGTGCTTGTCTGCTGCCTGAACTTAAAATACAGTTCCCTCTATAGACTTTTTGGAGTAGAATTCTCAGCAACAGGGCTTGAAGATATTATAAACTATAAGCTGTTTGAAGACTTTAATGCAGATATCATCCAAAAAGTTCTGCCGCGTCACGGTAATATAGCTTTTCTTGGCAGCTATAAAATGACAAATATGTATGCAAGAAGACATATCGAAAAGTATATTGATTTGTTTAACGAATTGAAAAACTACTTTGATCTGATCATAATTGATACTGTTTCCGGTACCGAAAATGCACTGACAAACCTGGTTCTTCAGACGGCTGATGTAATATTGAAATTGTATAATCAGGATATAGAAAGCATAAGGGGATTACAGCTGGTAAAAGAAGAACAAGCTTCATATCATCAGGATATAATTTACTTAATATCAAAATATCGAAATATTTATCCCCGGGTAGCTGATTTGAAACGCAGATTTGGACTAAATCAGGTTTATACCTTGGAATATTGCGAAACACTTCAGGAAATGAAAAACCGTGACAGTTTACATTTATACCTTCAAAGAGAAACAGCCTGTAATAAATCAATTGAAAAAATATCTGCACATCTGTTGAAAACCCTGGATCTGACTTCTGATAATTTAGAATCTGATTCGGTCAAAACTAAAGATAGGGGCGGTCTGGAAAGATTTTTTAGAAGAATAGCTATAGCCGGAAGGAGAGAAAAGCATGAGAATACTTCAGAAGTTGAGTTTAAGAGAATTAATGAAATATATTGAAGAGGAGCTTAGAATAAATGGTTTTGCCGCTATTAAGGAAATCCATGAAACAGGTACCGGTTATCTGGAGGAAGTGAGGCAGACTCAAAAGCATCTAGCCATTGATGGAAGCATCCAGGCCAGGGAGTTCATTCAAAACAGCATTTACTTCCTGTTAATAGAGAAGGCAGATATAATTAATTCGGATAATATTGACCAACTTCTTGGAGAGTACCATATAGACTATTATCAAAACATATATACCGGAGGCCAGGAGCATGAGGCTGCAAAACCTATAGACAGTGAGATAACCAAATATCTTAGTAAATATTCCATATGTATGGAGGAAGAGTTTGACATCAAACTTCAAAAGCTCACTCAGATCATATATCAGGAAGTATTTGGCTATGGAATTCTGGATGAACTGATATTTGACCCTTTGCTGAATGAAGTTGCCTGTACCCGCAGGGATTACATATGGATTCAATATAACGGTATAAAAAGACATATACCCAACACAAATTTCATCTTTAAAAATGAAGAAACTTACAGAAGAGTAATTGAGAATAGGCTTACCTCTACCGCCAAGGAAGAAATAAATGCAGGAGCACCTCTGGTAAATGCTATTTTAAAGAATGGAGCAAGGGTTACTGCTTTGAGACCGCCCCTGTCCAGAAACTATGTGGTGAATGTAAGGCTATTTGCCACCAAGGCCCAGTTGATAAAATACCGCAGCCGGTTCGTGGAGGACAGGATTTCCAGAATAATTGAACTCCTTGCAAGTAAGGGAAGACGAAATGTTGCAATTATTGGAGAACAGGGCTCAGGAAAAACAACAGCAGCAGATGAGCTGATTATAAGGCAGCTGGACTCCGATATCAGTATTGGTTTGGCAGAAAATATACATGAACTGAACATATCATCAAATTATCCCGAAAAAAATATAGTAGAACTTCAGTACACCAAGGAATTCAAACCCTCGGATATCACTGAGATATTTTTCAGACTCAATAGAGATATAGTCATATATGGAGAGGTAAGAAATTCATATGAGGCATTTGAAATGATAAAGGCTATGCTAAGGCAGGCCAGAGGAAGTCTTTTTACATTTCATTCCTCAAGTACGAGGCGCATGATCCATGATCTCAGGCAGCTTTTAATGCAAACAGGATATTACACCGATTACAGGGAAGCTCAGTTTGATGTGGCTGATGCTGTAGATCTGGTAGTACATATAAAACTGGATAGAGAAACCGGTCAAAGGTATGTATTTAAGGTTTCAGAAGTTATAGCAGATGAAGAAAATATGTCATTTCAGATAAATGACCTGTTTGTATTTGATAAGGAACAGGGAAAGTACTGGGCTAACAAAAACGGTTTATCAAAGGAGCAAATTTTATCCTGCATGGAATATGAAATGACGGCTTCAGAAGTAGCTGAACTTAATAAACTATTTCTGCCGGATCAGACAGTACCGGAGGAAACATGCCAGATACAATAAATGAGTTTTTATCTTGTTCAAAGGGCTTTTTTATCCGTATAGGCGACTCACTGAATACCTTCTTCGAAATTATGGATGCATTCCTGAAAA
This sequence comes from Eubacterium sp., assembly GCA_029266335.1. GTDB lineage: Bacteria > Bacillota > Clostridia > Acetivibrionales > DSM-1351 > Ruminiclostridium. The sequence continues at coordinate 936 of JAQSXC010000251.1, read as the reverse complement.
ACCGTTTATATCTATCTCTGATTCTTATTGGATCTCTGTTTATTTTGGCGGGTGTCTACATATCAATATATAAAAACTCTTTAATCGTTAAAACAGGAAAGATAGGTAATACAAGTTTTAAGAAACACCTAAGGTTGCTAGAGAACTTGATATATAAATTTCCGTTCAAATTACTCTCCATAAGGTTGGAAAAATCCTTGTCTTATTTTATGCTTCAGGAGTGTACTCTAAGAAACCTTGTAATGGTTTCTACGCTTATAATACCTGTAATAGGGCTGCTTATATATTTAGCTTTATTGGAAGCGCTGACTCTTTGGTACACCAAGCTTGTTACTTTAGTCCTTTGCATGATGGTACCCTATTATGTATTTACATTAATTGCGGATTATATGAAATACAGTCTGAAGCTTAAGATTCCTACTCTTATTGACAGCTTCAGAAGTTCCTTTATGATGCATTACAGAATCAAACCGGCGCTCCTGGAGTGCAGTAAAAACATTGACAGGTCATTGGGTAGAATTATCTCAAGAGCATCTGATTGCAGTGATCTGAATGAGAGTTTAAGCAGGATGAGGGAAAAAGTAAATGATACCTGGTTCAATATATTTGTACTGCTGCTTGTAAATTACCGTGAAAATGGAGGGGAGCTTATTGCACAGCTATATAAGCTTAACCGCACAATTACCAGATACAATAACATTGAAAAAAAGAAAAATAAAAGACTGATATGGTATGAAGTGTTTACAGTGGCAGCAAGCATATTCAGCCTTCCGGTTATATTACTGCTGAATAAAATCATCTTAGGCGTCAATCCGGAACTGTATTATGATTCAACATCGTCCTTTGCCAGAATTGCCATCTATTCATTAGGAGCTTTATTAGTTGTAAGAATATTAAGAAAAATGTAATAGGGGGAAAGCAGATGCTCAAATTTTT
>JAQSXC010000250.1 GCA_029266335.1 Eubacterium sp. | reverse complement strand
ATATGCACCTGTCCCGGAGAGTTTGGAACATAATATCCATGTCCGTACTCATCAGCTTCTATTTTGGAAGTTAACAATTCATGCTGATTAACTGCATTTTTTACAGCTGTTTTAAGCTCCTCTTCAGACGGATTTCCCGAAATATTTACCAGCATCGCAATATTTATTGCCGGAGAAAAATAATGTGTCCGCTCATATTCTATCCTGTATTTCACGTTAACCTCCTATGCCATGCAATGGCTTTAAAGCCGTCTAGCGGCTATAAATATATATGCAATGTATTCAATCCATCTTCCATGGAGAGAACACCCTCATCTATGCAAGGTCAATAACCTCATAAAGTAATACATTTTGTAGTTTAAATTTATTGCGCCCTCACCAGATTAAGTAGATATTACCAGATATATAACAATAACTCAATTAACAAACATCGAATAAAACACAACAGGGTTCTATCTTTTAACTGATAGAACCCCTAAACTTTATTAATGATTACTTATTCTTTTCTGCTGCTTTAGCCTTAGCTTTATAGTAATTATCTACTCCACCCTTGATTGCCACAGCCAGCTTGTTCTGATATGTTTCGGAAGCCAGCAGCTTCTCTTCATCAGAATTTGAAAGGAATCCGCACTCAACAACTACCGTAGTAGTCTTAAGATTCTTCAGAATCATTATCTGTTCCTTTTTAACAAGCGCTGCTCTGTCATTAGCGTTGTCTGCATTCAATCTTATGGAATTCTGTATTTCATTTGCAAGCTTCTGACTGTCCGGAGAACTTGGTGGGAAGAAGGTTTGCGCACCATGGTATTTCGTTTGCGGGAACTTATTCAAATGAATGCTCAGAACAATATCCGCACCCGACTCATCCATGATTTGTTTACGTCTTGTCAGATCTTCCTTCCTCTTTTGTAAAATAGTAGTTGCCTTTTCGCTATATGTCAGCTGGTCGGATTCTCTGGTCAGGATTACTTTGTAACCGTCTTTTTCCAGAAGGTTCTTCAGCAACATAACTATATTCAGATTTACTTCCTTCTCTCTAAGACCACTGTAGTCACTTACAGCCCCCGGGTCTTCCCCTCCATGGCCTGCATCGAGTATAACGGTATTAACAGCGGCCGTCTGTCCGTTTGGTGCCTGCTGTCCCTGTTCCTGGTTACCGGGAACCTGCTGCTGATTTTCTCCTGTTACAGGTTTAGAATAATCCACCGCAAAGCCTATGCTGAATACAGTAATTGAAAACAGAAGCAAAAGGCAAACAAATAATATATTCTTTTTACTGATTACTACTATCATATGAACCATCCTTTAGTCTATTAGAGTATACTTACTACTAAAGATATTCACAACTATTCCCGTTATGCATAGAAATAGGATTTGTAATCAATAAATTCACTGCATACATTTTTTTTATCTTAGTAAACCAGATCCTCTATTTCTCCACCAAGCTTTTTGATTACAGCTCTTATATGGTTGAAAGTAGCTTTGTCCAGTTCCTTAATATTCTTAAGAATATAACCTCTCAGCAACGGAATGGCTCTTCCGTCACCGTAATCACCAAGTACCTCAACTGCCAGCTTAAGGTTGGACACAACTCTGAATGCATTTTTCAGGAAATAAAACACCTCATCCGACTGATTTTCCCGTGATATTTCAGCAATACAGGTAAACAGATGTTCCTGAACCTCGGGCTGTCGTGTTGCATGAAAGGTCTTTATCAGATCCTCCAGAATAGTGACATCATATTCAACTATTGCTGCACAAACAGCCTCTGAAATCAAATCATCCTTAAAGCATTCCAACAGGAGCCCGATTAATTTTCCCTTGTACTCCTCAAATCTAAGGCAGCCTATACCATATACCGCCTGTGATATGGCTAAAACCTTTCCGGGGTCCTTGCTGTCAAGCCAGCTCCTGACAAAATCAAACAGCTTGTCAGCGGCAGGTTTGCCATACTCCTTAAGTTTTTCTATCAATATATCCGGAACGCCGACATCTGAGACAGAAGCTATTTCAATATAAAATTCCACCAGACTATCCAGCGTTGTTAATGTGCCAATGTAATCGACCGGCGTCTGATTCTCTAACTCCGGAAGTTTAGTATTCAGCCATTTATGTTCAATCTCTGCTATCAGTTTCTCTTCATCAACTTTTATTTCACAATTTTCACTGGTTGCATGCTCTTCAAGATAACTATTGAAACCGTCATCTATTGCCAGATTGTAACTTTCGGCAACTGCTGCATTCTTAGACATTTAAGTACCATTAACCTTTCAGGCCCGGATAATTCTGCTGCAGCTAACATGCAATACAGAGAGCCATGTACGTCATATTTTATCTTTTATTCTTTTTCTTATTGTTTGCAGTTTTCTGTCTTGGCTGAAGACCAAAGAGTTTTCTCACATAGGCACTTAAATCAAAACCCTTGGCTCCTGCATAATATCCCAGGAATGAAGCCAAAACCATGGTTGCCCAGGCAACAGCATACCCTGCCAATTTGTACCCCCCTGCCTTAGCAATAAACAGCATTGGAGCAGCCAGACCTTTGATAAGATTCCACTTTAATATCTCAAAATTGACAACCTCAAATTTCAGGTTTAAAAATGATATTATTACTTGAATGAGTACTATGGGTGCAATAGCAATCAACCCATACCAAACACCGTCCAATATGCTGATTTTTCCATAGCGTCTCTTATCTACTCCTGCGAAATGTGCCAATTCGTGGTAAATCAAAAAAATCATTATAACGAATATGGCAATTGAAAAAAGGCTTGCCTTAGAATAAAACCCCACAAAAAATATATAAAAGAATATCATTGCGAATATATAATTTTTTAGAACCGCCCAACCGCCTAACAAATATTTTTTCATATAATCTCCATCTGCGTGCTTGCACGCTGTCAAATAGTAATAAAAACGCTTGCGTTTTTCATACGCGAAGTGCAGCTATGTTTGCACAAGACCAGCTTTTCGCGTTTATTCCTTTCATAAAGCAAATTTTAAAATTGTGCTATTATGACTAAACCTAATACATGTTATCAATACATACTTTCATTTATTACTATATGGAATTATAGCATACACAATAAAACTGGTACAACCATCCTGCTAATATTTTTATAGAGCTGTTCCGAATAATGTTTTGACATTTAAAATTTGCTTACTTAAAATCTGATTCCAGCAAGCCTTTTTTAATAATACTTAACTTACCATAATTTGTTGATTTGTTTCCGGCCAGATATAAAATATTAAGTTTCTTTAAATTAGCCAGTGGTGAATAGTCGCTTATTCTGTTGTCTCTTATATACAATTCAGTAAGTGAAGTCAGCGCCGCCACAGGACTTATATTTGAAATCCTGTTGCCGTTCAGCGACAATACCTCCATCTTTGTAAGGCCCTTCAAAGGAGTTATATCAGATATACTGTTTCGTTGCAGGTATAGCACTCTAAGGTTTTTTAAATTGGCCAGGTGAGCTATATTGGTTATTTTTGTATTGGCAAGATCCAGATATTCAAGGTTGTTCAGCTTTTTCAGATCAACAAGAGACTTTACTCCTGCAGGAACCGCCAGTCTGTATACCCTGGACAAATCATTGCTGTATATTGTTCCTGTGGGCTTCATAAGCTGCTTTCTTACAGCAGTTTCCACAACTTTATCGGCAAATGAAACCTTTGTACCTGGAGCCGCTGCAGATTTTATGGGGAGAGCTGCTGTTATGCTGTCCCATACATCCAGCCCATAGGTTTTCGATACTTTATCAGTATAATCCGGAACATTTGCCAGACTCCACAGAGATACACCACCGAGCCCATATTCCTTAACAAGCTCCAGTTTTGCCTTTATACTTCTGCTGTTTTCATACAGAGCAACGTTGTATGTACGATCAACTACATTATAAAATTGTAGGAAGGGACTTTCCAGTTCATTATTATAGCCGTAGCTTAAGTTGGCAGCCTTACCATCGGCATTCTGCACACGATTGTATATCATCTCATAGGTGGGAGTATTCCTGGCCTCCATGCTTATAGCAGCTCCTGCAGTCTTATTCCAGTCAGCCTCTGTCGGAACTGAAAATCTCCACTGTGCAGCATCAAAATTTATTTGCAGCATAACTTTGTATAGATTTGCCTTATCCACGTACTTTTTTACATCTTCCAATGTCAGTTTGATCTTTTTTATGGGAGCCAGACTATCAATCGGGCTGACACTATTGTAGCCCGTGTATTGCAGCACCTGTGACCTGGTTAATTTGGTAACGGGCTCATAATCGTGAGCCATAATTATCATTTTGTCTGCTGCAGCAGCTATTTCCTTATAGTCATAGCCGGAGTAGTTAAGTAAAGGATTAACTGCAACAAACATGGTTTTATTAATAGTCTTCAGTTTACTTTTGAGCTCTTTAAGAAAATCAACATACCAGCTGCTTATAGTCTTTCCGCCTATAGTAATTATATTACCCTTAATATCTTTGTTCTGGAGACCTTCAAAGTCTATAACCACACCGTCAAAGTAAAGCTCCTGTCCAGAGCCGACATCGCTTTTCAGAAGCTCAAATATGGCATTAACAGCTTTATCCCTCTGTTCCTTAAAGGGTAATATTGCTGCAGCATTTACACTGTCAGTAAATATATTGAGCTGAACCGGTTTGTTTTTACTTTTTGCATACTTTAGTACTTCCACATAATCATCAGGATAATAGAACATGGTATTGCCGTTTTTCCCCAGCCCGGTAACAACACCCTGCTCCAGATCACTATATATCCTTCCCCAGGCAAAACTAACCGAATCAAGTGAGTCTATGTACTTTTTTGAAGCATCCGAAAAAGTCACCTGAGCCGGATAGAATGCATGGAGCCCCAATTTTTGTATGGATGCAGCCTCTGTTTCCAATGTCAGATTTGGAACAAAACTTACCAGCATTGCAAAAACCAATAGCATGCTTATAATAATTTTATTTAACTTCATTTTTGACCCCGTTCTTTTAAATAGAATCACAAAAATCAAAGATTCCGGTGATCTATCTATATTTTATTTTGTATATCTTTTATTTAATATTTTATCTTTTATATTTTATCATAATAAGAATCTTATGAAATGTTAAAAATGCATTACAGAAGGCTCGGAAGTCTGGTTTCAGAGTCCGCCCGGGGCATAAAAAATATAAAACCCGGCAAAATTAATTGCCAGGTCAGGTTTAACTTCCTTTTATGGTCATTCTTCACTTTTTATCATTCTTTTCAGAGCTATCAGCTTCTTTGTTTTTTCCCCATTTGTATTCTTTATTAAACGGTGAAGCTTTTAAAAAACTACCTACTTCCATATCTATCTTTCCAAATGGATTCCAGCCTTTCATAATAAAAACCTCCCTATAATTTGATTAAATAACCTTGATGCTGCGATTTTTATGAATTTTACAGTGATTACATTAACCTAATTACGATATTACATTCCTGGATCTCTTAAAAAATAAC
>JAQSXC010000042.1 GCA_029266335.1 Eubacterium sp. | reverse complement strand
TGAGTGGTGAATTTGCCCTGCGTGAGGCGTGCTGTACATTGTCAATAGAGGGTATGTTTGATAAAATAATCTCATGATAATCAGAAGATCAAATGATTATTTTTTTAACGGAAATAAATGATGCACATAAGTGTATAATTTTGTGGATAAAAATCCGGGTTTTTATTAAAAATGTGGAAAAAGGTGAGCCTTGTTGGCTCACCTTTTATATTGTGCAGTTTATCTTATATAATCATGAAATGACCATTTCAGGCTTATCTCTTTTTAATCTGAATTTTACTGATCATAAGATACGATAACATAACTATGATAACAGCCACAACAATCGTATTTACATTTGTATAACTTTTTCTCATAACTGAAAAACTGTTGTACAGATTGATAATTGAAAGGAATGCCCCTGCAAGAGTTATTGGTACTCCACAGAATACATTGTTAAAGGTTGTGATGTTATATCTGGCCAACCTGTATGCTCCTGCTATAGGGAATAAAACAGTAAGCAGATAACCAATTATCCCAAGATTGATAAAGCTTATTTTCCAGGCAATGATTATTGGAGCTACACCAAAAGAAATCAAGTCGGAAAGAGAATCCAATTCTTTTCCTAATTCACTGGTGCTATCCAGCATTCTTGCAACCTTACCGTCAAATCTATCAGTCAGTGCTGCTACCATAACCAACAAAGACGCTTGAATTAACTCGTCCTTTATGGAAAAGAGTAAAGCAATAATACCAAGAGAAAGATTAATGAAGGTTAAAAGGTTTGGTAACGAATGCTTAATCTTGTTTTTCAATGAATTCACCCTCTACTTCCAAAAAATTATTTTATTCATATTGTATTTCTGTAGCTACATGAATATTGAAACCCAGATATAAATATAAGTAACAGTATATAAAAAGTATATATTATAGATTATAATTAATAATACTAAAATTAACAAGTAAATAGTTACTTTATAATATACGTACATAATTGAAAAAGGTTTAATAAAAATGAAAAAATTTAAATGGAAGCTGAGCTTATCAGCCAGCATTATTGTATTATTGCTTTTGGTGATGTATTTTTCAGCATTTGATTTTCACCACGTAATACACCGAATAAGAAAACTGAATTTAGAAAGCATTGAGCAATACATAAAATCTTATGGTAGTTGGTCTATTGCAGCCTTTTTGGTCATATCCACCATCAGGCCCATAGCTGTGATCATCCCAATTACATTAATGACTCTGATTGCAGGAGGAATATATGGTCCTGTATACGGGTTTATTCTTGCGATGGTTTCTATTTTTATATCTTCAAATGTTGCATTTTTTATCAGCAGATATTTTGGGAAAACTTTTGTTGAAAGGTTAATCAGGAAAAGAGCGGACAAGATAAATGTACATCTGGAAAATAATGGATTTAAAATAATATTGTTGATGAGACTTTCAGGTGTATTTCCACTTGATTTGGTTAGCTATACTGCAGGTTTAACAAAAGTTAAATATAAGGAATTTATTATTGCCACAATGATTGGTTCAGCTCCCGAAACATTTTCAGTGGCTTATATGGGACATCATATAAACAATCCGCTTTCACCGGGCTTTATTTTATCAGTTGTGATGGTTTTGGTTACAGTGGGGATTCCTTTGATATATAATAAAATTAAAGCTAAAAAAGGCAAGGACGAGAAAGATCTGCAGCAAAAGAAAAAAATAGTATAAATTAAGAAATGGAGATATAATGAATAACTTTAAGTATGTTTTTTTTGATTTGGATGGTACTTTGTTAGATACAATTCCACTTATTTTAGAATCTTTTAACCACACCTTTATGCATCATTTTGGAGACACCAGACCAGAGGAGGAAACAATCAGCTTTATTGGCATGCCATTAATAAATCATCTTAAGACGATTTATCCGGGAAAAGAAGAGGAGCTTGCCAAAACTTACCGGGATTATAATGAAATAAATCACGATAAAGGAATAGCAATATTTTTAGGAATATATGACCTCATTAAAAGCCTGTATGAAAAGGGAATAGTATTGGGAGTAGTTACATCAAAGAGAAGAGAATTAGCTGTCAGAGGTCTGAAGCTATTTAATTTGTATGATTATTTTCTTTTTGTCAACGGATCTGAAGCATCTACAAAGCATAAACCGGATGGTGAACCTCTTATAAATGCAATGAAAATTGCAAATGTTAAAAACAAGGAAGATGTATTGTATGTTGGTGACAGTCCTCTTGATATTCTTTGCGCAAAAAATGCAGGTGTCAGAAATGCGGCTGTGTCTTGGACCTACAGCCCGAGGAGTGACCTGGAAAAAGTTGAACCAGACATATTTCTTGAAAAGCCGGTTGATCTGTTTAAATATATATAAGGAAAAAGCCATAGTAAGAAACATCCTGCTAACAACCTTCTAATAAACCTTTTTAAGTGATTAAAGCATATATAAACAGCAAAATGTAAATACTTTATGTGAATATAATGAGGCAGTAAGTATGCCCATGGAATCCATGGAGACACTTTTGCCTTGGTTGAAATGCGCTTAAGGTAAGAAAATTTTTCTGCAGCCGACAAATTTTCTATTGAATCTATGCGTTATAAGGCCGCGAAACAGGAGTGATTTTATTGGCTAGAACAGTAGTAGCTGTGTTTGATGTATATGCCAACGCCGAAAAAGCAGCATATGAAGTAAAGGAAAAAGGCCTTAGAACCGACAATATATCTATTATTGTTAAAGATAATGGAAATAAAGGCTATTTAAGGCCAGACATTAAAGGCCAGATTTATGCATCGGAATATGTTGCTTATCCCTTCAGACTGAGAAAGAGAGAAAGAATTTCCGATGGAATTATAACCGGAGGAATATTTGGAGGAGTAATAGGTATTATTTTAGGAGCAATCAGCATGTTTATTCCAAAACTTGGCCTGGTTGCAGCAGGGGGACCAATAACAGGCTTATTTGCAGGCTTTGTTATTGGAGGGCTGATCGGTGCATTAATGGATATGAGAATTCCTAAAAGTAAAAAAGAAGAGTATCATAGGTTGGTATCCGGCGGGAACGCAATTTTCAGCATGAAAGTGGATGAGGAGCGTATGGATACAATCATGGAAATTGTCAAGGAGAACGGTGCGTTAACAGTAGAGAAGTATTGATTATATCTATTTCAAAAAGTGTATCAAGAATATTTCCATAAACGTATAAATAGTATAGTAATGGGTCAATCATTTAAATAATTACTATATGAGAGGAGACGCTTATGGAAGTATCATTGAACAAGCCGCTGAATAAAATGGTTGGCGCCGTTGAAGAAAAACTCCTGGCTACCGAAAAAGCAAATCTTTTATCGGAAATTAACAGAGTAAAAATTGAATTGCAGGACGCTTATAACAATTTTGATTATGTTCAGGATTCGTTGATGGTAGACTTTTATACATATCAAATAAAAGCTTATGAAGCCAAATTTGAGTATCTTATAAAGAAAGTAAAAGAGTTGGGTGTATATCAGATATAATTCTTTCTGGTAAGAGTTGATAAGGATGGCTTTAAATTAAAATTCCCCTATCAAGAATATTTTTTCCACCTTAAAAATATATTTAATAAAGGGACAAACATTAAGTACTGTCCTTTTATTAGTATTTGTTTACGTGAGGTACTTTAGTAGGTTTTACACGTAGATGGGAGGAAAAATGGACATTGTAAAAATTCTAAAACGGGTTCTGATAAATACAATTTTAGGAGCAGTCCTTCTGGCAATTATAAATTTTGTTGGAATTTACTTTAATTTTAACATTGCATTAAATATATATTCAGCTTTAATAATTGGTGTACTTGGTGTACCCGGTTTAATACTTCTGATATTTTTAAAATTTATGGTATAGCAATAAAAGTTAATAATATTTCATAATACTTCATTCTATGATCTCATCATATAGTGAAGTATTATTTTTTGTATAAAAGTTACATGTATGTATACAAAGAACAATTCAATCATACAAAAATATAGAATTTATGCTACTTTACACATTGTTTGCTTGACAATAAATTATCAAACAGATATACTTTTATATGGACAAGTTTATCTTTTGGTTAGGCTGTCTTGTTGTTATAAGAATGAATCTCCTTTACATAAAGCTATCAGGTATATGACATTTTATTAAGAACAAGCAGTATGCTAGCAAAAATTAAAAAATGAGATTCAAGAGAATCACATGGGAGATTCCAAAGAGTCCAAAAGGATTGCAATGAAGCCTTCGGATTCTTATAAAATTTTAAATAAAGAGGAGGGTTTGCCAAATGGGCAAGGTTGTTGAAATCAGATGGCATGGACGTGGTGGTCAAGGCGCAAAAACAGCTTCATTATTGCTGGCAGATGCAGCGTTCAATACCGGTAAATTCATTCAGGGTTTTCCTGAATATGGCCCAGAAAGAATGGGTGCTCCAATCACCGCTTATAACAGAATAAGCGATGATAAGCTTTCAATTCACTGTAACATTTATGAACCAGATTATGTTGTTGTAGTAGATGATACTCTACTTACAGCGGTAGATGTTACCTCAGGATTAAAGGAAACAGGAGCTCTAATAATCAATACTACTAAAACTCCAGAGGAAATCAAGCCATTACTTAAGGGATACAAAGGTAAGGTTTGTACAGTTGATGCAAGGACAATATCTATTGAAACTTTAGGTAAGTACTTCCCTAACACTCCTATGCTTGGTGCAGTTGTAAAAGTAAGCGGTGTTATGGGTGAAAAAGAATTCCTTGATGACATGGTTGGTTCCTTCAAACATAAATTTGCTAAGAAACCTGAAGTTATTGAGCCTAATATCAAAGCTATCGAAAGAGCTATGCAGGAGGTGAAAGGGCTATGAGTTGCAACAAAGAATTAAAAACAGTTTCTCCTGATGTTAACTGGAAAGATATCACCAAGGGCGGTAATATTCCTTGGGCAGGTAACGCAGAGCTTTTCAAAACCGGTGACTGGCGTTCAATGAAGCCAATATGGTTGGAAGAAAAATGTAAGCAATGCTTACTTTGCTATCCTGTTTGCCCTGATACTTCAATATTGGTAAATGCAGAAGGTAAGAGAGTAGATTTCGATTTTGATCACTGCAAAGGTTGTGGCGTTTGCGTAAAGGTTTGTCCTTTCAAAGCTATCGACTTTGTAGAAGAAAAGTAAGGAGGGAAAATTCAAAATGGCTATTAGAGAAAGATTAAGTGGTAACGAAGCTATGGCTGTTGCCATGAAACAGATAAATCCGGATGTAGTTGCGGCTTTCCCAATAACTCCATCAACAGAAGTTCCCCAATACTTCTCAACATTCGTTGCAAACGGTCAGGTTGATACCGAGTTTGTACCTGTTGAGTCAGAGCATAGTGCCATGTCAGCATGTATAGGTGCACAGGCAGCAGGAGGAAGAGCTATGACAGCTACTTCTGCAAACGGACTTGCTCTTATGTGGGAATGTTTATATATTGCAGCATGCTCAAGACTTCCAATCGTTTTGGCATGTGTAAACAGAACTCTTTCAGGACCTTTGAACATACATAATGATCACAGTGATTCAATGGGCGCAAGAGATTCAGGCTGGATACAGATCTATTCAGAAAACTGTCAGGAAGCATATGACAATATGTTAATGGCTAACAGAATAGGCGAGCACCCAGACGTACTTCTTCCAGTAATGGTTTGCCAGGATGGTTTTATAACCTCCCACGCTATCGAAAACCTTGATTTGGTTGAAGATGATAAGGTTAAGGCCTTCGTTGGAGATTACAAACCCGAAGAATACCTTTTAAACAAAGAAAATCCAATTGCTGTTGGTCCTCTGGATCACTTCACTCACTGCTTCGAGCACAAGAGACAGCAGGCTCAGGCTATGATGGACGCTAAAAAGGTTGTTCTTGAAGTATCAGCTGAATTTGAAAAATTAACAGGCAGAAGCTATGGCTTGTTTGAAGAATATAATGCAGAAGGCGCAGAAGCCTGCGTAGTTGTATTAAACTCAACAGCAGGTACTGCAAAATATGTTGCTGACTACTACAAGGCACAAGGTAAGAAAGTAGCTGTATTCAAACCAAGATTATTCAGACCTTTCCCTGTTGATGAAATAGCTGAAGCCCTTGCTAAGTACAAGGCTATAGCTATTATGGACAAGGCTGAAAGCTTTAATGCTGCAGGCGGACCATTATTCACCGACTTTACAAGTGCATTGTATGCTAAGGGCGTATTTGGACCTAAAGTTATTAACTATATCTATGGTCTTGGTGGAAGAGACGTTAAGACTGATGATATCGAAGTAGTATTTAATAAAACATTGGAAATTGCCGCTACAGGTAAAGTTGATTCTGTATTCAACTACCTCGGCGTAAGAGAATAGGAGGTGCGATGATGGCTTACAATTTAAAAGAAGTTGCCAAGAAGCCTGAGAGGCTCACTGGCGGACATAGAATGTGTGCCGGATGCGGAGCTCCGGTTGTAGTTAGACAGATTTTAAGAGCTTTAAAGCCTGAAGATCACGCAGTTATTGGTTCGGCTACCGGATGTTTGGAAGTTTCTACTTTCCTTTATCCATATACTGCATGGAAAGATTCCTTTATTCATAATGCATTTGAAAACTCAGCTGCAAATATATCAGGAGCTGAAGCTGCTTATGTTGCTATGAAAAAAAGAGGAAAAGTAAAGGGTGAAACCAAGTTTATCGCTTTTGGCGGTGACGGCGGAACTTATGATATAGGTCTCCAATCTCTTTCCGGTGCTATGGAAAGAGGTCATGATATGGTTTATGTTTGCTATGACAACGGAGCATACATGAACACCGGTATACAGAGATCATCAGCTACTCCTAAGTATGCTGATACTACCACTTCACCTGCAGGTAAGGTTATTCCTGGTAAGCTGCAGTGGAGAAAAGACTTGACTGGTATTATGGCAAGCCACAATCTTCCATATGTATGTCAGACTGCTGCAATAGGAAATATGAAAGACCTTTATGAAAAATCAGAAAAGGCTCTTTATACAAAAGGTGCAGCATTTATGAACGTATTGGCTCCATGCCCAAGAGGTTGGATCTACAATACTCCTGATTTAATGGAATTGAACAAGCTTGCTGTTGAAACTTGCTTCTGGCCATTGTACGAAATAATCGATGGTAAATACATCGTTAACTACAAGCCAAAGAACAAGCTTCCAGTAGTTGATTTCTTGAAGAAACAGGGTAGATTTAAACACATCTTCAAGGCTGGCAACGAATACATGATTGAAGAAATCCAGAACGAAGTAGACAAGAGATGGGCTGAACTCTTGAAGCTTGCTGGAGAAGAAGCTTAATAAATAATTTTTCGGTAAACCCGGACTATATAAAAAAGATGAATCTTATGATTCATCTTTTTTTGTGGTTAAATATTAATATAAATGAGGACATAAAAAATTATCTTTTTTCTTTTATCCATTCAAAAGTAGTATCTATCAGGTTAGTCCATATATACAGATTGTAATTTATGAGAAACTTGAAGCCTTAATCTATTGCTAATGTTTTGTCCTCCCTGTAAACAGCTGTAATCATGCACATGATAGAGTTATCTGATAAGATTGCCTTCTGATCCACATAGAAATTACTTACGGTGTACTACATGCAGCTTTTTGTTCATATAATTCTAGTAACGAAATACTGATATTATGAAGAGAATACTGCAGCAATTATTAAGATAGATACAATAACTATATGTGACCGTAACTAGCGACTCATGGAGGCCAATATGCATGAATTAGAAAGGGAATTGCAGGAAAATTATGATATTAAGATCAATAGTATCAGCAATTTCAGAGATATGTTTATTGCAAATACTGACAGTGGTAAAAGACTGATTAAAATATCCAGCTTAAGACCCGATAGAGTTAATTTTATAGCTGAAGTCAAAGAACATCTATATAGAAACGGTTTTTGCAATATTGACCGCAACATTTGTACCAGTTCCGGAAGCTTTTGCATTTCCTACAACGAGCAGACTATATATATGAGCAATTATGTTGAGGGAAGGGAATCAAATCTTGATAACAGGGAAGAAAGTATTAAATGTGCCAGATTATTGGCCAAAATGCATAGAGCCTCCAACGGATACATATGTTCAGAAAACAGCAGCCCCAGAAGCGAACTTGGCAGGTTGCCGGGTTGCTACCGGAAGAGGCTGGATGAAATTAAAAAGCTCAAAAAAACAGCTCAGAAAGGTAAAATGAAATTTGACAATATGATGTGCAAATACGTAGATTACTTCTATGATATTGGGGAAAGAGCTCTTAACATGCTTGATACCTCGGACTACTATGAGCTTGTGGAAGAAGCAGAGAAGAATAAGAATATTTCACATCATGATTTTAATCATCATAATATTTTTGTTCAAAATGAGGATATGTATTTAATTAATTTTGAGTATTGCTGTTATGATTTGAAGGTATATGACCTGGTAAATCTGTTGAGGCGGAAAATGAGAAAATGCCAGTGGAATATTGATGAAGCAGCTATCATAATTAATGAATACAGCAAAATTGAATCCCTGTGTGAAAGTGAACTGGACCTGATGAAAGTTATGCTTATGTTCCCACAGAAGTTCTGGAGGGTCATTAACAAGTATTATAACAGCCGGAAGAGCTGGTCTGAGCAGAACTACATAAGCAGACTTGAAGAGGTTATTGATGAGGTCCAGTATCATAAGGAGTTTCTGGAGAAATTTAGTGCGCTTTGATCTAGCTGATATATAAATAAATAATATAGTATTTATTTAAGGCTATCCCTGAAGGGGTAGTCTTTTATGTTGTTTAAATGGCAATCTTCAGATTCACTTTTTACATAAATAATATTTTATTTTTGTCGGAACTAATTATTTTGATAAAATATCGGTGGAGTTGTATAAAACCATAAGAGTTGAGTTATATGAAGCCTTATGTCACCCTCTATTAACAATGTACAATATGTTTTTGGTTTCGAATTTGTCCTGCGGCTGCATTGGAGCCGCTTGCAAGGCACAAAGGCTTCCTTTGCTTCCTCGCCGTGTCGCAAGCGCCAAGGACGCCAACAAAGAAAAGTGGTAAAATAGCCGGCGTGAGGCATGTTATACATTGTCAATAGAGGGTAGTGTTATAAAAAAATTAAATGGAAATGTAATGAAAATAGAAATAATACGTATTAACATATGAAATTACTTAGCTAAGTGAAATCAGGAAGGGGAAAAGTAAGCATGAAGCAGGAGGTGTTACATAATTCCTTAATTGAAAAGGAATTACAAGAAAAAGTATATATGGAAAAAGAGTTTGATTATATATTTGAGACTTACTATAAAAGAATTTTTAATTATATATACTATCGGGTATATTGCCGGTTCACAACTGAAGACCTTACCAGTCAGGTTTTTGAAAAGGCAATGCGGAAAATAGATACTTATACTCAAAGTAAAGCACCTTTTGAAGTGTGGCTATTCGCCATAGCCAGAAATGTAGTAAATGACTATTTCAGATACCAGAAAAAGCATAAAATCCTTTCCTTCGAAACAATAAAGGAATTGGTATCACGAAAAAAAGACCCGGAAGGCATACTGATAAAATGCGAAACCAGCGATAGCCTTTTAAAAGCACTAAATACATTAAATGCAAGGGATAGAAACATTGTAGCACTGAAATTTGGCGCTGCTCTTAAAAATAAGGAGATTGCAGAGCTCTTGCAAATGACAGAAAGTAATGTCGGAATAATAATTTATCGCATGTTGAAAAAATTAAAAAATGAAATGGAAAGAGAGGGAACGCTATGAGTATAAAAGATATAAAGGATCAACTCTCAAGGAATTCAAATTTTATTGGCGATGAAATTCCGGATGAGTTGAGAAATGAAAAATACAATGTGCTTATACAATTAGGCAGGAAACTATCCAATAACGATTTTAGCGAAGACAGCAATAAAGAGGCAATTCTAAAAAAAATCAAAAATGATATTAAGATCAAAGGAGAGTATAGTATGAATAGAACAGGGAAAATCAGGCGTATAACTGTTACTGCCGCATCTCTTGCGTTGGTATTGATTACACTTATGCAGACAACCTTTGCACAGGAATTGATAGTCAAAGTAAAGAATTCCATCTCTCTTAGAAATATAACCGCTACGCAGGTAGAGCATCCTCAGAAAGATATGTATCCATTGCCGGATGAGCTGAAAGGTAAGATATTTGATAAAAACGGAAATCCGCTGGAGGTAATGCCGGATGCAGGAGAAGTATATACTGCTGACGGAGAAAAAATTGTTGATTTTTCAAACGGCCAAGTAATTACAGCAGCGGAAAAAGCCAAGATAGATCAGGAAGGAAAGCTGGTAGTCAAGGATTCTGATAAACTGAATGAATATACTTGCTTTAAAGTAATTCTGCCAGGCTATTTACCCGCCGGCTACAAATTTGACAGGGCTGAATTCTATAAAGATAATGAGGGTAATGTAAGCCGGACAAAATATATAGATTTGATTTTTACAAACGAGACTACCGGAAACCATTTCTTCATGCAGCAAAGATTTTCTGATGAAGAAACGGCATATGAATTTTCAACTGAGGATGTTATAGAGAAGATTAAAATTAATGATTCAGATGCGGTAATATCTGAGGGAAACCATGGCAAAGGTATTG
Organism: Eubacterium sp.; assembly: GCA_029266335.1. Taxonomy (GTDB): domain Bacteria; phylum Bacillota; class Clostridia; order Acetivibrionales; family DSM-1351; genus Ruminiclostridium. The sequence continues at coordinate 14,999 of JAQSXC010000042.1, read as the reverse complement.
ATTGGGAATATAACGGAGTACTTTATGGTCTGAATGGAAGAGGAAACGTTGATAAGAGTGAGTTGATAAAGATTGCAGAGTCTATAAAATAAATGTAGGCTGGACGTTGAAAACGATCAATTGCAGCTCTGAAATACATGTTTATATAAAACCTGTATGAAAAATTTCATAAAAAAAGAAGAGGAAGTTTCAGCTCCCTCTTCTTTTTAATTAAAACAAACCTGTAATAATGCCATTTTCATCTATATCAATCTTTTCTGCCGCTGGTGCTTTGGGAAGGCCCGGCATTGTCATAATATCTCCTGTAAGAGCTATTATAAAGCCGGCACCGGCAGATATCCTTACCTCTCGTACAGTAACGTCAAAACCTGTAGGTCTGCCCAAAAGTGCAGGATTGTCAGATAATGAATACTGAGTTTTTGCCATGCATATAGGCAGCTTATCAAGACCCATTTCTTCAATCTTCAAAATAGATTTTTCTGCAGCAGCAGTATATATAACATTACTTCCGCCATAAATTTTGGTGACAATTGCCTTCACTTTTTCCTTTATAGGAAGGGCTGCATCATATATTGGTGCAAAGTTAGATACTGCAGTATCTGTCAATTGAACAAGCTTCTCTGCAAGCTCAACTCCGCCTTCGCCACCCTTTAGGAATACGTCTGAGAAGGCAACCTCAACCCCAAGAGCAGTACATCTGTCACGTACCAGTTGCACTTCGCTGTCTGTATCGGTATCAAAGTGGTTTATTGCAACAAGCACAGGAACACCGAACTGCTTAAGATTCTCTATATGCTTTTCCACATTGGCAAAACCAAGTGAAAGTGCTGGTATATTTTCTTCTTTAAGATCTTCTTTTTTTATACCGCCGTTGTATTTAAGAGCTCTGATTGTAGCAACTAAAACTACTGCATCAGGCTTCAGTCCGGCAAAGCGGCACTTGATATCAAAGAATTTTTCGGCTCCCAGATCAGCACCAAAACCAGCCTCGGTTATAACGTAGTCTGCCAGCTTAAGTGCCAGCCTTGTAGCAGTCACGCTGTTACAGCCGTGAGCTATGTTTGCAAAAGGTCCTCCATGCATTATGGCAGGTGTCCCCTCAAGAGTCTGAACAAGATTTGGCTTTATGGCGTCCTTCAATAAAAGTGTCATAGCACCGTCAACCTTCAGATCTTTCGCAGTAACAGGCTGACCGTCATAGTTGTACCCGATAATAACTCTTCCCAGGCGCTTTCTCAGGTCAGTGATGTCGGACGCCAAGCAGAGTATAGCCATGATTTCGGAAGCCACAGTTATGTTGAAGCCATCCTCTCTCGGAACACCGTTCATTTTTCCTCCAAGGCCGACTATAACATTTCTTAAGGCTCTGTCATTCATATCCATACAACGCTTCCAAACAATCTGTCTGGGATCGAGATTAAGCTCATTTCCCTGCTGCAGATGATTGTCCAGTGCAGCTGATAAAAGATTGTTTGCAGCTGTTATTGCATGCATATCCCCTGTAAAATGGAGATTTATGTCCTCCATGGGTACAACCTGGGCATAGCCGCCTCCGGCGGCACCGCCTTTTATTCCCATGACAGGACCAAGGGATGGTTCTCTCAGAGCAATAACCGCATTTTTACCTATTTTGGACATTGCTTGTCCCAGGCCAACGGTAGTGGTTGTTTTTCCTTCTCCGGCAGGAGTCGGATTGATTGCTGTAACAAGAACAAGTTTGCCATCCTTGTTAGTTTTCACTCTATTCCATAGGTTATCGGAAAGCTTGGCCTTATAGTTCCCGTAATATTCCAGCTCATCCTCTGTTATGCCAAGCTTTTCTGCAATTTTCCTGATATGGAGCATTTTACAGTTCTGGGCTATCTGTATATCTGTAAGCACTGTTTTTCTCCTTCCTATATACAAAAATTTAAAATTTAATTTGTCTAAAAGTTTATTGGTTATAATATATATACGGTAAAAAAAGATATATTTAATGATTTACGAAAATTATTATATAACGTTGATTATACTACAACAACTACCAAACTACAAAAATTTTCATATTTGACAAATCTGATTCGGTTTTAAAGGTTTACGAGACTTATATGTTAAGCTTATATATTAAATATGTAAGGCATAATAATTAATATATTCATATTGTAAAAATAACGTTTTTGATGCAAAATTCACAAATCCCGTAACAAACGCATAAAATATAATATAAAAAATTTTGAATTTTTTGGATACATATAAAAATAATAATAAATTCAAAAGTTGGCATACTAAACTATGAGGGGAAGGCAATTTATGCAACAAATAGAAATAGGTAGCCTGGTATATAGAAAGTCTTACCAGAAAGATGTTCTTTTCAGGGTATCGGACATAAAAAATGTAAATGGGAAAAAGATTGTTATATTAAAGGGTGTAAATGTCAGGTTAATAGCGGACGCTGAAGAGGATGATCTTGATATTAAAGAATAGGACAAGAACCGAAAATTACCTTAAACTGAATGTAAATCTCTGTAAGACTTATCCCATTAAGCGCTTTTGAGATTTTCTTGGAAATATTTATTGCAATTTTTACTTAAACCCCTTATTTTTGGGCAATATAGGCATCAAAACGCAAAAAAGTGCTTGACATAGATGCAATACGCTTGTATAATAGAATATTTTTGACAAGCGGATACATTTATGATATAATTAATTAAACTGATGATGAGGTGATAGCATGATAGATCGAGGAGAGCTTTTTCAGATAAAAAGAGACATTGAGGGTTGTATTGGCGAAAAGGTACAACTTAGAGCCAATAAGGGCCGCAAAAAGTCTTTTATTCGAGAAGGTGTTCTTGAAAATACTTATCCAAGTATTTTTGTAGTAAAATTCGAAAACGAGTACGATAATACCAGAAGGGTTTCATATAGCTACACTGATATACTGACAAAGGCAGTTGAATTGGTTGTATATAAGGATGACAAAAAGATTCAGGTATGTTAGTCTTGTTTTAGTATTCTTCCATTAGTGAAGAGATCACAGCGCTTTCTGAGAAAACTTAATAATATAATAAACCCAAAGCTTTGCAAGGGTTGCAAAAAGGTCATTTTCATAATGACTTTTTTGTTTTCAAAAGAGACTTTTAACAGTAAGTCTCTTTTTTGATTTTGTCATATTTTTCTCATAGTACTAATATATATAACATAGCAGAATTATTAATTAACAGGTTTTTCATCTTAATAATTAAAGATGTATTATTTAAAATAAGGGGAGGATGGAGAAATGTCTCTGGATTTGATAAAAGAGGCCTTTAGGGTAAATAATTTATTAGGTGAGGATACAATTCAGACCGTTATCGAAAATGACATAATAGTTCCGGATACAAAGCCGGATATTGCCAGAGTGCTTCTTCTAGACGGAGATGTTTTCGTTACTGGCTGTGATACGGGAACTGACAGAGTAGTTGCATCAGGTTGTGTTGTATGTAAAATTCTATATATATCCGATGATGAGGCCAGAAGCGTAAAAAGTATTACATCAAATATACCGTTTTCCTATACTCTTGACATACCGGGAGTAAGAGGCGGAACGAAGTGCAGAACAAAAGGCGTTTTGGAACACATGGATTATAATCTCCTTAACGGAAGAAAGATAAACGTTAAAACAATCTTGTCGCTAAGCTGCAAAGCACATGATGAAATCGAAAGGGAATATTGCTCCGGTGTTGTAGGACTGGATGACATTCAGGTTTTACAGGATAATATACTTCTCAATTCCTTTTTGGGCAGCAATAAGGTAAATTATGTAATAAGGGAAGATATGGACTTACCCTCCACAAAACCAACAATAGCTGAAATTCTAAGAAATGATGTAAAAATATCAGGAAAGGATTTCAAAATAGCAGAAGGAAAGGTTATAGTCAAGGGGGATATAGGTATTTCAACCCTTTACATAGCTGATGATGAATCCAGGAGCATGCAGTATATTGAAAATGAGGTGGCTTTTACACAGTTTATAGAGCTGGATGGCGTGGATGAAGATACTGCTGTAGATGTTGATTATGATTTGGTGGATTACAAAGTTGAAGCTGTTGAAGATGTTGATGGAGAATTAAGGAATATCAGGGCAGAGGTTACCTTGAACATATATGCTAACGGCACCTGTAAAAGGATAGTTGAAGTTCTGTCTGATGCATATAGCCCTAAATCAAGAATTTCATTAGAGAAAAATACCATCGACCTGGATGAAATTTTTGCTGAGAGCAGAAGTCAAATTATTATTAAAGACACTGTGGATCTCAGAGAATGCACACCTGAGGTATCGGAAATCTTCAACGTACTTTGCAGATATAATACTTCTGAATGCAGGATAGAAAATGATAAAGTTGTTGTTGAGGGATCTGTTCAAAATAATCTGCTATATCTTGCAAACAATGATGAGCAGCCCATATTCTGCTATAAAAAGGATATTCCGTTCAAGCAGGATATTGAAATCAAGGGAGCCAACAGTGACATGAAACCTGATGTAGCTCTTGAACTGGAACATTGCAACTATAGCATGGTTTCCTCCGATCAGGTTGAGATCAGAGTTGTAATAGGTGTAAAATCCAAAGTAGAAGCAAAAAAGAAATTACCCATTATACATAAAGCTGTTGAAAATGCGGCAGATGAAAAGAAGCTGCAGTCTATGCCAAGTGTGATTATATATATTACACAGCCGGGGGACAATTTGTGGAAAATTGCAAAGAGATATGGAACAACTGTGGATATCTTAATGAAAGTTAATAATCTCTCAGATAGGGATATTTTAACCATTGGCCAGCAGATAATTGTACTGAAGAAGGCTGTATGACAAGCAAACCTTCAAGTTAATAAGCCATGAGTAATAAAATATTTAAGAAAAGGTGTCTGAATTTTTCAGACACCTTTTTTTGTATTAAGACAGGATTAAATTTATGTACTAAAAATAGACATTTTAATTATGGCATATTTGCCTAAGCACTAGCACAGTTGATTTATATTGATATTAAATTGTATTTTGTATATAATGTACTAAACTAATGTTAAAGGAAGAGAATAGATGATTTCACTTAATGCACATGCAAAGATTAATTTGTCTTTGGATGTTTTAGGAAAAAGGGAAGATGGCTATCATACCCTTGAAATGTTAATGCAGACCATACAGTTACATGATACTATATCTATTCACGAAATTCCAGCAGGGGTGGAAATAAAGTGTGAAGCTCCATTTGTGCCTAACAACAGCTCAAATATTGCCTATAAGGCAGCGGAGGCTGCGCTTGATAAATTTAATATTAAGGCCGGTGTACGTATAGAGGTAAAAAAGAATATCCCTGTTGCAGCAGGTTTGGCAGGAGGAAGTACCGATGCCGCTGCTGTTCTTAAGGGTATAAATACACTGTTTAATTTAGGTATTGAACAAAGTGAACTTATGAACCTGGGAAAGACAATTGGAGCTGATGTCCCGTATTGTATCCTGGGTGGGACGGCTCTGGCCGAAGGAATTGGAGAAAAACTGACACCACTTGCGGCTGCGGGAAATATTCCGATAGTTCTGGTCAAGCCCAGAATTGGTGTATCTACAGCATGGGTTTATAAAAATCTTAATCTGTCCAAGGTAACTCAAAGGCCTGATACCATGGGGCTTATTTCGGCTCTGGAGAAAGGTGATATAAGAACAGTTGCTGCTGATATGAAAAATGTACTGGAGAGCGTAACGACTGAAAAATATAAAGTAATTGAATTGATAAAGAAAGATCTTATGAATCTTGGTGCCCTTGGAAGCATGATGAGCGGAAGCGGTCCAACGGTATTTGGAATTTTTGAGGATATTGAAAAAGCAGAATATGCGTTTAATAAATTAAAAAACGGTAAACATGAGTGTATTTTAACAAATACGGTTAATTAACAAGGAGGTAATTATGGCAGGTAAATTATCCAAAATAAATCTTAATGACTATAAGCCCTTAAGAGAGGTAATTTTTAATTCTTTAAGAGAGGCGATTATTATCGGTGAGCTTCGCCCCGGAGAAAGATTGATGGAGGTTCAGCTGGCAGAAAAAATGGGAGTCAGCAGGACACCTGTCAGAGAGGCCATCAGAAAGTTGGAGCTTGAAGGACTGGTGGATATGATCCCCAGGAAAGGTGCTCATGTAGCGGAACTCTCTGTAAAAGATATTATGGATGTACTTGAAGTACGTGCATCTCTTGATGGACTTGCTACGGCACTGGCTGCTGAAAGAATTACAGATGATGAAATGAAGGAACTGAAGCATATCAATACCCAGTTTTCCTCCTACATTGAAAAGGAAAATCTTAATGGTTCGATTAAAAAAGATGCTGAGTTTCACGACATAATTTATAAGGCCTCAAGAAACGATAAACTCATTACCATATTAAACAATCTGAGAGAGCAGGTTCAAAGATTCAGAGTTATTTATCTGAAGGACTACAGCAGCCCCAAGAATCTCATTAAAGAGCATAATGACATATTTGATGCTATATACTCCCGGTCAATAGAAGCTTCAAGAAGTCTGGCTAAAACTCATATTATAAATCAGGAAGCAACAATACTTAACTCGATTAAAATGCAGAAAAACAAATAGTGGAAGCAGACTTTTTTTAATTTTTTGTATATAATTAAGAGAAAGAATTATTTTTGATAAACAAGCTGTATTTTATAAATACTTTTAGCTGGTAAAGGATAATATATGTGGTTTAATGAATTTTTGTCAAAATACAAATCCGGAATTTCACATGAGTTTTTGTTTTATTTCAATGTAAAGGATCTGATGGATAATAACAGAAATATATTCAGATACCTTGATGATGAATTTATAAAGCAGAGGAAATTCGGGATAGTTGCTTTTTATGATATATCAAGGGGACTTACCTTTTTGGAACCGGCTATGGAACGCGAATTCAATATGATAATCGGAAATGAAGTGGCAAACCTTTTCCGTTCCATGCCCTCTAAGCTTTTTCCATTTATAGACATTGCATTGAGAAGTACTAAAATGGCACTGTTTATTGACCATGCAGAGAAAATCGTGCCGGCCGGCGACCTGGGCAGCATGACCCTTGAGGAAAGAATGGCTCTCATATGGCTGTCGGAATGGTCTGTGAATACCAGAATTTCATCTGTGGGAAGTACCATATTTATGCTGGCAGATAATCTGGCCGACATCAGCAGGGAATTTCTGAAGCCGGCCTACCGCATAGAGCCCATACTTGTAGAACTGCCTAACGAAGAGGAAAGAAAGAGCTATATCAACTACCTTCTTGAAGATAAGACAACAAAATCCGAGATAACTTTGGAGGAGTTTGCAAAGCTGTCTTCAGGGCTCAACAGAAAAAGCATCAAGGATATAAAGCTGAAAGCTGAGGCGGAGGCAGTACCCATAACCTTTGAGTTCATTAAGCAGAAGAAGCACGATGTTCTTCAGAAGGAATATGGTGACGTACTTGAGTTTATATATCCTGAAATAGATTTTGATGATCTTGGAGGCATGGATGCAGCCAAGGCATACCTGACAAAAAATATTATTGAACCCGTCAGAAGAGGAGACTCAAGAAGAGTCCCTATGGGAATACTTTTATGTGGACCCTCAGGAACAGGAAAAACTCTTTTGGTTGAAGCGCTTGCCAAATCCAGTGGATTTAATTGTGTTAAAATAGATATGTCCAGGATTTTGGGACAGTATGTTGGCGAAAGTGAAAAAAACTTTAAGAAGTGCCTGCTGGGAGCGAAATCACAGGAACCTGTCATAGTATTTGTTGATGAAATAGATACTGCTTTCAGAAGAGGTGAATCTGGCGACAGCGGTGTAAGTAGAAATATTTTCAGTGAATTTTTACAGTTCACCAGTAATACAAATAATAGGGGAAGAATAATATTTATAGCAGCCACCAACAGGCCTGACCTTATTGATGCCGCATTAAAAAGAGCCGGAAGATTTGATAAAAAAATACCGGTGCTTTTACCAGAACAGGAGGAGCGTGCTCAAATCTTCAAGATTATTATCAATAAATACGGTATTGCTACAAATATTCAGGACTTCCTGCCTTTTTCAAAGCTGGCTGAAAACTATACCGGTGCAGAAATCGATACCGTAGTCAGGAAAGCATATGAGTTGGCCTGCAACAAGAAGGAAGATCATCCAGTGATTACAGGACCGATTTTAAAGGAAGCTCTGAAAAAATGCAGGCCAAGTACACAGGATGTTGAATTCATGACAGAGCTTGCCCTGGCAGAATGTGATGATATAGACTTACTGCCAAAGAAATATTGGGCAAGATTTGAGAAGGTAGCAAAGCAGGCATAAAATAATTTTTTATCCTTATATAGTCAAGAATAAAAATGCTAAGCATTTTTATTGAAAAGTATATTTACTTTAACTGGTTTTTATTATAAATTAAAAGTATTGAATATTTTGGAATTAAAAGCCAAGGAGCGATTTAATAATTACCGATCACGAAAAGGGAAATTATTATTTATCATTCCTGATTTTGAAAAATAGCCAAATAATATTAAGGAGGAAATATAATGGGTTTATTTAGCAGACTTGGACAGATGTTCAGAGGATTTTTCGGATTATTCGTCGGCGGGCTTGAAGAAAGAAATCCGGAAGCATTGTTTGAAGATATCAAAAATCAGATTGACAAGGCAAGACGTGAGGCAGAACAGCAGATAATTGAAATTCAGACCAGTGCGGAAATGATTAAGATAGAAATGAAAAATGCCGAAAGAAATCTCAACGCTATCAAGGCAAGAGTTGATTCTGCACAGAGAACCGGAGATAAGGAGCTGCTTGTTGAACTTCTTGTTCAGGAGGAAGAATATCAGACTGTATTCGAAACACATAAGGCAACCTATGAAAATGCAATGGTTCAGGTTGAAAAGATCCGCGAAGACTACAAGATATTTGAATCAGAAATGAATGCCAAGCTTAATGAGCTTAAAACTCTTAAGTCACAGGCCAAAATGGCTAATCTCCGCGAAAACATCAATTCTGTTAATGCTCAGTATACATCTAAGAACAGCCGTGTTGGAAGTGTAAACGACAATCTTGACAGAGCCCGTGATATTGTTAACAAGAAGACTGCAAGAGCAAATGCTGTTGAATCTCTGAATAATGACAATATAGATATGAAGCTGAAGAGACTTGATATGAATTCAGCAAGAGACAGGGCAAAAGCAAGGGCAGAGGCACTTCTCGGCGGAGACAACGGTGGTTTTGAAGTAAAAGAAAAAACTGAAAACAAGGCTTCGAATTAATAGATAAATTAGATATTAATAATTAGATTAGGGAATGTTAAAATGAGTATTATTATACGTGAAGCAAAAGAAGCCGATTTGACTAGAATTACAGAAATTTACAATTGGGCGGTTGAGAATACAACTGCCTCATTTGATATTAACCCTCAAACAATCGAACAGCGGGCAGTATGGTTTTCTCACTACAACCGCAGACATCCTCTGATTGTATATGAGCTTGATGGTTATGCGGCAGGATATGCCTGCCTGTCAGAATTCAGAGCCAAGGAAGGGTATAAGGATACCTGCGAGCTGTCGGTATACATTGACCCTCAGTTTCAGAGACGGGGGATAGGCCATAAGCTTATGAGTTCTGTAATTGAAATAGGAAAAGAAAAAGGTTTCCATGTAATAATTTCATGTATTACATCAGATAATGAAGTTAGTATAAAAATGCATGAAAAGTATGGATTTGAGCTGTGTGGACACTTGAAGGAATCAGGCTTCAAATTCGGAAGGTATCTGGATTGTTTATTTTATCAGCTGGTTTTAAAAAGCTGATGACAAATAAAGGTTAGTTGAGGGAACTATGAACGGGAATTTATTTTACAGTGCAATTTTCAGATTTAGAAATATGGCAACATTGCTTTTCTGGTGCGCCCTTGTCTTTTTAATAAGCGGCTCACCTGATGTTCAGGCTATGACCATTAACGGACTGGACAGTACCACACTGGCAACCGGAGCATACGGTGTGGGTGCTTTAGTCTATGTCGCCCTCGTTATTCAAAGTCTTTTCAGCAATGGCTACAAGGAAGAAGTACAGCGAAAAGAGAAGAAGAGGGAGATAAACGGTTTGAACAGGGAATGTGCCAGATTATCTGCCCAGTCCAGGAACTATGCTTCTCCTATACAGAGACAAAAGCTCAGGAAAATAATGCAGGATAAGGATGAAATTTTTAACTCTTTGAAGAGGGGCGACGGACACAGCTATCTGAAAGAAAAGATAGTTGAAAAAAGCCTCAATCTTGTTATTTCCTACATGAAGCTGATGACAAATTATTCAATAAGAAGCAGGGAATTATCCGAAGTAAACATTAGTGACCTGATGAACAAAATTAATGCCAACCGCAGGAAGTTAAGTTTTATGAAGGATGAAAGAATGTATGAGGATATAAAAAGTATTATTGAAATAGATGAACAGGTAATAACCAGAGTAAAAGATGAGAAAAACGAGCTGGAAAGAATCCATGCCAGACTCGATTATATTGAGAGTATGCTAAGTATGTTCAAGCACCAGATTGTTTCAAGTATTGAATCGGAAGAAATGGTTGAAAAATTGGAGACAGCCGTGAATGAGGCTACGGCGCTTGATAGTGTATTACAGGAGAGAAGACGTAATCAGATCAGAATGTAATAAATTCTGAGCTGATTGAATCGGAATGTAATACCATACGGGAATATTATCAGACAACCAACTCTTTTTATGAACTAAGAGCGTCTAATATCTGCTTGTACTTGGCATTTAAGGTGGATTTTGCGTCAGGCAAGGCAAATTTTCGAAGTAATAATTTGTTTATTGCAAGAAAATTTAACGTGGCATGGCGCAAAATCAGCCAAAATGACGAGTTCAATGAGATATTAGACATGCTCTAATACAAATTGAGGGGGCAAAACATGGAAATTACCGCCATATATTCTTCTCCGTTTATTGAAATTACAAAACGTGAAGACGGATTCTACCTGCAATCTTTTAAAAAGGGACTGAGCGTAGACGAATTTAACAAGATTATTGGTGCTCATCCTGAAATTCAGATTAATAATTTTACTGTAATCAAGGAAGCTTTAATTCTTGCACCTCAGCCTGTACGTAAGTTTGCCTTGTCTAAGGAAAGGCTAACTGTAGATATATCGGGAGACGGATTAAAGGCTTTTATGACTTTGAATGTAAGTCCGGAAGAATTGGACGGAACCGGTATTATAAAGGAAATAGTGGCCAAATTAAATGAGAAGGGCGTCGTCTATGGAATTAAGAAGGATGCCCTTTTAAACTTGTATATCGGTAAGCCAATACTTATTGCAGAAGGGATACTGCCTGAACAGGGGCAGGATTCCCAAAATACATATTATCAGTTAAAAGAGGTTAAACCTGAAGTTAAAGAGGATGGAAATGTAGACCACTACGAGTTAAACCTCATTAATATGGTTCAGAAGGGGGATTGGCTTGGTGAAAAAATACATGCTACCCCCGGCAAGGAAGGAAAAACTGTCAGGGGAACCATTCTAAAGACCATGTCTGGGAAAAATTATCCTCTGCTATACGATAAAAAGACTGTAGCAGAAGTTGTTGAGGGTAATAAATCAGTACTTTACGCACTAAGAACCGGAGCTGTATTTTTTCAGGGCGATAGTGTCGGAGTATCAAACCATCTGGAAATTAAAGAGAATATCGGTGTCAAAACAGGTAATGTAGATTTTGACGGGTACCTTACTGTACAGGGGACGGTTGAAGACAACTATACGGTTGCCTCCACCAAGGACATTGAAATATTAAGTGAATACGGTGTAGGTAATGTCAGAGAGATAAGCAGCTCAGAGGGAAGTATTTACATAAAGGGCGGTATAGCCGGAAGAGGAAAAACGACAATACGATGCAAGAAGAATCTTTACTTAAAATATGTTGCTGATGCCGAAATTATTTGCGACGGCAGTGTACATGTTGGTTTTTATTGTCTCAACAGCAATATAACAGCCAAGGAAGTTATTCTGGATTCGATGAAGGGGCAGATAATGGGAGGAACCATTAATGCCGAAATCAAGGTTATATCGGCTGTGGTAGGGTCACCCAGCGAGAAGAGAACAAATATATGCGTAAAAGGCTTTGACAGAAATGGCTATAAGAATATTCTGGACGAGCTCAACAATAAGATAGATGTTACAAAGGCAGAAATCAATAAATATAAACAACAGTTATCTATATTTGTAAATTTATATGATGGCGGGCAAGTACGAAAAGATCAATTTGACAGTATCAACGAAAAATATAACTCTTTAAAAATAGCTCTTGCCGAGACAGAAGAATATAAGAAAAATATGGTAAATTATCTTAAAACCAAAGGTGAGGGTGAAATTACAATTCTAAAAAAAGCTTTCCCCAATACAATGCTGGAAATCAAGAAAATTCAGAAAGAAATACAAAAAACCGTACTTAGAGTAAGTTATTTCTACAATGAAGGAACTATTAAAGAACTGTAAGGTACAACTATCGGGGGGTAAACTACATGATGTATGAATCAATTCTAAAAAGGATAGAAGACGAAAAAAAGGATGAAATACTTTCTGCAAAACTCTATAGGTATACAGGTCTGGTTCAGGCAATAGATTACTTTTCGCAGAAACTGGTTTTTGAACAGATAATAGATGCAGCGTTTGACTTTATAAATGAACTTCTGCTGGTTGATAACTCTGCAATATTTATACTGGAAAAAAATAATTTTATCATTAAAAAAAATAAGGGTTTTTCAACTAGTCTCGGAAGTATACCAATTACCACAGAGCTGGAAAATCTGGCAGCCTTTAATGGAAATATATTGTATGAGCGTGAAAAAATAATCAAATTTTTTAATTCTGAATTAATCGAGTCTCTTGATGCCAACGCTGTTGTACCACTGATAATTGAAGGTAAGCTTTTTGGCTTTATTTTGTTTCATAACAAAAATATCGGAGAAGATGATTATATAATATCTGAAGCATTAATGAGACTTATCAATAATGCATTGGAGAATTTCAGCAGGTATGAAAAGCTTGCAAAAGTCAATGCAGAGCTTGATGAGAAGATATTTAATCTCTTTGCTATTAACCAGTCCTCAAAGATTCTGCTGAGTGAGCTCCGTATGGAGGTTTTATATACCATATCAGTTGATGTATTTTCCGAACTGACAAGAAGCAAGGTAACCGGATTTGTTCTTTATGATGAGAAGGCCGAGAGATTTAAGCTGAAGTCCTACAAGGATGTATTTTATAAGCTGAAGGATGTTAATATTGACCTTACACTTAAAAGCAGTTCGAATATCAATCAAAACAAGGTTATTATTGATCTGGAAAATGAAGCTGATATTAATTATATGGAGAGCCTGTTCAGTGAGGCTTATGTACAGCTTTCACAGCTTGAAGCAAAATATGCGGTGCTCATTTTAAAAAATGATAAAATACTTGGCTTTGTAACACTGAGCGATACAGTGACCGGAAGCTTGTACAGCGAAGGGATTTTTGAGCTTATTGAGAGCCTTGCTTCCTCTACATATACAGCACTGAGTAATGCTACTCTCTTTTATATTGTTAATGACCAAAAAGCTCTTATCCAAAAGAAACTGGACAAGCTGGTATCTCTTAACAATTTATCAAAGAATATAAGCAGTTCCACAAGAATAGATACATTGATTGAAACATGTACAAAAACACTCCAAATTTCCTTTAATGCTAATAAAGCAGCTTTCTGTCTCTATAAGAAGGAAACCAATGAATTTGAAATATCCGATTCCATAAATCTGGAGCAGTGCAGTAACAGGGTTATTGTTCCAAACCAACATTGGAAGCGCATTTTTGAAGGAGACAGTATTTATGCCATGGGTCAGGAGAATGTGTCCAGGTTCTTTGGGCCGAGCCTTGCTTCTGACATTGGGGAAGCCCAGGGAATATTGATAATTCCTGTGTATATTGATATGATGGATATTGAGCTGCTTGGTGTAATAACAGTTTTCAAATATGATGGCATTCAGCTGGATAATGAAGAAAACATGCTTATTCTTGAAACAATAGCCGGCAATATTGCTCCTGTTTTGAATAACTTACTTGTAATGCAGCAGCAGCAGAGATTTATGCTGCCTAACTATATTGAATTGTTTAAAAAAGACTTAAAGGAAGAAATAAATAAAGCTTTAGAATATAAATTAAGTTTAACGGTATTGCAGATTATTGACAAAAAAGGTTCTCTCTTTAAAGGGAATTCAGTTATTGATAATCTGAAGGAAGCCTTTAAAAATGTTTATCCCTTCTCCTATAATAATATTTTTGTTATTGGAAATGATGATGATCAGAATCTTGCTGAAAATATAAGCCAATGTACCGGTGATAAAGAGCTTGTAATAAAAATAATGAAGCTGGGAACCGATTTTTCCAGTTTTGCAGATTTCTTCGAATTATATAGGTAATCATACCTAAAAGGTTGGATGGTGTAGTAGTGGAATTACTATTGGGTACGGACATAATTGAAGTAGACAGAATAAAGGCTTCTCTTGAAGGTAAAGCCGATGGAAGGTTTTCTGCAAGGGTTTTTACACCTGAAGAGGTGAAGTACTGTGAAAGTAAAAATGCTTCCAGGTACCAAAGCTATGCTGCAAGGTTTGCCGGGAAAGAGGCTGTCTCAAAAGCATTTGGAACAGGTATCGGTGAAAATGCACTTTTTAATGAAATTGAAATATTAAACGATAAAAATGGTAAACCCTATGTAAATTTATATGGAAGAGCAAAGAAATATTATGAATCACTGGGGGCATCAGGTATTTCCATAACGCTTTCACACTGCAAGGAGTATGCTGTAGCTTATGTTGCCATTACAATAAATAAGGCATGATTAAATAATAACTTCCCCATTTTAAGACGGCTATTTTCCGCCAATACGACCTTGTCTTGACGAAAAATATCTCGCCTTAAAACGGAGTTTTATTATTTAATTATGCCTAAGTAACAACTA
>JAQSXC010000249.1 GCA_029266335.1 Eubacterium sp. | reverse complement strand
TGTCAATCAAACCAAATTTCAAACCATTTTCACCTGAAACAGCAACAACAGCAAAGCCATCAAAAAACGGTGCTGCCGAACTGAATGACGGTTTTATGGATATTGTCCCATCCAGCTGCTTGTAGCCGTAAGCTTTTTGCTGCTCATCATAATATGCTGTCTTGCCTTCAGAACTGTTATATTTATTATAAGCCTTAAGAAGCTTCAGAACTTTTCCCGACTTGTCAATTACAGAAAATTTTTCCTTACTTACCTCCACGATGGCATTTCCTTTTTCAAAGGCTTGAACACTTACATATTTTGCCGGGATAACAACTTTTCCTGATAGATCCAAAAACCCGTACAATTCACTCTTGCTGTCCAAGAAACTGATCATGCCGTCATTATATTCATCAAGTCTATAACTGCTTTTAAATAGAACTCGTCCATCCTCACCCACCACTATTGATCCGTTGTTATCTGTGTTTAAGATTGCCGCTCCGTTTTCAAATTCAGGTATATAGGAAGAAAATGGGCCTGAAATGATTTTACCCGACATATCAATAAAGCATACCTTATAATTGTTATGATCCTTATTGCCGTTAGCAGCGATGGCTATACCTTTATCATTAAATTCCCCCACAAAACTGTACTGGGGATTAATTTTAAAGGCTCCGCTTTCATCTATGTAACCCCACTTTTCACCGTTTATGGTCTCTATAACGGCAGGAAGAAGCTGAACTTCATTGGCACTTACCTTAAAACTATAATTTGTAAAAAGAAATAACAAAGCCAGAAGAATTGCTGATAATTTCTGTTTCATAAAGGTACCTCTCTTTCAGTTAAATATTTATTGGGTGGTATATATCAAAGATCGCTATTTACCATTTACTTACCTCTATTATATAGTAAACAAAATATAAAAAAGTGTCAGTTTTGTAATAATACAAATATGCAGGAGAAGAAGTGTCAAGATTCGCCGGTGAATTTGATTATTGTAAACTTCATTGCTATAATATTAATTGCGTAAATATAATTGTCTTTATTTCTATCATTTATATTAGAGAGTGCAGGAGCTATATGAAAATTTTAAAATGGTTTCTAAATAGAATGTCCAGGCTTTCTACCAGAATTTTTTTACTGCTGTTGATATTAATAATAATTCCACTTTATACCATGTTTATATTTACAAAGCATTCCTATGAAAATTTCATTCAGGAGGAATTGAGCAATAAGACCATACAGAATATATCCAAAAGCCAGCAGGATATCTATTATACATTTCAAAGCATGGCCAATATCTCCAATATACTAATTCTTAACAAGGACCTTAAAAAGGCGTTGCAGGATGATACAAAAAACTACTATGAAAAAATGAAGATTTTTGACAGCAGTGTTTCTGAAATGACCATCAACAATTTATTCAGTTTAAACGATTATAAAATAACAATATTTGATACAAAAAATCAAATTTATTCCAATTGGAGCACCAATTACAACAATTACCAGTTCCTTATAAATCAGGACTGGGTACAGGAGAGTATCAGAAAGAACGGACATGTTGTGTGGAGTATGTTTTCTCCGGCTTTTATCATAGGAGAAAGTGAAAAGAATGAGAAGTATATTTCACTGGCCAGGTCAATGCTTAGTGAGGATGTGACCGGGCAGCGCTTTGCAACCATAATAATCAGCATCTCTCAGAAAAAATTGAGTGAAATTCTGCTGAAATATGCCTATAATGCGGGGGATTGCATATATGTATGCTCGCAGGACGGAGAAACAGTATTAAAGCATGATTTGACCAACAGCATTTCCAGAGATGAAATTAATTCATTATTTGACAAAATAGACAGGAGCAAAAACGGCGGGCGGGTTGAAACTATCGGAAACAGCCGCTTTTTGCTCAGCTACTATACCATTCCGGAACCCTGGACTTTTAGCGGGAAGCAGTTGAAAATACTGTATTTCACACCTTATGGCAATGTTATAAATCAAATGAATCAAATCTCTTCAAAAATGAATATTACTACCATTCTGTTTTTGATTATTATAATAATACTGGGAGGAGCAATTGCACTGGGGATAGTCAGGCCTATTAAAAAATTATCCAACCAGATGAAAAGCTATTCCATAGATTCCGAGCTGGAAATGCTTGATACCAAAAGATCTGATGAGATCGGATATCTCAACAGGGCTTTCTACAGGATGTCTGGCAATGTAAGGGAACTATTTGACAGTTTGCAGCACGAGCATCAGGTAAGAGAGAAATACAGGTTTGAATCGCTCCGTGCCCAAATAAATCCCCACTTTTTATTCAATACTCTTAATTCCATCAGATGGATGGCGATTATAAGGAAGGCTGACAACATAGTTGAGAGCATAGATGCTCTTGCTCTAATGCTTAAATACAGTATGAACAAGGGTGGAGAGCTTGTAAAACTGCGTGATGAACTGGAAAATATAAAGAGCTATATATTCATCCAGAATAGCAGATATGGTGACAGATATCAGGTTGGAATAGATATTAGCAGTGAGCTTTATGAATTAAAGCTTATAAAATTCATTCTACAGCCTATAGTAGAGAATTCCTTGCTTCACGCGTTTAAAAACAATGACGGGAAAGGTATGGTAAAAATATACGGAGATATTGAAGAAGATATTCTGAAGCTCTATGTTGAAGATAACGGAAACGGTGTAGAACAGAAGGAAATTGATAAATTCAACAAGGCAAAAAAGAATAAGGGCGGAGAGGTAAAAAAGGTCACAGGAATAGGACTGACAAATGTAAACGAAAGGATCAGAATTGAATACGGAGACAGATTCGGAATCGAGATCCTGAGCAATCAGGCCAAAGGTACAATAATTGCATATACATTGCCAATTATAAGGGATGGGGGTGAAATATCAGATGAAAAAAGTGATGATAGTTGACGATGAAATACTTGTAAGGATAGGTATTAAGTCAATACTGAACTGGGAAGAGCATGGTTATACAATTGCTGCCGAAGCACAGAACGGAGCTGAAGCTCTGGATAAAATAAAAGAGTGCCGTCCTGATATAATACTCACTGATTTAATGATGGAACCGGTGGATGGATTTGAATTGATAAAAACCTGCTCCAGAGAATTCCCGACTGTTAAATTTGTTGTATTGAGTAATTATAATGATTTTGACAATGTAAAAAAAGCCATGAAGCTTGGTGTATATGACTATATATTTAAGTTGACGGCAAAGCCTGAAGAAATCCTGAAAATAATCAATGAGCTGTCAGCCTCCTTTGATGCAGAAGCCAGCAGCAAGGAAAAAAAAGCTGCTGCCGATACAATGGATGAAAACGGGAAAAAGGGTGAAATGAAAAGTCGGCTGGTAGAGTCACTGATTCACCAGACATACAGCAGTGAGGAAAAGATGCTTGAAGAACTCATAAGTCTTGGAATGTCAGTTGATTTTCAGCAGCAGTATGCAGTTTTATATATATCAATTAATGATTATTTTTCGGTGGATTTCAAGGAGAATTTCATTGAAATAAATTTACTTAAATATGCAATGGAAAATATAATCCACGAGGTCATATCCAGGAATAATAATGCCGAGGTATTTAACTATTATAATGGGGACCTGATAACAGTAATAAATCCCAAAGGAAAAAACAGCGACTACCAGTATCTGTGCAATATATTGTCGGAGGATTTTGAAGCTTTTTCGGAATATATCAGGAGATATCTGGGTGTAGGCATAACTGCCTCACTGGGACCTTTTTATTCAGGAATCTCCAGTTTTTCGTCAGCAATTAAGACAAATCTTCAAACACTGTCCAGAAAGCTTGCCGAAGGCGATAATAAACTTTATATCTACACAAATACCCGGCCTGAAATAATAAAGATTAAAAAGTATATCGTTGACAATCTGGACAGCAATCTGAATGTAAGTATTGCTGCCAGATATATAAATATGAGTGAAAGCTATTTTTCTCACATATTTAAAAAAGAGGTAGGTATGAGCTTTGTGGACTATATAAACAAGGTGCGCATATCCAGAGCAGCGGAGCTTCTTGAAAACACCAGCTTTCAGGTAAATCAGATAGCAACGCAGGTCGGAATCGACAACGCAAATTATTTCAGTGTACTGTTTAAAAAGATTACAGGGTCATCTCCGTATGAATTCAGAAATAAAATCAAAGAATTTAAATAAGAAATCAAAGAATTTTAATACATTTTAATTTTGGACAGATGCTGAAAAAATGTTATTAGAATATTGATACAAAATAACAGGTTTGTTAATTCACCGGACCTGTTATTTTTTGTACTATAGAGACAGATAAACACCGAGGTTGAAGTAATATCAGCAAAGCGGGTGCAGCAAGTTCATCCCGGTGGTGCAAATATAATTACAGGAGGAAAATTATATGATGAAAAGGATTTTGGGTTTGGTACTGTCAGCAGCATTAATGGTAACAACCTTTGCCGGCTGCGGCTCAACCGATAAGGCTTCTTCGGGCACAGATTCGGCAGGAAGCAGCTCGGATGCAAATGCTCCAAAAGAAACTGTGACTCTGAGAGTTTGGGGAGGGGTACCGCCAGAATCAGGACCGCAGGCATCCTGTGACCTGTTCAATGAAAAATTTAAGGATAAGGGAATTCAGGTTGAATATGAGAGATTTGTAAATGACGATACAGGCAACCTGAAGCTTGAAACAAGCCTTATGGCGGGAAGCGACGTAGATTTATACATGTCTTACGGTCTTGCGCAGATCAAAAAACGTGCCGACGGAAATATGGCTCTGGATCTTACCGAATTAATGAAGAAGGACAACTACAATATGGCTGAAAACTTCAGCAGCATGGCAGAAGCATACTATGTAAACGGTAAACCATATTCACTTCCAACCAAACTGGATCAATACGGAATAGTTTTAAATAAAGACATGTTTGATGCAGCCGGAATAGCCGTACCTACCGAATGGACCTTTGATGAGTTCAGGGAAGTTGCTAAAAAGCTCACAAAAGGCGAAGGTCAGGATAAGGTATACGGAATGTACTGGAACTCCCAGCAGGATCTGACCTATGCTGCGACTTATCTTGTTGCACAGACCATAGGCGGAGACTTCTTCTATAAGGATGGAGGAAAAGAGACCAATTTTGATAATCCTGTATTTTTAAAAGCCTACCAGTTAGTGGCTGATATGATGAATGTGGATAAAAGTTCACCAACTCATGTTGACAGTGTAACTCAGAAATTGTCACAGGAAGGAATGTTCCTGGCCGGAAAGAGTGCAATGACAGTTGGTCCCTGGATGGTAAGAAATATCAAAGACAAGGAAAAATATCCTCATACCTTTAAAACAGCATTTGCTCCATATCCTGTAGTTGATAAAGGTCAAAGAACATATACACAGGGAGGATACGGAGACCACCTGTCCATTAACCCGAAATCCAAAAACATAGATGCCGCATGGGAATTTGCCAAATGGTATGCCTCGGAAGGTATGCTGCCTCTTATAAGCGGCGGTCGTGTACCTGCACACAAGAACTTCAGCACTGATGC
>JAQSXC010000248.1 GCA_029266335.1 Eubacterium sp. | reverse complement strand
TATCTTTTCTTTACTTTGTTAACATCTCTTTACTTTTTTCATAAAAACCTAATCACGTTATTCTCAGCAATTCTTTATGCTTTTCCAAACATAATAAAAAACCAGTAATTGATTACGTCATTACTGGTTTTTCTTATCTTATACTAAAATATTAAATTAAAATTTATCATATTTCAGAATCTCGCCACTTGATTCCTATAAAGAATATACTACACAAAATCGTCATATATTCGATTTCTACTTGTAAGCTCTTCCGGAGACAGCCTTTGCGCATCCGAAATTTCGTAGCCCCCAAAGGTATCATACAGCCTGGAGGAAGGGTCCACTTCTACAAAAGTACACCAGGGCAGCCAGTGATAGTGGCTTTGCAGAATCTGTCCGGTGAAGTCACCGCTTTCATGCCCCAAACCTGGCATTAAATACCCTATACTGCCATCTATATCGCTGGATTGACGGGTATTTTTGTGTATGAATTCGGCAAAATCCAGATAGTGTTCATCGGCTGTTATCAAATACAGCCTGTAATAGGTATAAGCACAGGCGGCCATATATACGTCGGCACCGCCTCCGATTGTTATGATGCTCTGTCCGCTGATGGAATACTTGTTGAATGGATGCTTGGGCCAGGGAGCACATACCGGGAATTTCCAGGCATAGGTCCAGGTCTCGGTATAGTCGGCTGCACCAACTGCACCTTCCAGCCATTTGCCGTCACCGGTCAAATCGTAAACTGCCAGGAAGCCAAACAGGGCATAAATACCCGCCTCCTTATCCTGTATGTCAGTGTTGTCACAGGTGCCGCCCCTGTATTCCAGGTTAAGGTAAGCATTATCATATGACCACTCACCGGCCTTGATTGCAGCAGTTTTATATTTCTCGTCACCTGATACCAAATAAAACTGTACAAGAAAGCGTATCACACTGGGAGTATTTGACTTCGAGTCCATCCGTACAGAATTATCGGTATTGTATGACCGGTAAAAACTGCCGTCTTGGTTTTGAATGTATATCAGCCAGTCTGCCGTCTTTCTGCAGAATTCCAGCCAGGCCGGCCGCTCGTCTCCCTTTCTGCGCATATACAGATATGAATCCAGTATAGCCTCTATTCCGTCGGCAAGCATGCGGATATAGTGCGGATATGGTTCAAACCCCTTTATATTGGGATTGTAACACATTTGAGGCAGTCCGGAATCTGTCATTGCAGTCCTCACCCAGAAATCAATAATATTCACACCTTTTTCAAAGGCCTCCGGGAGGTTTTCCTTATGGCCGTACCGCAGCAGTTGATAGCCAATACCCGGCTGCTGACCTACAAAGCCGAACTGAAAGGATATACAGGATATGTCCATGTCAGGCAATTGGCAGGCAAAAGGCAGCCCGTATGAATCGCCGTATTGGCGGGTGTACTTGTTGAGTATCTTCATACAGTTGTGAAAATGCATTTCGTTGTCCACCTGGAATAACTTATCCCTAAGCCGGTCATAGGTCATCCTCCACATATCTCTCATCATACTCTGGAAGCTGCCGAAATGACCGAAGTTTACCGCAACCGAGTAATTTTGTTCAAAACCTGCTTCAACCGGATGGTTGATACGTTGAAAGGTTTTGATCCTGTTTTTGAAGTCCAGCCCGCCAAAATGATTCCTTCCCGGCATCTGACCGTCGCAGCCCGGATAAATATAATCAATTGACAACCCGTCGATATTTGTCTCAATTTCCTTCCGTATTTCAAATCCATAATACATATAATTCAAGGTTTTGCTTTCAGGTCTGCTCATACCTATGGCTCCGATTGTATACCGGGGATCGGTGTTGTTTTCAGACTGTACGATGTCAAGGGACCGCATTGTCACATCGGCCCCCCAGCGTGAAAGGGCTGCTGTTTCTCCCGATTTAACGTTTTGCATTGCAAACAGAGGCAGGGCATAGCTGGTTTCCTTGCACCAGAAATACTCACACTCCAGATCTTTACCAAAGGCGTTATGGGGTGCAAACTCATTCTGCTTATACCAGACACCGGGTGCGAAGCAGTTATACTCACGAGTATCGGCTGACTCGGTCATCACAAAAGATATTTTAGTGGAAAAACCCAGGTCATCTCCGGCTTTCAGCACCTTTACATTCCTGCTCACTCTGAACCCGGTACCACTTGCTTCATATTCATCCAAAAAGGAAAACTCAGAGCCGGAAGGTACCGTCAGCATGCCCTTGGCAATAACTTTATTACCTGAAGCAGTAATCTCACTATATGTATCGTCATAAAATTCGTTAACGGCAAATACTGTCTTCACTGTCACAAACATAGGACGTTTATTAAAATATAAAAGGCTGCCGTTTTTATAAACCTCAATGCCGCCCTGATTAAAAATAAGGCTATACTCGCCACTTGAGAGATTCATTGCTATTCCTCCTTAACCGATAAAAAATCACATATCAGGATAATTAAATTAACCGCCAAAAGGCATTAAATTACATTTGTCTTTTTCAATATGTCCCAAAGCTTTGAAACCTGTGCCTCATTTACCGCAGGCAGGGGGAACGAACAATAATCCTTTACAGGGATACCTTTAAGCATCATTGCCTTTTTTATATATGGTACAAATGGTTTCCCCACCTGATATATATCCATGAGCCGGTCTATTTTCCTCTGTATACCGGCAACCGAATCAAAATCATTTTCCCTGAAAGCGCTCACCCAGGAACTGCAAATATCAGGAACGAGGTTTGACAAGCCTCCTATGCACCCATCTCCCCCCGATAGAACATTATGTGCAAAATTGTCGTCAAAACCAGAGTAGATTTTAAATTCGGGAAACTCCGGCTTGATCAGTT
The DNA here is from genome assembly GCA_029266335.1 of Eubacterium sp. Classification (GTDB taxonomy): domain Bacteria; phylum Bacillota; class Clostridia; order Acetivibrionales; family DSM-1351; genus Ruminiclostridium. The sequence goes on along the minus strand of JAQSXC010000248.1, from coordinate 2,712 downwards.
TAATCAATTCTCTGGTGTGGTCCATACCGGGTATGGTATCCTTGTAGCCGGCAATATTTTTATGTTTTCTCAGCAGCTTCAGTGTTACCTCGGGTGAAAGGTCATATCCGGTGCGGTCGGGAAAATTATAGAGATAAAGATCACCCGGGCACTCCTTTGCCACCAGATCATAATACTCTTCGATACTTTCATTGCTCAGGCTGAAATAATAGGGTGATATTACTACAATACCATCCGCGCCTTGTTCACAGGCATACTTTGACAATTCTACAGTTTCATTTACATCCATGCTGGCAGTTCCGACCAGTACCTTTGTTCTCCGGTCAATATGCCTGATGGCCAGGCGGATCAGTTCTTTCTTGCTTTCCACCGGAATGGCAAAAAATTCACCTATACTTCCCAAAACCAAAATACCGTCCACACCGCCCCTGATAAGGTGGTCATAGAGGCCTTCCAGAGCCTCCCTGTCCAATTGTTTTTTCTCGTTAAATGCAGTAATTGCCGGGGTTATATAGTTACATCTCATTATCGTAATCTCCTTTGTGTTTAATAACCTGCACCTTCCATGGCAGAAAGAGCTGATTCAGTATATCTTTTAAGCAGCCCCTTCCTTGCAGGAACCGGAATGACTTCCTTTTTCAGCTTCCGTCCGGAAAAAGCTTTCTCAACTTCCTCCAAAGATACTTCCTGACCATTAATACCCACCACATTAAGGCTTCTGTTTTCAATGTCATATTCAATAATATCTCCCGTTTCAATGAGGCTCAGAGGCCCTCCGGCAGCGGCCTCAGGTGAGACATGTCCTATTGCCGCACCTCGTGTGGCACCGGAAAACCTGCCGTCGGTAACAAGTGAAACCGTACCGTTCAATCTCCTGTCACAGACGATTGCTTCGGTGGTCATTAACATTTCAGGCATTCCGCTGCCTCTCGGGCCTTCATAGCGGATAACTATGATTTCCCCGGGATTGATTTCATTATTGACTACGGCACTGTATGCAGCTTCCTCACAATTGTAAACTCTTGCAAAACCCTTGTGTTTACGCATGCCTTCAGCACAGGCGGAATATTTTATTATTGATCCCTCAGGAGCTATGTTTCCTTTTAAAACTGCTATGGAACCTTTTTCTTTGGCCTCATTTACCGGTATTATCACATCTTCTCTCTTCAAACCGTAATTGGAAAGGTAGCCGATATACCTGTTGAAAAAATTATCCCTTTGCAAATCTTCAAGATTCTCCCCCAGAGTTTTTCCGGTTACAGTCATAACTTCCAGGTTCAGATATTCCTTGAGCATGTACTGTACCATGGGTACACCGCCGGCAAACCAGAAGGCTTCGGTAAGATGCTCTCCGCCCGGGAATATATTCCCGATATGCGGGATCCTGTGGTTTATTTCATCAAACATATCAGGTGTCAATTGAATGTCAAGTTCTCTGGCAATGGCAGGTAAATGCAGTGTGGCATTGGTAGACCCGCCGATGGCACTATGCACAATAATGGCATTGACAAATGCTTCCCTTGTCATGATCCGGCCTGGTGTGACAGCTTTTGAAACCAGCTCCAGGACTTTTCTTCCGGCTTTTCTGGAGTATGAATGTATGTCTCTCATGGTTGCAGGAACCAGCGCACTTCCAGGCAGTGCCATACCCAGAGCCTCAGCCATACACTGCATGGTGCTTGCCGTGCCCAGAAAAGTACACGCTCCTACAGAAGGACAGCCTGTAAGCTTATAGTCACGGACTTCCCGGTCGCTGATCTCTCCCTTCCGCTTCTGCCGCAGGGAAATATCTCCTGCAACCAGTGAAGTTGTCATATCCGGACCGGGCCGCATACTTCCACCCGGTATAAAAATCGTTGGGATGTCAAGCCTTGCAGCAGCTTTCAAATGTGCAGGAATGGATTTATCGCAGGAGGAAGACAAAATCAATCCATCCCAGGAAACCATGCTTCCATGTACTTCAACCATATCACATATGGCTTCACGGGAAGCCAGCACATAATTCATTCCCTTATGTCCCTGTGCACATCCGTCGCAAATATCTGTGGCATGAAATCTTGCAGGGCAGCCTCCTGCTTCAAAGACGCCGTTCCTGGCCTGTTCGGTGAGCTGATTGAGATGGGTGCTTCCCGGATGGCTGTCACCGTATGCATCCTCAATCAGAATCTGGGGTTTGACAATATCTTCTTCATCCCAGCCCGAGCCTAGCTGGAGTGCATCCACCTGTGCCCAGAGCCTGCGTTCAAAGGAACTCTTTTGCATAGTATTATCCATGTTTTCCTCTCCCATTAATCCATAAGTTTTAAGCTCTGGAAAATCTTAAGGTATAGATGCTTGACGGATCCAAACAAACCTTGAAGTTCTCCTGCTCCAGACAAATATCAGCTGTTCTTTTCTCATCGGAAAAATTGGATACCAGCACTATTATGCTCCGGTCGGGATTTTTAAAAGCAATCATGCTGCCGCCGTCACTGCCTGAAGAACCGATCCTTTTAGCACCAGGCTCCACAAAACGGCTGAAGTGCAGCATTACATAATATTCGTAATTATAAAGCACCTCTTTTGTGGTCCGGTTTATTGTTATCATTGAGTTTTGTTTCCACCCCCAGGAGCTCAGAGTGGATTCGTCAAGAATCATATTCCAGTAGCTGTAGCTGATACATCCGTTTTCAAGATATGACACAATATCCAGATAAATTTCCTTTGCCTCCT
>JAQSXC010000247.1 GCA_029266335.1 Eubacterium sp. | reverse complement strand
CATTTACGGCTCTCACAGCTATCTCAATTTGTGGAGGGAGCTCAACCAGGCTGCTGTAGGTCTCTGCAAAGCCAAGCTTTCTCAGGAAAGCAGCGGCTGTTTCTGTGCTGAATCCTGCGCCGAAATAGTAGGCGCTGCCTTTGCCAAGCTTGTTAACGACAAGGGCAGGTGCCCCGTCATAATAGTTTCCCTTAAAGGCGGCCAGTACCTCGGCATTGCCCCTGGCCTCAAGGATATCATTAAAGACAGGTGCCGGAATCACTTCTCCGTCCCAAACGGCGAACTCCTCATCGTCACCAGGGCTTAAATGTGTGTAATCACTTACGGATACTCCGCATATGTCGGCTGCAAAGCCCGGCATGGGGTGCATGGGGCATCTGCCGTATTCATCCTTGTAGCCTGTTCTTGCACCCATTATTAGTGTACCGCCCTGAGCGACATATGCCTTAAGTAGTGCCGCCGTTTCTTCTGTAAGTATGGTGGCATGAGGATAGACCAGCAGCTCATAGCGGTTCAGCTCTTCCTGTGAAGTTTTTCCTGTACCGGAGTTTCTGATATACAGGAAGTCCATGGGAACGTGATTGAGCTGCGCAGCAGTGAACCAGCCGTTATCACTGAATTCGTCCAGCGGGCCGTGCCATTTGTCCTGCTCTCCGTCCCATTCATTGGAATAGTCCTTAACAAAGGCAACTTTAGCCTGGTATTTGGCTCCGGACACTTTTGCCAACAGCTTTATATCATCTCTTATTTTCTTTAGCTCCTCAAGTCTTCTGTAAGACTGGTTTGAGTAATCATTCAGGCCATGCCAGTAGATTTCATTGCCTATCCAGCAGGTACGCCAGCGGAAAAAGCTCACAAAGTCTGCTCCGTGAGCTATGGACTGGAAGGTCCAAAGTCTCATCTGGCCGGGTTTAGGCATGGGCTGCTTCATTCTTGTATCCCAGCCTCCGGCCCCCGACTGCTGTTCCATTATTCCAAATACAGGAGATATTGACCTGGTTCGTGTAAGAGACCAGGAGGATCTGCGGTCATTTATATTTCCCGGCCTTTTAGGGTCAGTCCAGGTATCGTAGGCAAAGTTGGGATAGCTGTCAAAGGTTATGAAATCCAGTGCACTGTTGGTCATTTCATGGCTGTCCAGGTGTCCGAATACACCGTTTGTAGTAATGAACTGACCTTTGGGAGCATATTTTCTAATAATATCTGCCTGAAGCTTGCAGTAGGCTATAGTGCTTCCGGATATGAACCGTTTTTCTTCAAGAGCAATATGCGGGTTGTTAGTACCGTTTACTGTAGGGCGGGGAAGATACAGCTCCTCCCAGGAGGTATAGGTCTGATTCCAGAAGGCAGTACCCATGGCATCATTCAGAGCTTCCAGGGTTTGATACTTGTCCTTCATATATTGTCTGAAGGCGGTATGGTCTGCTTCTGAGTAGAAAACATTTGTTTCACAGTTGAGCTCATTATCGATTTGCCAGCCAATTATCGCCGGGTTGGGGCAGTAGTGCTCAGCTATTTTTTCAACAATTCTTTTAGTGAAGTCTATATATTTTTCTGAATTATAATTATTGTGTCTGCGAAGTCCATGTCTGAAGAGTGTGCCGTCCTGTGAAGCATTGAGAACCTCGGGGTATTTATGAGTCAGCCAGGCAGGCGGCGTTGCCGTTGGAGTACAGAAAATTACCTTCATTCCGTGCTTGTTTGCCAATTCAAGAAATCCATCAAAAAAATCGAAGATGAACACACCCTCGTGAGGTTCAAATTTGTTCCAGGCGAATTCAGCAATACGAACCACTTCTATGCCATGCTCCTTCATTCTGATCAGGTCGCTTTCCCAAAGCTCCTGGGGCCAATGTTCCGGATAATAGCAAACTCCAAGAGTAAGCTTGTCAAACCTTAGAGCTTTTTCTGTAAAATTTTCACTCATAAATATTACCACCTTTTAAATTTATATTTTTATTTCACGTAGCTTTGCCGGGAAACACTTTGTTCACACTGTCTCTTATTATCAGCTCTGTACCCAGGACAAGGGAATCGGCAGTTTTACCCTGCATCATGTTAATGAGCAAGCGGGCACTTTCGTAGCCCTGCTCATATTTGGGGAGCCTTACTGTTGTCAGCTTTGGAGTACTGAAACCCGCTTGCAGTATATCATCAAAGCCAATTACCGACACAGCCTGAGGTACCCTGATAGCTTTCTCCTGAAAAGCGGAAAGAGCTCCGATAGCCATAGTGTCATTAAAGGCAAAAACCGCAGTAAATACTCCTGCATTATTAATAAGCTGCTTTGCTGCGTTATAGCCGCTGGCAAGGCCGTTATCCTTCTGGGCTGCATAACCTATCATTGCAGTTTTGGTATCAATTCCGGCCTTCTCAAGAGAACTGCAAAAACCTGAAAATCTCTGATCCTCCAGGTCCTTTGATCGGGTAATGAAGGCTATTTTCCTATGTCCATTGTCGAGAAGATACCTGGCAGCTTCTTCTGCACCGGCTTTTATGTTTATGCCGACAGAGGGAATCTGCAGGGGTTTGCCCGAATAGTCAGTTACCACGGCAGGAATTCCAAGTTTTAAATACTCCTTTTCATTTTCAGCAGAAACATGGGATAGAATTATACCGTCATATTGGCGCTGCCTTATTTTATGAGGATCAAAATTTCTGCTCAAAACAACGGTGTAGCCGCTTTCTTCGCAGCAATCCTCCATTCCGCGGTATACCTCCATAAAGAATGGATTGAGAATTTCATGTACATAGAATAGAATTTGTTTTGATTCACGTGTCTTAAGGCTTCTGGCAATCAGGTTCGGAGAATAGCCAAGCTCCTTTATGGCTTCTTCGATTTTTTTTCTGTTTTCCTCCGAAACATATCCATTTTTATTCAGAACCCTTGAGACTGTTGTTTTTGAAACACCTGCCAGTTTGGATACATCATCTCTGGTTACCATTAAAGACTCCTTAAATTATAGGGTTTTATTATCTAATGCTTCCTGGTATTTTATTATCTGCTAAAGCATGTGGTCACGAGACCATGTGGATATTGTATCAGTATTTTTTGATACAAACAAGGGGTAGAATGGTAATAGTAAAGGAATTTTTATAACAGTGCATGAGAAATTTTTTGAAAAAAATTACTATCTAAACCTTAAAAAATTACTAAATTAAGATATTCACTCTGGTATATTACCTTGGAATAATGTGGTACAATCGAAAGTAAATGAAATTATAAGGAAAAAGATATGCAGAACATAAAATATGTGCACACAAACCTTATTGCCAGGGATTGGAGAAGACTGTCAAAGTTTTATATTGAAGTTTTCGGATGTAAGCCAACGTATCCCGAAAGAGATTTATCAGGAGAATGGATAGATACAATGACTGGTATAAAAAATGTAAGCGTAAGGGGAATACACCTGATTATGCCCGGTTATGAAAATGGCCCCACACTTGAAATATTTGAATACAGCCCTGCAATTTCAGGAGAAGATGTTCCTTCAATCAATGTGCCGGGGTTTGGACACCTTGCGTTTCATGTTGATGATGTGGAAGAAATGTTAAAAATGGTAATTTCAAATGGAGGAACCTGCTTAAGCGAAACAGTCAGAAAAGAGTATCCGGAACTGGGTCTGCTGACTGCAGTTTATGCAAGAGACCCTGAAGGAAATTTTATTGAATTGCAAAACTGGAAAAAATAAAAGTTTAGTTGGAGGATTTCAATGAATAGATCCATTATCGGAATTCCTATGGGTGATCCTGCAGGAATCGGACCGGAAATAACTGTAAAGGCACTGGTGAATGAAAGTATTTACGAAGTCTGTTGTCCGTTGGTTATCGGAGATGCTGAAGTAATCAAAAAGGCAGCAGAAAACTGTAAACTTGATATACATGTTAATAAAGTTGCAACAGGTACAGAGGGAGAATACCACAAGGGTATAGTCAATGTAATCGATCTTGGCAATATTGACATGGTAAACCTGGAATATGGTACAGTTCAGGCTCAGAATGGAATTGCCTCATATGAATACATCAAAAAATCTGTAGAGCTTGCCAGAAATAATGAAGTGGATGCAATAGCAACAACACCTATAAACAAACCTGCTTTAAAAGCGGGGAATGTGGATTTTGTGGGCCATACCGAGATTCTTGCCAGCCTTACAAATACTGAGGATCCCTTAACCATGTTTGAGGTCAGGGGACTGAGGGTTTTCTTTCTGACACGTCACGTTTCCCTTAAACAGGCATGTAATATGGTCACTCAGGAAAGGCTGCTGGACTATATAGGCAGATGTACAGAGGCACTCAGGAGCCTTGGCATTAAAGAGGGAACCATGGCAGTTGCCGGACTGAATCCTCACAGCGGGGATCACGGTCTTTTTGGAACAGAGGATATGGCGCAGATTGTACCCGCAGTAACAAAAGCAAAAGAACTGGGCTACAAGGTGGAAGGCCCTATAGGGGCGGATTCTGTATTTCATCAGGCCCTTATTGGAAAATACAACTCTGTACTTTCTCTCTATCATGATCAGGGCCATATAGCAACTAAAACCCTGGACTTTGAGAGAACAATTGCTATAACACTTGGTCTTCCCTTTCTCAGAACCTCTGTTGACCATGGAACAGCATATGATATAGCCGGAAAGGGAATAGCCAGTGAAGTGAGCATGATTGAGGCTATTCTTCTGGCGGCCAGGTATTCGGGTTCATATTCGAATTGGTATGAAAATGAATGTATAGGAAAAAAGAAATAGAATAAAATTTTATAAACAGGAGGTCGCTTATGGCAGACGTTATTGATTACAGAATCATTGGGGATGATATGCAGATTGTTGAGGTGGAGCTGGACCCGTCCGAGGGTGTGAGAGCTGAAGCCGGAGCCATGATGTACATGGAAGATGGGATTATGATGCAGACATCTACAGATGGCGGTGCATTCAAAGGCTTTAAGAGAATGCTTACAGGAGAAAGCTTTTTTATTACCACCTTCTATAATAGCAGCTCAACAAAAAGACATATGGCATTTTCCGCTCCTTATCCAGGTAAAATAATACCCATCGATCTGGCTGGTATAGGTGGCAGCTTCCTTTGCCAGAAGGATGCATTTTTGTGTGCGGCAAATGGTGTGGACATTGAGGTCGCATTTACAAGAAAGATGGGAGCAGGTTTCTTCGGTGGAGAAGGTTTCATTCTTCAGCGACTTGTAGGAAATGGCATGGCTTTTGTGCACTCCGGTGGAACAATAATTCAGAAAAATCTGCTGCCGGGTGAAACTCTAAAGGTTGATACCGGCTGTCTTGTAGCATTTTCACCAAGCGTTGACTATGATATTCAGTTTGTGGGAGGTTTCAAAAATGCACTGTTCGGCGGTGAAGGACTATTCCTTGCAAAGCTCACAGGGCCAGGGATAGTGTATCTTCAAAGCCTGCCCCTTTCAAGACTGGCTGACAGACTTACCTCCGCGGGAGCGCACCATAGAGAACAGCAGTCCGGTATCGGAGGAATAGGAGGCAGTATATTGGGAGGCCTTTTCGGTGGAGATAATAAGTATTAA
>JAQSXC010000246.1 GCA_029266335.1 Eubacterium sp. | reverse complement strand
ACCTTTGCACTTAGCCCCAGGGTTTTTACAAGCATCAGTATGAAGTCCGCCCTTCTGATACTTTTCTCAGGTGAATAGGCCTTTTCAGAGGTTCCATTTATGATACCCTTGGCTGCCATTACTTCTATGGCATTCTTCGCCCATGAGTATCCTCCGATATCAGTGAAGGTCTTGTCCACATATACCACTGCGTACTTGCCAAGGTATACAGTGGTATATGTTACCGTTCCTGCTGCGGCATCATATCTCCCGCTTGGTACCGCAACTGCTTTGCCGCTGTCGTCTATCCTCCATACAGTAATGTGTTCAGGGTCTGCAAGTTCTTCTTCTGTCGGTGTGTAATCAATTGATACCGTTACAGGTGCCTCAGGATTGTTCCACTTCAGATCATTTCCACCTGAAGAAGCCTTAAGCTCAATAACAGGTCTGCTCCCGGTACTCTGTTTCAGTTCACCGGCCAGGCAAGCCTTATCTGCAACTCCCACAGTAATCTGTATTGTGCTGCCTTTCACATCTTCATTCCTGAACATATTGCCGGGAGCAGTTATTGTTCCGGCAGCTGTGTCAAGCTTTATCCTGGCAGCAGGCCCGCCTGATGTAAGTACCTGTTTGGGCAGCTCAACAGTATAGGCACCGGCACCCTCAACCTTTGCAACATTAAGTGTAATTGTTTTATTTCCATTGCTGTCAGCTTTTGCAGCATTAAATGCTTTTTCCAGCTCTGCTGCACTTACAGCTGCCTGAGCGGTATTGTCAGCACCCAATACAGGCTTGACTTCAACCTGTGATGCTGCGGTCTGAGTTTGTGTTCCACCTGAAGCAGAATTTCCGTTGCTGCTTCCGCCGCCACTCCCGCTGTTATTCCCGCCGCTGCTTCCACTGCCCGGACTGCCTGATCCCGGGCCACCCGGACTGCTGCTTTGACCGGATATGCTTATAGTACAGCTTCCCCATACCAAAGGATTGCCTGCCGAGGTTGCCTTAACAGTTACTGTTCCGTCGGCTGTTGCTGTCAGAACACCGTTTGTATTTATAACCGCACTACCCGTTCCATTCTGAACAGACCAGATTACCGATTTATCCTCAGCATTTTCCGGCTCTGCCACAGCAAGCATCTTCAACTGTCCGCCCTTTGCATATATGGTATTGACACCATTTTCTCCTGATACTGTTATTTTATTTACAGTTATTTTCTCAGGAGGCTTGACAGTCACCTTACAAATTGAAGTTATGCCGCTTCCGTCCTCTGCTGTTGCCGTTATTGAAGCCATAATTGTATCCCGGCCCGTATTGCCTGCCGTTATGGTTACTGTTGTCATACCTGTCGCTTCATCATAATTTTCATTTGATACTGTAACAGCACCATTATCCGAGATGAAATGCACTATTCTGTTTGTAGCATTAGAAGGGCCGGCTATTGCTGTCAGTTGGGCTGTTCCGGACGCCTCAAGCGTTAAAGTATCTTTATCCAATATTATACTTTCCACTGGACTGATGCTATAAACAGCTACATTGTCATACTTTGCATTAACTTTCCAGGTACGCATGCCAATTGCACCGTGAGTCCACATATCGTCTTCAGCACCTGCTATAAGAATATCATCAATAAATACATTGATTTCAGGACCATTTGCTTCAATCTTAAGGTGGTATGTCCTGTTTGCTTCGATTGAAACCGGAGCTGTCGCCAACTCCTTCCACCCATTGTTAAATCGTCCTATCTGCACTTTTCCGTTATTACATATTCCGGCATAATAACCCTTCAGGTTATCGGCACCCACAGTAGGCTCGCTTACCCTGAATATTAGCCCGGCATTGTCACTTGCAGTTCCTCCGCTTATAGTCACATCAGCTTCATATACAAAGTTTCTGAAATCTGTTCCGTTTGCGACTGCCTTGTAGCCATCTCCCGGGTTAACGGTGTACGCTCCTGAGGCTGCACTCCATGAGCCGCCATAGGTAGTCCAGTTATCTGCATTTTGATCTTCAAAATCATCCATGAAGTCGGGAATTAAAGCAGGCTGTCCGGATATTGCAACCTGCAGCGTCCCCGTGGCACCGGCACCATCCCTGGCAGTAGCCCTGACTGTTACATTTCCGTTTGCGGCAGCCTTTAGTAAGCCTGTCTGGTCAATAGCAGCCCGTCCGGTACCATTCTCAACGGTCCAGGTTACCGCCCCGTTTGTGGCATCCACAGGTAAAATATCTGCCATCATCTGCAAAGTTCCGCCCCTGGCTGTTATTTCAGCTGCTCCGCCCCGGCTGCTGACAGTTATCTTCTCTACAGGTATGGCAAAAGTATCTTCTGCATTCAGTACAGCTATATAGTCCAGTTCGGCAAAATTCTCACCTTTTGCAAGCTGTATGGTATTATTTCCTTTGTTTAAATTTACAGATACGTAAGTTCTGCTGAATTTACCCCATCCATCTATAGGAGAATATTTTACACTTCCTGCCGGTTGCCCGTTGACAGTCAGCTTATGCGTCGAATATCCCGCCGAACCTGATGCGTATGCTATTTCAAGGGTATAGGTTCCGGTTTCTTTCGCATATACATTATTGAACAGTACCGAGCTGTCAGCATTATCAATAGTTCCGGCATATTTGCCATTGGAAACGGTTGTTGAATAGCCTGTCCCTCCGGTACTCACTTTGACACCGTTTGATAATACGGCATCTTCTGCTTCATACTTTTTGGACATTGATGCTGTGGAATCTGCAATCCTCGGGAAGTATGTAATCCTGATATTTTCGGCACCGAAGGGCACAAGTGTCACATTTTCCTCCGGCATGGCAGAAACTACAGGTCCCAAAGGTACCTCATCGGCATCCATGCCGTTGGGGCCGAGTTTCCAGGACACTACCTTTTTGGCTCTGGCTGTAAGAGTAACGGGAGTTGTTCCCTGTATAAACGGGTTCTCCGGCATTTCAACTTCATTCACGGTAAAGGATGCAGCAGGATTGCTGCTGTCTATAACAAGTCCATAGTTCCAATCTGTTGCAGGTAATACTTCGTATTCAACATATCCGGAAACTCTTTCAGATACCTTCTTCCAGTTCTCGCCTATCTTTAATGAATAAACCAGAGGACCTCTTTCAACACCAACTGAATTACTTACCTGTGTTGAAGTTTTAACCTCCATTGGCAAGCTAAGCGTAACAACATCTCCATCTGTCCAGGTTCTGTCAATTGTATAATATTCTCCCGAAGCCACTCCCGTCTGAACAGTCCCGTTAACTTCCACAACAGGCTGTTTGCACCATTCCGGTATCCTCAGCTTAAGTGGAAACGAATTATCTGCAGGGGTGTTTACAGTAAACTGGAGCTGTTCCTCAAAAGGATAATTTGTTGTCTCTGTAATGGTAACCAGTGTATTGTTAATCTTAGTAGTAACATTGCTTGGACCGTATGCCATTGCAGCTATGCCGCCGTCATCTGTTGCAGCCCACATGCTTTTCACATAGTAGGGCCAGCCCATATGCATATCAAATCTGCAGCAGGGGAAGCCTGAATCAGGACTTGGCTGCAGGCCGTTTGCATAATCCTGCCGATGTCCGCGGGAGCCGTTTACGCTCTGGACCTGATTCGGCAGAGAGTAGTATTGCTGAAGTTTAAAGTCCTTGCTGATTGCACCGGGCAGTGCATTGAATGCAATTTTCTCAAGCTGATCTCCAAGATACGGATCACCAAGGATCATCTGGGCCTCTTCATTTGACTGCATTCTTTCAACAATGGCACACAGTTCGGCACCCTGTGTGGAACCAAGTCCCGCCAGGAATTCAGTACCTGAGGACATGCCGGTGATCTGACCATGGTATTTAAGCAGATGTCCGTCGCCAAGCCTGAAGGCATTTTTGTCTGCCTCACTGCCGGATCTCTGATAATATATGGCAGGCATTTTTATATCTTCAGATACATTTACATTATGGTTTGGGTGGAAATCGGAACCAAAGCCAAAGAAATTATCGTTTGAAAATATACTTGTATGATCATAGCCCTGGTTTTTGAGCATGTCGGCCAAATCAAGCAGACTTTCATCATTAGTCCTGTTATATAGCCATAAAACAGTATCAATGTTGTCTCCCACTCTCGCCTTGGACCAGTCTGTCAAAGGACGTCCCGACAAATTAGCCGCCTGATAGTGGAAATAATTTGTCATAAAGGTTATGACCCTTTGATCGCCTGTTGCTTCATAATAATCCCGCATTGCATAGAGCATCGGCATTCTGGGCCACCAGTCGTTACTTGAGGAGGGTCCGAAGGATCCGTCAGGTTTCTGGCTTTGCAGTGACCATTCAATCCACTTGGCTGCCTTATCCTGAAGTTCTGTGTCCCCCAGTGTATACGCAAGCGCTACCAGACCTTTTACATAGTATACCGGACGTTCCCAGTCAGAGTTTGCGGCATTTCCTCCCAACCATGCACTGTTGCTGCCAAGCTCACTGTATATTTCTTCAGCATGGCCGGTAGCTCCGTTTTTCTGGAGCATCAGCTGCTGAAGCAGCCAGCCGTCAGCTTTGACAGATCCAAGAGGCAGAGGAATAAAAGGAGTCTTCACAAGTGAACCCTGATTTGCTACCGGTAATGCCTCTCCGGGAGCAAGAGGTGCGGCGGCTACCGTTACTTTTGCCGTTGCCTTTAGACCCGTCCCATCGACTGTTCCTTCAACGGTAAAACTTCCGGGATTTTCATACTTATCTGCCGTTATGGTATCCCATGTCACGTTTACACCCTGTTCTGAACCATTGTTATACAACGCTGTCACCTGTTCCGGCATTATTGGTGCCACCTTTGCCCTGGTAGTAACCTGAGCGGTTTTCATACTTTCTATTAAAGCAGGTGCGGTATAAGTCTCAGCATGTATATTTCCAAAGGCTACAACCGAATTATATATTCTCACTCCAATTGCGCCATGTGTATATGTATTGTCATTAAAGCTGATCACCGGTGTTGCCATGTCATCAACAAAAACTTTAATCAAAGTTCCATAGGCAACCACTTTCATATGATAAGTCTTATTAATATCTATGGTTTTTGACACTCTGGTCAATTCGTTCCAGTTATTATTCATTTTTCCCAGTATTACGGCATCGCCTCCGGCATTGATTCCTGCATAGTAGCCAACAACATTGTCACCACCCACCGAGGCCCCTGTTACCCTGAAGAGTACACCTGCATCTCCCGTTCCGCTGGTTATTTTCAAATCAGCTTCATAGCTTACATTTGAAAACTCCGTATTTTTTGCTATTACCTTGTAACCCTGTCCTGAATTTACCTGTAATGTATTATTGCTCACACTCCAGGTTCCTCCGTATGGAGTCCATTTATCATAATTTCCACTGCTGAAATCATCCGAGAAGGTGGCGGAGAGCTTTGTAAATGTGGCACTCTGCACTGGGGAATCCAGCATTCCCGCCTTTGCGGCAATTGCTTTTACAGTAGCCGTATCATTCAAGGTAATGGCACCGCTGTAAACATCCTGAAGAAGGACTGAAGGAAGGCGTTTCAACAGTACTCAAAAGCATGTCCGTTCCGGTAATCTGTATATTGTCGAATGTCACATTTCCATTGGCATTCCAACCCCTCACTCCAATACCTCCGGCAGGGTAATCAGAATCAATAAAATCTGCAACCTGCTCTCCATTTACAAAAACATAAAAATGGGAACCGTTTGCATATACTCTCAAATGGTTGTCCTGATTGGCCCTTACGTTTGCAACAGCTCTGTAAAGCTCTGTCCATCCTCCGTTTCCATTATTGGCATTGGAGTCCATCTTTCCGATTTGAACATAACCGTTTACATTTATTCCGGCAAAATAGCCGCTCAGATTGTCACAACCGTCGCCCGGTTCACTGCTCCTGAAAATAAGTCCGCTGCTCTCATTGCCTGCACCGGGATTCACATCTGCATCATATATGAAATTGTTGTAGGAGGTACTGTCTGCCACTGCCTTATCGCCTTTTGGCTTATTCAGGACATATTTTCCTGCAGGGACAGACCATGTTCCCTGATTGTTGTCAAGTCCTTTATAAGTAGTCCACCCATCGGCATTGCCATCCTCAAAATCATCACTGAAACCTTGAGTGTTGTTGGCAACAATATATGTAGCTGTCGCTATCCCGGAAACCATCTCTCCTGATTTCTCAGCATAGGCTTTTATTGTAGCAGACTGGTCCAGTTGGATAGATGAATCGTACACAGTGGAATTGGAGTCAGGCATGCTTCCGTCTGTAGTATAATGTATGACAGCACCCTCAACTGCATTTATCTCAACAGTCTGAGGATCATTATAGACACCTTCCGGTATGCTGAATACCGGGGCCGGAGTCTCAATGTGTGAATATTCTCTTACACGGATATTGTCAACATTGGACGTCCCCCAGTACGTTCTGACACCGATAGCTCCCGGAGAGGTTATCTGACTGCCGTCATTGTCTGTGTATTCAATCTTTGGAGTACTCATATCATTAACAAATATCTGTATCTCATTTCCAACCGCCTTAATCTTCATATGGCCGTAGGAAGACGACAAGTCTGCTACCATCAAGGATTTCCAGGTGTTGCTTCCGGTGACACGCCCAAGTTCCAGCTTTTTGTCAACCCGGATGCCGGCATAATAGCCGTTAAACCCGTTGCCTGCATTTCCCGAAGGCTCCGAAACCCTGAACAACAACCCGGAGTTATCAGTATTCAAACCCTCAACCTGAATATCCGCCTCGTAGATCAGGTCCTGAAAATCTGTATCCTCGGCTATGGCTTTTGCTCCGGTATTACCCGAAACTGCAAACTGGTTTTGAGGATTTACAGACCAGTCCCACTGTCTGGCAGGATCACTGCCGCTATACGTTGTCCAGTCGTTTGCAGTTCCGTCGCTGAAATCTTCAGCGTAGACTGTTAGAGAGCCGGTAGTTTCAGCCTGCACTCCAACCACAGGAAGCAGTGTCATAAATATACTGAAAATTATCATATAAATGAGCACTTTACTGAACTTTTTCCTGCAAGTAATTAAAAATCCTTTCAACAATACCCCTCCAATCATTTTATAAACTTTTTATATGTGCGGTATCGATAGATATCAGCCCATATATTGAAAATTATATTTATTTCTTCAGGGTAAGTATTTACATTTTTACGCTGTTTTTTTAGGTTTTATATCATTTTTATAAGTTTTTGAATTCTTTTTCCATTAATTGATTAAGTACACTCATTTTTCCCAACTAAGCTATAAAAATAAAAATACCCTGTAAAGTAGCAGTCTTTTATAACTACTTTACAGGGTGCATTTAACTTCTAATTTAATTCTTCTATATACTTTTTCTTTTCGGATAACAGCAGGTTTTAGTCCCTTCCCACAAACACCGTTCCTATCTCGTCACCATTTATAATATCCATAACGGATTCTGGATGGCTGCCGTTGGTCAGAACCACATTAACCCCCGCCTTAGTAGCTATTTTAGCTGCCTTGAGCTTGGTTACCATTCCGCCGGTTCCACGCTTGGTTCCGGCACCGTCTGCAAAACACTCTATTTCAGGAGTGATTTCCTCTATTACCGACAACATCTTTGAGTCTGGATTTTTCCTCGGATCGCAGTCATAGAAGCCATCTATATCGGAAAGTATTATTAAAAGGTCAGCTCTGATAAGCTTTGAAACTATTGCCGATAAAGTATCATTTTCACTGAAGGTATCTTTCTGACCTACCTTGAGCTCTACAATTGATACCGAGTCATTTTCATTAACTACAGGAACTATACCTTTTGCCAAAAGTGTTTCAAAGGTGTTAACAACATTCCGGCTGCAGGTTTCGTCTCCCACTATATCTCTTGTCAAAAGAATCTGTGCGACTATATGCCCATACTCCGAAAAGAATTTGCTGTACATATGCATAAGCTCGCACTGTCCCACAGCGGCTACAGCCTGCTTTTCACGGATGGTTTTCGGCCTCTCAGGAAGCTTGAGCTTATCAACCCCCACGCCGATAGCTCCTGAAGTAACAAGAATCACCTCTTTACCTTGATTTGAAAGGTCGGATATTATTCTGGCCAGTTTATCAATTCTTGTAAAGTTTATTTTTCCGGTCTCATATGTCAATGTGGATGTTCCGACTTTAATTACTATGCGATGTGCATCCTTTAGTTCTTCTCTTTTAAAACCCATTGCGACCCTCCCTGTGCCCGGTTTGCAAACTGACTCACCAAACCGTACCATTCTTCACAAAAAATATTATATAATTTTCTATTATACAGATAATTTATATTTATACAACAGACAAAATTATATAATATTTTTATAACGCCTCAATTCAGAGTAAATTTTCCGATTGTAGAAAAATTTACTCACATTAACGGCGATTCAACGAGACATGGGAACTTTAGTTCCATGGTCCTCATTATTAAGGGAATAGCGGGATACTTAATTGATTTTATTCCGGGCAGGTAAGAGGATACGCATCGTTATCAGATTTCCTTACCGGCCGATAAGTCTTTAACTCGCTTCTGGAAAGTTAATGCTTCTCTGAGGTTTTCCATCTTCCTTATTACATATTCATTTTCAAATACAAAGAACAGGATAACTGCCAGTATTGTTGAAGCTACAGCGTCCAGGATGCTGTGCTGCTTGACAAACCAGGTTGATAAATATATGGATACACAAATGACAGCTGAGGATATCTTTAATACAAGATTTTTGTTATGCTTGAAAACAAACAATGTAATCAATAATGTGTCCATCATATGAATACTTGGGAAACAGTTATAGGGTTTATCATTTCCGTATATAATGAGCACCAGCTTCTGCAACAGGTTTGTTCCAGGTACGTTTGGCCTTGGTACTGTTGTAGGGAAAAAGAAATATACTATAAAGCAAATAAGCATACCCGTTACAATGCTGAATAACAGCTTGTAATAGGTTTTATAATCCGTATAGGCCAATATAAGCAGAGCTCCGAAGGTATATACATACCAAAAGACATAAGGTATTATAAACCATTCATTAAAAGGTATAAACTTATCCAAATATATAGTAATATCATAAGCTCTGGTAGTAGTTAAGTTTATCAGAAAATATATCCCTTGGGCAGCCGGTACCAAAAGCATAAAGAGCAGTCTAAAAAAATAACCTTTAAACCCGTTAGTCTTCAACAATTCAGCGTTCATTCGTTTTCTCCCGTGAGCTAGTTTTATTATGCCAACATACATGATACGTACTATTTTAATAAAAGTTTGTATTTTTCTAAAAGCAAATTAATGGTATTCAACGTAGGTAAGGTTCTTTACCAAACCTTTTATGAAGAATAATGGATAAATAAGCAGGTACAGATTTGGTATCCACCAGGCCGGATCAAAATCTTTTTGCAATACCCAAAAGGCTATGGCCTGTAAACCGGAGCAAAAAGTCAGTGTGAGTGAGATCAAACTGATAACCTTCCATCCATTGTTCCTTTTCAAGTATAAATATACACTGACAAGTCCGGTCAGCGAAATAAATAGATCAAGCGGTAAAAATGACCAGTTCCAGGACACCAGTATGGGATTTGTATAATCCTTGAACAACAGTTGTTCAGGTATCACATGTAATAGCGTTATAGCCCAGTAAAAAATAAAACCTATATCCGTAACCAGAAAAAAGTATTTCAGCCTTTTCATTTACTTACTCCTCTATCCTTACAGCTATTCTCCTCACTCAATTTACACACAACCTTGTCCAAAGTGTCAATGAGCATATCAAGCTGCTCAGTTGAGAAAGTATTCTTAAAAAGCTTAGAAAATTTCTCATATAATTGGTAGTCACCTTCAATTATTTTCAGTCCCTTTTCTGTCAGATCCAAATGAAAAATCCTTTTGTCCTCATTTGATTGAGTCTTTTCAACAAGACCATTTTTCTCAAGCCTCCTTACCATAGCTGATATGGCAGGCTTTGTAAGACTTAACCTGGAAGCCAGCTCTCCTAATTTGGGCTTGTCCAGCTGGTAAATTTCCGTTGAAGGCAATATTTTTTTCCAGCATTTTTCCTCCAGATATTTATTACAGATTGCTATTAGTTAGTTAAGATATAATTAGTTAAATATATTTAATTAAATCCGTTAACTAATTTTAGCATGTTAATCCTACACTGTAAAGTGCAATTAATTGCCAAATACAAAGTGAAACCCTAAATAGGGAAACCCCGGAACGCAAAGGGACTTCAAAACATGAATAATACTGCATAACCTGTGAAATAAAAAACCGGAAAGGCAGCAATATATCCTGCATGCCTTTCCGGTTTTTATTTATAGTATTAAATTCTATAATTATTTAGCGGTTTCTTCAATAGCAACATAAAACCTTGATTTTACGCTATTTTAAGCCTTAAATACAGGAAC
>JAQSXC010000245.1 GCA_029266335.1 Eubacterium sp. | reverse complement strand
CCTGTATGCAGGACATATAATACTCGAAAGAATATCTGCTGCTGCATTAAATAGTACAAATAGGACGGCACAAACCAGGATGGAACCCGAGATGCCATAAATATCCATGCTTTCACAGGATTCCATAAGATAGGAACCCAGGCCTTGGATTGAAAAAACCCGCTCTACCAGGGCAGATGTACCAAAAAGTGCCGCACAGTATTGAGCAAATAAAGTTATTGACGCAGGCAGTGCATTCCTCAGGACTTCACCATAAACAATCTGGGAATTGGTAAAGCCCCGTGCTTTGGCATAGGCCACATAATCACTTTTCAGTTCATTTAATACGGAGGCCCTTAACACTCTCACAGATATGCATATTACCGGAAATGCCATGGATATGGACGGTAAAATCAAGGATTTCAGGCTCCCGTCGAAAATAACCTTAAATATGGGAATTTCAACCGCAAAAGCAGTCAGTAATATTAAAGCAAGCCAGAAACTGGGGACACAAATACCTATGATACAAATGATCCGCATTACATTGTCAAAAATGCCTCCTTTAAATATCACTGAAACGGCTGCTATTAATATTGTAAATACTCCAACCCAAAACATTGCCAGAATAATAAGCATACATGTTACAGGAAGTGCCTCCCGTATATTTTCCATTACAGGCTTTTTATTGGTTATAGCCGTACCCAGGTCTCCTTTAAGCACACCTTTCAGGTAGTCGGCATATCTCTTGCCGAAAGGAGCATCAAGTCCCAATTCTTTCCTGACTGCCTGTATCTGTTCTTCAGTAGCAAAAACACTTTGCTTGCGGACAATGGTCTCTGCCGGATCAGTTCCGGTAAAAAGCTGTAAACAAAAACTCAAGGTTATAACACCGAATATGACTGCGGCAAGCCCCAGCAACCTCTTTAAAAGTACTTTACTGAAACTGATCTTGTTCATCTGGTTCTACTCTCTTTCCACCTTGTTCTCTCTCTCATTGCTTCCATTAAAGTGCACCCCGACGTTTTTCACTAATATATAAAATCCAGAAGCTTATCCATGTTCTTTTTCAGATTAGGATCAATAATACAGTCAAAATGCTGGCCTGAAATTATATCATACCTGAAATCCCCTTTTATATATGGCTTCCAGGTGTCGAAATCCTCTCCGAAAAATTCCCGGTAAAAGCTTGCTCCCTGCTGTTCGCAGGAAAAGATCCTTACATTTCCGTAATAGGGTCTGGGCTGATGGCTTGCCACACAGCCGAAATTCTGTGCAAATATATGAAACAGTGTATTTAGCATTTTACGTTCATGTTCCATTAAATCCGCGTCGGCCCTGTCTATTGTGGCATATAGATTATTCAGTCTTTCGGAAATGGGTTTGCAGGATAGTCTGCGGAATTCCTCGGCAACCTCCTCAAATTCACCCCGTAAATTGCATAATGCTTCGGCAGTTACTTCGCCATTGCCTTCCCGTACTATGTAATCTATGCACTTCTCCATGGTTTCTTCGCCGGTGGTATACCCTGCCTTATATTCGTCGGCATTGATGAGCTTTGCAAAGGTTCTTTCCAATAATAATTCATTCTCCAGGCTGGATTTCAAAGCCCTGTCGTAAAGCCTGTCTGTCAGCCCGCTGAAGGCCGTATTATCCTTGCTCTTCTGAATGGTGGCACTGATCAATGTCACATCTGAAACCTTGAGCCCGTATTCCCGTAAATATTCGGCAGCTTCCAGCGCTATCACTCCTCCTACACAGTGCCCCATCAATATGTAATTTGAATAGCCCAGCTGTTTTAAAATCCTTCCGTATTTTTTCCCCAGCAGCTTAAAGGTATCCTGTGTTTCCATGGAAACGTATTCGGCCTCATTTCCGAAGGAAAAGCCCAGTATGCTCTCATTTTCCCTGCTGTGCTTTTCGATATGGGACAGCAAAGCCGTGTATGCCGATAAGGTTCCGGTTCCGGCATGGAACAATACCTTTGCCACCGAATTCTCATTTGGGCAATTGCTATTTTTTATCTGTATCAGGGAAGGATCAACAAAACTATCCTTCTCATTGTGAAACTTGTGGATTTTCAGGGCAAGCTCCCTGACTGTGGGTGTCTGCATCATTTCAGTCAGCAAGGCACTCCATTCCCAAGCTTTGGCTTCTTCTATTTCTTCTACCGTCTTTCCCACCACCTGTGCTATTAAAAGAGAATCTCCGCCCACGTTATAGAAGTTGTCATCTCTTCCGATTGAGGCTGCTTTCAGCTCCCTGCGCCATATTTCAGCTATCCGTTTCTCCAGGTCTGTTTCGGGCATTTCCTTCTCATCCGGCGAGGAATTACTTTCGCTGTTCTCAATAAATGCCCTTATTTTTTTCATATCCACTTTCTTATTTTCAGTCAGCGGCAATGCCGGCAATATGATAATATTGCCAGGAACCATATATGAAGAGATAGTTTCCAGGAGATACTTCCTGACCTGATGCTTTTCCAGCTTCTCATATTCGCTTCCGAACCTGGCAATATAAATTGTCTGACCGGACAAATCCAGCTTACTGTCCTTCTGCGGGAATTGATAAACTATCTCTCCATTATGCTTTTGAAGGATGTTTTCCCACTGGTTTCTAGTAAAGAAAGTCTCTTCTTCCATACGTTCGTCTAAAAATCCCGTTAAACCATCCTTAAATTCCATGGAGGTGAGAAGCATATAACTCATCCGGGTCTCCTCCAGAATTATCATGCTTCCGTTTTCCACCAGCAGGTTCCGCAGATTTTCCATAACATAGTGCACATCTTTTGAATTGTGCAGTACATTTGCACACAGAATCAAATCAAAGGAAAAGGCATCATAGCCCTGCAGTGCAAATTCCTTGTTTATATCGAAAATCCCGTATTTTACCCAGGCGTACTTTCCGAAGTTCTCCTGTGCCTTATTCAGAAAAAACGTCGACAGATCTGTAAAGTGGTATTCCACATTACAGCCGTCCAGAGCCGGGATCAGATCGATTGAAGTTCCTCCTACTCCCGCTCCGACCTCAAGGATGCGGAATACCCTTTCAGGATTTTCCCCATTGGATTTTTTGCATAAATACAGGATCTCCTCATTTGCAATGCCATTGTGCATCCTGTTTATCTTATTGTCATGGTATGCTGCCATAGCAGGCTTTACATCTCCCTTTGGGAACAACAGGTTCAATGGATTTTCATTTCCCCGGATCATTTCAGGAAGTAAATCACTGGATTCCTTAAGATAGTCAAGAAATTCCCTGCTGTAACTAAAGGCTTCTTCTGTTTTATAAAAATTCTCCCATAAGGCCTCTGAATCAAAATTATGTTCATTTTCAATCAGCATGTAGGCTTCATCCTGCTCTTTGATAATTTTCTCTTCCACTAAAACCTTCAGCCATCTTTTTGTTAACTTGTGGAGTTTCTCCGGAATATTCATTATCCGGGTTATATCATCAAACCGGTATGGCTGATGCAGCTCCTGAAATATTCCGCATTTTCTGAATACATTGTAAATATCACTTATGACCACAAGCTCCGACTTTCTGGTCCAGGTTTCCAACAGATCCTCATCTATGCTTTCGGCATAGGATTTTCCTGTTGATTCAAGCAGTTGGATTTCATCTTCATCTTTTGCCGTTTCTCTATGTCCGCTCTTCCTTTTAGGTGATATTACCGCATTGATTTTTAATTCCTCTGTTGGGTTTCCCACTGTCAGGGTAACCGCTGAATCCACTGCGGGATACTCCATCAAAGCCGATCTGATCTCAGCCAGTTCGATTCTGTGACCATGTATTTTTATCTGCTCATCTCCTGCTTCCCTGCCTTTGAAGATAATAATGCCATCTTTTCTGTAACAGCCTCTATCTCCCGTTCTGTAGATCCTTTCTCCTGTTCCGGGTAGAATGCGATACTTTTCCGCATTCAGAACAGCATCATTCAAATATCCCGCAGACAGTCCGACACCGCCAATATATAGATTACCGTCCACATAATCGGGACAAGGCTGCAAATGTTCATTCAGTACATGGAATTTTTGATTGGCCATAGGTCTGCCGTAGGGTACGCTTTTATCAAAGCTTTCATTCTTTTTTATATCATAATATATGGACCAGATGGAGGCTTCGGTAGCACCGCCCTTGCTGATTACCAGAGTCTCCGGGAACAGACCGTATATCCTTTGAGGTAAATTGGCAGGTATCCAGTCCCCCGACAACATGACCACATGTAAAAATGTGCTTTTTCTTATACCGTCTGCCGACTCCAGATAATTTACTATCATCTGGGTTTGTGCCGGTACTGTATTCAACACGCTTACTCTGTGAAGCAAAATCAAGTCGTATAAATATTTGGGATCTTTTATGTTTCTCGAATTGGGCAATACCAGAGTTCCCCCAACCAGAAAACAGCTGAAAAGGTCAAACACCGACAGGTCAAAGGACAGGTTTGCCAGACCTAAAAATACATCTGCTTCACTAATACCGTACCGTTCATTCACATCAAAGATTGTATTCATGGCAGCTCTATGGGTAATTATTACTCCTTTGGGTTCGCCGGTGGTTCCTGATGTAAAAATGATATAGGCCGGACGGTCGTATTCACTATCGGTTTCAAAGCACTCCAATCCGCCGTCGCGCAATTCAATGCCCCTCACATTGACATTGTCACAGTCCTGCTGCAATTCAGGCTCTTCCTTTTCTGACAGTAGCACTTTGATTCCGGCTGTATTTATGATTTTTTTCTTTCTTGCATCCGGCTGTTTCACATCAATGGGTACATACGTTGCTTTCATCAGCAATACAGCAATTACGGCTGCCGCCTGCCATTCATTTTTATCAATATTTATACCTATTTTATCTCCCGGTTCAACAGCTTTGGCTTTTAAAACCTCCGCTACACTATATACATATCTGGATAACGCCCTGTATGTAAATTCACCGTCATCTGTTATGAGAGCCGTTTTATTGGGGAAAGTCTCAAATGAATTCAGGAAGCCTTCCTCCATCATTTGAGGAGCAAAATACTTCCGGGTGTCATTGATACTATTTCTCACTTTTACCGTGCTTTGAGGCAAAACCACCGGATAGGCCTCAGAAAACACCTTTTCGGTATCACTGTAAATAGATGTTATCAAAGCGGAAAAACTCCCGAACATATCATCTATCATATGTTCTTCAAAAACTCCCTCTCTGACATCCCAATTTATTTTTGCGCCCCCGTTTTCGTCCGATACCTGACAATCGATGTATACCTGCGGCGTCTGGCTTATTTTATATTCAACTGTCCTTCTGACTGTAGCATCATCTTCATTTGCAATACCTACGGTACTTGTAAAAACAACCGGAACGATTATATTCTTTTTTCTTTCCTTTGTCAGTCTTCTTAATACTTCCACACCCGAGAGCGCATTGTGCTCCAAATCAGTCCAAAGGTCTTCCTGTATTGCTTTGACTCTTTCGATAAAAGGCTTTTTAAAATCAAGATTAACCGATAAAACATTTACATCGGTAAAATCCCCCACTACTTTATTGATATCCTCAACAACCCGGGGTCTGTTAAAAAATGTGGTATTTATGCAAAACTTATGATTTGAAGACCAGAGGGACACCACCTC
>JAQSXC010000244.1 GCA_029266335.1 Eubacterium sp. | reverse complement strand
CCAGGTCCACAGAAATGTAAAAATAGATACTGTGGCCATGGCAGGCTTGCAAAGGGGCAGAGCTATGTTCCACCAGGTTCTGAACTCACTGCAGCCATCAATTTTAGCTGCATCAAATAAATCATTGGGAAGAGAACTGAAAAACTGCTTCAGCATAAAGATCATATAAGCCGAGCCGAAAAAGGAAGGTACGATCAATGGAAGGAACGTATCAACCCAGCCAATGTTTCTGAATAATAAATACTGCGGTATTATCAGTGCCGGATAAGGCAGCATCAGAGTACTTAAGAGAATCATAAACAGGAAATTTTTCTCCTTTACCTTATAACGTGCAAAACCAAAGGAAACCAGTGAGGAAGAAAGCAGTGTTCCTAGCAATACAAGTACAGCTACAAAAATACTGTTGAAAAAGTATGTTCCAAAGGAAATTTTGGTAAATATGAGCCTGAAGTTTTCCATATGAATTTCAGTTGGAATGATAGTGGGCGGAACTCTGCGTATTTCCACATTGCTCTTTAAAGCGGTGGATATCATATAAAATATTGGAAGCAGCATAACTACCGTAACCAATATTAAAACTGCAGCAGAAACATACCGCCCGGCATTTGATTTTCTTCCGGGCAGGTAAACTGACTTTTGTTTTGAAAATCCTGTACTGCTCATTAGTTCTGCCCCCCTTCGTAATAAACGTATTTATCCGACACCTTCAGTATCAAATAAGTCAGCAGCATTACCGTAACAAGCAATAGCCAGCCCAATGCCGAAGCATAACCTATTTTATAATTTTTAAAAGCGTTGGTATAAAGATTGAATACATAAAAATAGGTTGCATAGTGCGGCCCGCCGTTCCTGGTCATGACTACCGCCTGTGTAAAGGTCTGAAAGGAATCGATAATACCCATTATGAACTGAAAAAGTATAATTGGAGAAATCATCGGTAAAGTAATTACTTTTAACTGCTGCCATTTACTTGCTCCGTCAAGGACAGCTGCTTCCTGCAGGGACGCAGGGACTCCCTGAAGAGCTGCCAGAAATACTACCATTCCGCTTCCCGTCAGCCATAGACTCATTAGAATCAATGCAGGTATGGCCCAGTTTTCGTCCATCAACCACATAGGACCCTTTATTCCCAATAAAGACAAAATATAGTTCAGCAGTCCGAAATCAGAATTGAATATCCATAGCCAGAGCAAGGACATAACAACACCCGAGACCATGCTGGGCAAATACAAGGAGGTTCTGAAGAAACCCATAAACGGCACCTTCTGATTCAGCAGTAATGCAAGGCCCAGTGATAATACAAGCTGGATGGGTACACTTAAAAATGTGTAATAAAGCGTAACTTTTATTGATTTGAAAAACAGATCATCATTTATCAGATTGGCATAATTCTTGATTCCGATAAGCTTGGGAGGATCAATAATATTATAATCTGTAAAACTGTAAAAAAATGATGAGAGAATCGGATACAGAGTAAAAACCAGGAAGCCTATTATCCAGGGGGACAGAAATATGTACAGATTTAGCCTTTGACGATGATTCTCGTTCAATTTCACTAAATATCAGTCCTTTCTCGGTTAATGTTTTTAAACTTGACGGAAAAGTAAATGTGGTGAGAAAAAGTATAAGCGCTTATATTTAAATTATATGTCATAAGTTTAAGATTTGCAATTACCAATTTTAAATTTTTAAAAATATAAGCGCTTATATTGTTTTTGAGATTTTACTATGCTAATATGTTTATGAGAAGAAGTTGAAGCGTAGATTGAATATTCCCGTATTTTTACCTGGAAAGGAGATTAATCTATGGAAGATTTGAAATTTGTAATAATCGGGGGCGGCAGCAGTTACACTCCTGAACTTATAGAAGGTCTCATAGAAAGACAGGGTTCGCTGAAGGTATCGGAAGTTGTTCTTGTTGACATTCCGGAAGGCCATGAGAAATTGCATATAATTAAGGAATTGTCCGAAAGAATGGTTGGAAGAAGCGGATTCAATATCAAAATATCTGCTACTGTAAACAGGAGAGAAGCTCTTGCAGGAGCGGATTATGTAATAACACAATTCAGGGTGGGTGGACTGGATGCACGGTCAACAGATGAAAAAATACCTTTGAAATATGATACTGTAGGACAGGAAACTACCGGTCCGGGTGGTTTTGCAAAAGCACTGAGGACTGTTCCGGTAATACTGGCAATCGCCCGTGATATGGAGGAGCTATGCCCGAATGCCTGGCTGATTAATTTTGCAAATCCTTCAGGAATCCTTACTGAAGCTGTAAATAAACATACTGCAATAAAATGTATCGGTCTGTGCAATGTGCCTGTAAATATGGAGAGATATGTTGCAGAACAGCTTGAAACTTCCGTAGACAGAATTTATTGTGAATTTGTAGGGTTAAACCATTTGTCCTGGATTAAAAGGATATATGTTGACGGGGTGGATAAAACTGATGATTTGTTAAGGCAGCCATTGTTCCAGGAAAGTATTTTAAAAAACATACCTGCTGTAAAAGGAAGCAGGGAACTTATAAATATTTTGAAATTGATCCCTTCACCATATCTGGATTACTATTATTTTGAAAAAGAGATGGTCAGGGAAGAAAAGGAATCACTGGAGAAAGGCCTTGGAACCAGAGCTGACAAGGTTAAACAGGTGGAAAAGGAACTGTTTGATATATATAAGGACCCCGGACTGAGTATAAAGCCGCAGCAATTATCCGAAAGAGGCGGCTCTCTATACTCTGAAGCAGCTCTGTCACTGATTGAGAGTATTCATAATGACAGGGGCAGAATACATGTGGTAAACGTCCCAAATAAGGGAGCCATTTCCGATTTGTCGGAGGATTCTGTTGTTGAAACAAATTGTATTGTCAACAAATCAGGTGCTCACCCTATTGCTGCGGGAAGACTGCCAGAGGTAATCAGCCCCCTGGTAATAAACGTAAAGCAATATGAGAAGTATACCATTGCTGCCGCAGTCAATGGGGACAGAGAGGCTGCATTCAAGGCTCTTCTGAACCACCCGCTGGTACATGGCGCAGATGTTGCCCAGCAGCTGCTGGAGGAATTGCTGGAAGCTAATAAAAAGTTTTTACCGGACTTTTTCAGCATATAGGAATTACATTTTTTATTAATGTTGAGAGCAGTAAATTTTCTTGGGGGTGAAATCATGAGTTATGTAGTAGCTATCGACGGAGGTGCCACCAAAACAAGATGCCTGATAGGGGACTTGAACGGAAATATCCTGGGTGACTATACACTGGGAGCATCAAATCACCAGACAGCCGGACAGAAACAGGCAAGAGATATCCTTGAAAATGTATATTTCAGGACACTTGAACAGGCCGGGCTTTCCAATGATGATGTCAGATATGCTTATCTGGGATTGTCCGGGGCCGATCTTCCTTCGGATTTTAAATTTCTGAATAATCTTTGTGCAAATATTTTTCAAAATGTACCGTTTAAGGTAGTAAATGATGCATGGATAGCTATGAGAAGCGGACTTAAGGACAGCTGGGGTGCAATATCCATATGCGGGACAGGGTCAAATGCAGCAGCCTGCAGTCCTGACGGAAAAACAACTGTTTTAAATGCCCTGAGCTATGAGCTGGGTAACTACGGCGGCGGAGGACATATAGCAGAAAAAGCTCTTCATTATGCTTTCAGGGCATATGAAGGAACCGGTGCAGAAACCGCGCTTGTGAAAGAGCTGCCGGTGCTTTTGGGGGCAGGAAATATGGATGAGCTCCTGTCAGAATTCTACCCCCAAAGGTTGATAAATGAGGCAGATATGAAAAATATATCTCCTTTGGTATTCAGTCTTGCCGATAAAAGAGATATTGTGTGTCAAAGAATACTTGTGGATATGGGGCATGTGCTTGGAGAGATAGTGGCAGGAGTAATTAAAAAGGTGGGAATGGAAGACCTTAAGGTACCTGTTGTACTGGGAGGCAGTGTTTATAAGGGGACTAATCCGCTGCTTATTGATGAATTGACTACAACGGTGCACAGGGATGTACCTGGAGCATACTTTATTGTACCCGTACTTCCGCCTGCAGCGGGCGCCTATCTCTCAGCATTGGATGTAATGGGAGTGGCTCCTGATACTGCTGTGTATGACAAAATGGAAAAGTATTTTCTCTGAAGAGCCAGTAAAAAAGGTATGGAGCAGAACAAACGTACTTCCATACCTTTTTCATAGCTTTTTTTATGTCACAATGGCCGGAATCCTGACTTTAACACAGGTGCCCCCACCAAATGTACTTGAGAACTCAAGGCCGAATTCCTCTCCATAATGCAGATGAATTCTTTTATTGATATTAACCAGGCCATACCCGTTTTCAGAGCTGGCACCAACCTCTCCCCGCTGCAGTCTCTCCAGCTTTTCCTCATCCATTCCTATGCCGTCATCCGATACAATCAATTCTATAATATTATCCTGAAGAGTGCCGGTTATTGTTATACATCCGGATTTACTCTCTTTACATAGAATACCGTGCAGTATGGCATTTTCAATAATGGGCTGAAGTGTAATCTTAAGTATGGAGTAGCGCCTTACTTCCTGGGGTACCTGTACAACCAGGCTGAGGTTATTAAACCTCATGTTTTGTATCTGGAAATAGCAGGATATATGTGCAAGCTCATCGTTTATAGATATAATATCTTTCCCTTTACTAAGGCTTAACTTATAAAACTTCGCAAGATCTTCAACGATTGCTATTATCTCCTGACCCGAATTATTCCAGGCATACCAGTTGATCATGTCGAGGGTGTTATATAAAAAGTGCGGATTTATTTGAGCCTGCAGAGACTTAAGCTCCGAATTCTTCAATTCCTGTCCTGATTTATACTGTTCCTTTATAAGCTGAGTCATTCGTTCGGTCATGTAATTAAAGTCTTCAATCAGCATACTTATTTCATCATTTTTTTGCTTGACCACCAATGGCTCTAATTTGCCATTATGCAGATCTCTCATTTTGGACGCCAGTAACTGTAACCTTTTATTGACCGAATAAGAAATGGCATAGGCAGCAAAGATAGCTATGGTTATGACCAGGATCAATATTAAAATCATCTTGTTTTTTAGAATTCCGCTCTGCTTTAATACCTCATCGGAGGGAAGCACGGAAACCATATACCAGTCTGTAGAATCCACCAGCCTTGAACCTACCCAATAGCTGCCGGTGTCTGTTTTTATCTGTGACCAGCTGCCTGTTCCGGCAGCCAGAGTTTTCAGCTGAGACGGACTGATTCCATATTCTGAAATGAGCTTGTCATCTGAGGAGGCAACCAGGCTCCCCTGGGAATTAATGACATAGGTTACACTTTTATTCATAATATTTGCTTTTTTCAGTATATTAACAATTGAACTCTTAGGAAAATCGCAGCGGATGGCACCAAGCTTTTTCAGATAGTCATTAGGATGTACAATAATCCTGGCCAGGGAGAGAATATCTCCCGAATCACTGGTTTGATTCTTGGGGATAGGGTTATTGTTTTTATCCTCAGGCTCCATGTAGGAAGAGGGTAGCCATAAGTAAGCCTGCCCTCTTTGATTGATATACTGATACCAGGTTGAATTAATTATCCGGTTCATATTAAAGATGTTCCGGTTTTCATCGGAATACATTAGTCCGTCAGGTACATAAATCCTTACTCTTGT
>JAQSXC010000243.1 GCA_029266335.1 Eubacterium sp. | reverse complement strand
GGTCCCGAGTGGGTAATTGAAGAAATGGGCTTAAATACTTTAACCTTGGATTTCTGCTCATACAGGATTAATAATGGGGATTGGAGCAATAAAACTCCGGTAATAAAGCTTTTGGATGTGCTCTTAAAACTTAAGAAAACCTGTGATATTTCGTTGAAATTTGAATTTGAGGCTGATCTTGACCTTGAATTAAACCAGGAAATGTATCTGGTGCTGGAAAAAGCAGATGAATTTTCAATTTTACTTAACGATGTTGAAATTCCTTATACAGACATAGGATGGTGGAAAGATTATTCTTTCAAAAAAGTCGATATAAAAGGAAGGGTAAGAAAAGGAAAGAATACACTCATACTGAACAGAAGATTTTATCAATCGCCAAAAGTATATGATACACTGTTTGGTGGAGATGTGTATGAGACAGAACTAAATAAGCTTACCTATGATGTAGAGCTGGAAAGTATATATATACTAGGTGATTTCGGAGTAGTGAGCAAGTCTGAATATATCAACAGTGAAAGGACTGCAGTAATGACAGAAGGTCCATTTGTTATTGTTGACAGGCCAGCAAAATTAAAAAGTGGAGATTTCACCAGGCAGGGTCTGTGCTTCTTTGCTGAACGTTTGCTGGTAAGTCAAATGATTACAGTTGGGGAAGAGGCAACTGCAAGCGTATTTTTGGATATTGGCCGTCCAAATGCTCCTATGATTAATCTTTATCTGAATGACAAATTTGTTAAAACAATACTTTGGGCTCCATTTAAGACCGAGGTTTCACAGTTTCTAAAAACGGGGGACAACAAATTGACTCTCGAATTTTTCTCCAGCAATAGAAATTTATTAGGCCCTCATCATCATAAAGATGGTGAGTGTTACAGTGTAGGCCCTGATAGTTTTACCGGAAAATGGAGCTGGGTTGAGAAAAAAACAGAAGCAATCCCAAGCACTGAAGAAGAAAGAAAGGCCGATTACTGGCTGGACAGATATGCATTTGTAGAATTTGGTCTGAAGTAATAGGTAATAATGGATAGGATGGTACCAGGATTAGTTACCTTGATATAAAATCTAATATGAAATATAATAAGAAATAACTAAATAATAAAGCATAATTTTGAAGGGAGAAATTTTTCGGCAAGGCTAGGCGGAGGAATGCGGAATAATAACTTTATTTCAACTGACGACAAGGTCGTATTGGCGGAAAATAGCCACTTAAAAATTGTGAAGTTATTTTTTAGTTATTTCTACTATGCTGGGTTTATTAACTCAGCATTTTAATTTGTATACTGACGGTTTTCACGACTCATGTCCTATCCGGCTCACGGTAGGTGTGTATACATATGAGTAACTTTATATTTTGTGAGTCAGAAAGGCTAATGATACTTAAGATGGATTTGTTAAACGGGTTGAATAAAGAACAAAAGCTTGCTGTTCTTCATAATGAAGGACCTCTTCTGATACTGGCAGGAGCAGGTTCAGGTAAAACCAGGGTTCTTACCAACAGAATAGCTTACCTGATAAAGGAAACCGGGGTTTTCCCTTCAAACATATTGGCAATAACCTTTACAAACAAGGCTGCAAGAGAGATGAGAGAAAGAATTGACAGCCTTATCGGAGACCTGAGCTATGATATGTGGGTGGGTACCTTTCACTCAATATGCATAAGGATTCTTAGAAGGGATATTGAAAAGCTGGGCTATGACAGAAGCTTTGTCATTTATGATACACAGGATCAGCAGGTAGTTGTTAAGGAATGCCTTAAGGAATTAAATATAAATGAGAAAAACTTTCCGCCGAAGTCTGTTCTTGAAAACATTGGTAAACAGAAGAATGAACTTATTGATGCGGCTCACTTTGAGAAACTTTATGCTTCTGATTTCCGTTTGGGTAAGATCTCCAAGATTTATACCCTGTATCAGAAAAAGCTGAAAAATAATAATGCACTGGATTTTGATGATATTATTATGTATACTACAAAGCTGTTTGAGCAGAATCCCGAGGTGTTGAATTTTTACCAGAGGAAATTCAGATATATACTTGTGGATGAGTATCAGGATACCAATACCGCCCAGTATATGCTGGTCAGAAAATTGTCTGAGGCACATGGAAACCTGTGTGTTGTAGGTGATGATGATCAGGGTATTTACAGCTGGAGAGGTGCCAATATCAGAAATATTCTTGATTTTGAAAAGGATTTTAAGGGTTGTAAAACTGTAAAGCTTGAGCAGAATTACAGGTCGACCCAAACTATTCTGGATGCTGCAAACCACGTTATAAAGAACAATACCGGCAGAAAATGCAAGAGTCTGTGGACTGACAACGATGGCGGAAACAAAATTATCATGTGCGAAAATGAAAACGAACATGAGGAAGC
Source organism: Eubacterium sp. (assembly GCA_029266335.1). Classification (GTDB taxonomy): domain Bacteria; phylum Bacillota; class Clostridia; order Acetivibrionales; family DSM-1351; genus Ruminiclostridium. Next base: position 3,298 of record JAQSXC010000243.1, on the reverse strand, counting down.
TCTTTATTCGGCCAGGGAAATTCAAAGGCTCGTAAATGACGAAGGTCGTAAGTTCAAGGATTTTGCCGTTCTTTACAGAATAAATGCCCAGTCCCGTGTAATAGAAGAAATGTTTATGAGGGAAGGTCTGCCTTATAAGATAGTGGGGGGACAAAAGTTCTATGACAGAAAAGAAATAAAGGATATAATTTCTTATCTAAGATTGATTCAGAACCCTGCAGACAACGTAAGCCTGAAGAGAGTTGTCAATGTTCCGAAGAGAGGAATTGGAGATGCGACGGTAGATACTGCGGAAGACCTGGCCCTTGAAAGCGGAGTATCAATATTTTCAATAATATCCAACGCTAACGAATGTCCCGCACTAAAAAGAGCGGCCAATAAACTGAACATCTTCTCAACCATGATACTGAAGCTTAGGACCATTAAGGAAAACATGGGGATATCCGATTTGCTGGATATGGTGGTTAGTGATACCGGTATCCTCAAGGAATATGAAATTGAGAATACTGTTGAAGCATTGTCAAGAATTGAAAATATAAAGGAATTAAAATCTGTTGCGATGGAGTTTGAAAAGCAGAGCGAAGACAACAGTCTTGAGGAATTCCTGGCGCATATTTCACTTGTTTCCGATCTGGACAACCTTGAGGAGGAACAGGATTACGTGGTACTGATGACCATGCACAGCGCCAAGGGGCTTGAATTTCCCGTAGTATTCATTCCGGGAATGGAGGAGGGAGTTTTCCCTGGCTATAGGGCTATTACAGAAGGGCCGGAGCAGCTGGAGGAAGAACGGAGACTCTGTTATGTAGGTATTACACGTGCCAGAGAAAAGCTGTATTTGTCCAATGCCCGTTTTAGAACGCTTTTTGGCAACTCAAGTTACAACAAACCTTCAAGGTTTTTATCTGAAATTCCTGAGGAACTGGTAGAGTATCCCTTTAAGTCCTCAAGGAATTCCTTCCAGCAGAATGAAAGCGTAGGTTGGACTAATGCTCAAACCTGGAGTTCAAGACAAAGTTCGAGTTCTACTTCAAGTTGGAGTTCCGCTTCAAGCTGGAACAGCTCTAAAAATACCGGGACTGCTCAGAGCCGGGATACATCGGACTCATCAGGCTCGGGGCTTCCCTGGGAAACTGGCAGTTCATCGGGTTCGGGATTACCCTGGGAAACAGGAAATTCCTCCGGTGCTGATAAGCAAAAAACTGCAGGTGCCGGTTCCTTAAAGGATCTGCTTAACACTAACCTGGTTACCAGGGGTTTTGGTGCCAATAACCCGGCTGGCAGCAACTCTGCTCCAAAAACATCTGATAGCAGATCGGCCGGTTTTGGCCCGGGAGCTGGAACAGCACAGAGATCCCAGTCAGCAGGTGCAGACTTTAGCGTTGGAGAAAATGTAGAGCACAAGAAATTTGGAAAGGGTACTATCACCAAAGTTACAGCTGACAATGGAGATCAGATGCTTGAAATTCAGTTCGAAGGGCCGGGAATGAAGAGGCTGATGGCTTCCATGGCCAACTTAAAGAGGATCTGATTGAATTTCAGAACATAAGCAGGATTATTGATATTGGAATTTAGAAAATTATTATATATAATTAGTGGTATGGTAGATCAATTGGGGCCGGCGGGTTATACTGCGGCTCCAAATAATATGCCTGTCATAAAACCGTGTTTACGCATATCAGTTTTTTGCTATAAAACAGCTCTAATTATTCCATTATGCAGGAGCGGATATTGTGATAAATTGTTAATGTCTTTAAATATGCCCATATAATATAGGGCAAAATGTTTTTAAATAAGATAAGGGTAATTAAGAAATAATTTATACATAACCAGTTAATTTGCACTGATCCGGCAAAAAGACATGACTAAGGCATGATTAAATAATAAAACTCCGTTTTAAGGCGAGATGTTTTTCGTCAATACAAGGCGGAGGAAGGCGCAATAATTGCTTTATTGCAACTGACGACAAGGTCGTATTGGCGGAAAATAGCCGTCTTAAAATGGGGAAGTTATTATTTGATCATGCCTAAATAATTTGGAGGGATATTATGAAGTTTACAGATGGATTTTGGCTTAAACGTAAGGGTGTCAGCATATTTTCACCCGCAGAGGTAAGGGACTACAGCATTAATGAAAAATCAATAGTATTGTACGCCCCTGTTGTAAAGATAACAAACCGCGGACAAACCTTGCAGGGTCCATTACTTACATTAGAGATAAGTTCACCCTGTAGTGACATAATAAGGGTTGTTTCCCAGCATTTTATCAAGAGAATAAAGGTTCTGCCCGAGTTTGAACTCGATTTTGATAAAAAATTCGTTCCTGAAATAAGAGATGAAGCCGGTGAGCTTATATTAAAGAGCGGAAAAACCTCAGTAAGAATTAACAAAGAGGATTTTTCATTGTGCTTCTATTATGAAGACAGACCTTTGACCAGAAGCGGTAAAGGGCAAATGGGATATATTGCAACCGAACATACCGGAGCACATATGCGTGAGCAGCTTGACCTGGCTACAGGTGAGTGTGTCTATGGTTTGGGAGAACGTTTCTCGGCTTTTGTAAAGAACGGACAAAGTGTGGATATCTGGAATGAAGATGGAGGAACTTCATCAGAACAATCTTATAAGAATATTCCTTTCTATGTTACCAACAGGGGATACGGAGTATATGTAAACCACCCTGAAAAGGTATCTTTTGAAGTTGCGTCGGAAGCTGTCTCAAGAGTACAATTCAGTGTACCCGGTGAGAAGCTTGACTATTTCGTAGTTGGGGGAAGTGATCTCAAGGATGTTATCCATAACTATACAACGTTGACAGGCAGACCTTCATTACCGCCTGCATGGTCCTTCGGATTATGGCTTACAACATCCTTTACAACAAATTATGATGAAAATACCGTTTCAGCTTTTGTAGACGGAATGGCTGAAAGAGATATTCCATTGAGAGTTTTCCACTTTGACTGTTTCTGGATGAAGGAGTATGAGTGGTGCAACTTTGAATGGGATAAGGAAGTATTTCCCGATCCGAAGAATATGCTGAAAAGGTTAAAGGAAAAGGGCCTGAAAATCTGCGTATGGATCAATCCATATATTGCACAAAAGTCAAAGCTTTTTGATGAAGCAGCAGAGCACGGCTATCTGATAAAGCTTGAGGATGGGGAGGCCTGGCAGTGGGATTTATGGCAGCCCGGTATGGGAATAGTTGATTTTACCAATCCTGACGCCTGCAAATGGTATGCCGGCAAGTTAAATGAACTGGTTGATATGGGAGTGGATTGTTTCAAAACCGATTTCGGTGA
>JAQSXC010000242.1 GCA_029266335.1 Eubacterium sp. | reverse complement strand
CTCCACAGTCCCCTTATCCGGGGAAATGTTCTTTACGCTTATGCCGGTTATGCTTATTGCTCCCGGACTTGTCACATCTCCGGTTATTGTAATAGCTCCCGGGCTTGTTGTATTATTAGTTATTGTAAAAGCTCCAGTCGCAGGTATAGAATCGGTGTTTAGTGCTTCATCAAAGTAGAGGGTTATTTTATTGTAGTCTCTATTTATATATATACCATTGTTATATAAAACCGGAGCAGTTTTATCCTGCTGAACAGCGTCGGCAGTTAAAAATTCTATCTTTACAGGTTCTTGAGAAATGATACCCGTGCTTCCTTTCAGAACAAAATACATCTTAATGTTATTAATACCTTTGACTATTACCTGTGTTGCTATCTCATGCTCATTTGTGTCACGAATTTGGATAAACGGTGTTTCGTCAACCTCAATCAGGCCATCCGCTGCGCCACTATGCCCATGAATAACCTCTTCTGATGTAGCATCAAATAGTGGATTCATCTGATTTACCAGCATAAATACATCTACCGGATTTTCGTTACTTGCGTCCTTAAGTTTTACAATGAGTTTTATATTTTTATCAGAAGATACTGTAAACTTCGGATATCCTTCTTCAAAACGTTCATCCATGATTACAGGTTTGTTCCAACCATTCCACTTGGCATATAAAGTAATGTTTGAAGTAATGGGAGTATTTTGATTAAATTCCGTAGTTAGTTCTTTGTCGGTATACCATCCCATGAAAATATACCCCGCAAATGTGGGTACTGATGGTAAGGTTATTTTTTCTCCACTTAATACCGACATTGGTGGAACCGGTGTACCGCCATTAGCTTGAAAAGTAACTATGTATCTCGTTTTAACCGAAGGCTGGTTTGACGATGAAGAAGAGGATGATGAGGACGATGAAGCATTAGTATTACTTTCAGGAACTTTTTTTCCATTGATAACTGAATCTGCATCCTCTGCAACCGATATGCTTTTTATATTTGCTCCGCCTGTTAATATGCATTTTTGATTAATTTGTAGCTTTTCGATTGTACCTTCTGCTTCAATTAAAATATCTTTTGCATTGTTTATAACCAGCTTGAACAATCCATACAATTTTACACTGTGACCTTTTGGTATATTTGAAGATATTTCAACACATTTTATTTCTCCGGACTTTAAACCTCTGGAATCTATTGTTGCTCCGCTATAAAGTAATATCCTTTCTACAGTAGATGACCCTGATGCTATAAAACTTATTTTTCCGTCAGCTTTATTTATGGTTACAGTACCCAATGCTGAAGAATTATTAAAATATACATTTGCTCCGCCTTTTACAATAACATCTCCGCTTATTCTGACATTTTCAAGGTGGATGCTTCCGTTAGCAGCTCCTTCAGAAATAATAAGATTTCCATTAATGGTCATATCTTTAAGAGTAATATTTGGATTATTGACTATAACATTTCCGTTTATTATGCTGTCATTATATGTACCTTCTGCCGAATATATAGCTTTAATGCAATTATCAAGAATGGTTACAATTTCAGCACGCGTAATGTTGGCTTTAGGATTATACTTTTTTTTCTGGTCTCCGTTTACATAACCATTGCTGGCCATTGCGTTAACACTGGATATTGCCCAACTGGATATTTGTGAGGAATCCGTAAATTTCAAATAGTCATCCTGTGCTTTGGGATTTATTGAAAATGCTTTTACCAACATAGCGGCAGTCTCTTCACGTGTAGCTTTGTCCTTCGGACGAATCTTTTTATCGCTTCCGTTTATAATTCCAGCACAATTTGTCTTCAGCAAAGCATCTGTATAAAATTTCTGATCGAGATCTGTAAAAGTATTATCTGCTTTATCCTGATATTTCATAATATTATTTATAACAATTGCCAGCTCGCCTCTTGTTATGTAGTCATTTGGACGAAACTTATTATTGGAACCGGTAAAAATCCCAAGGTTTGACCATCTGTCAATTCTATCCTTGGCCCAATGGGACCTGGTATCAGTATAATTGGATGCAAATGCAGGAAAAATAATAGACGAAAGTATAATACAGGTAATAACAAATACAGATAACAGTTTGTTTAAACTCCGCTTCATAACGACCCCCAGATATTTAATGTTTAAATAAATACAAAATGTTATTAGAAAATACTATATTTACTTTTTTTCACATTTTCTATGATTAAATGTAATATAAAGCATTTGTTTTAATATTGGCTATTTTATCATAATATACGCAAACATGTCAATTTATGTAAACGTCATTTATTATAATTTATTAAGCCTGGCCTCAATAATTTATAGTAAAATTATGGATTAAATCACAAAATTAACAATTAAGTATTATACCATTTTATGTATAATTATGTCAATATTTGTTACATGTCCCGGTATTATTTAGTCATATATCCCCATAACGCATAGTGATATTTTCCTATAAGCTAAAACAAAATGAACTTTTAGTCATAAAAGAGGCAGCAACTCGAAAGTCACTGCCTCATGTTTTACTTATATTTAGTCATGATAAAAATATCTCGCTCTTAAATTATTCGGATAGGCTGCTATATCCGCCAGAAGCTCCGGAGACATTTTTTTCTTGGCTTCTGTGTGTGGTGTTGCATAGCCTATATAATCAGCATTTTCATAGGCAATATCGGTTTCACACATAAAGTTTATAAACTGCTCGGCTTCCTTCTGATGCTTTGTGTTGTTCAGCACTACCATCGAATCAAACCAGAGATTGCTTCCTTCCTTTGGAATCACATAGTCAAGGTCAGGGTTTTCGCGTTTCATAAAGACTGCATCCCCCGACCATACTACTGCAAAGGCAGCTTCACCCATTATCATCTTATCTTTTACTTCATCGCCCACATAGGACTGAACCATTCCCATTTCTTTCTGCTTTATGAGCTCTTCCTTTGCTTTTTCAAGCTCATCCATATTCTTAGTATTCAAGGAATATCCGAGTTTTTTAAGGGTTATTCCAATGGAATCTCTCTGACTGTCCAGCATGAATACCTGTTTTTTATACTTTTCATTCCAGAGTATATTCCAGCTGTCAACAGTGTCCTTTACCATAGTCTTGTTATATATGATACCAACCGTTCCCCACATATAAGGTACGGAATATTCGTTTTTAGGGTCGAATCCCGGGTTCTTGAATGTATCATCGATATACTTGTAGTTTGGAATATTATTAAAATCCAGTTTTTTTACCATACCCTCATCTATCATACGTTTGATCATATAATCCGACGGAATGGCAACATCATAATCTGCACCTCCCGATTTAAGCTTGGTATGCATTACTTCGTTATCCGAGAAGGTATCATAAACAACATCTATGTTGTACTTTTCCTCAAATTTTTTAACTACATCTTCACCTATATAATCACCCCAGTTGTACACCTTAAGTGTAACCCTGTCACCTGAAGCGGAGCCCTGGCCTGCCGAGCCGCAGCCTGATAATGCAATACCCGCAGACAGTAGTACTGTCACTGCCAATGAACCGCATAATATTCTTTTCATATCTTGCAACCTCCAAACATATTTAAATTAGTCAGGCATCATATTGCCTCTTCCTTTTTTCCTCACGGGAAGAACGGATATTAATTATAATCAATAAAACTAAAACGCTTAAAAACATCAACGTAGACAGTGCATTTATTGTCGGCTTGACACCGGTTCTTGCCATTGAGTATATTGTTATGGACAGGTTGGAAACACCCGAACCCGACGTGAAATAGCTGATAACAAAATCATCTATGGAAAGCGTAAATGCCATAAGAAACCCGGATATTATGCCCGGCATTATCTCGGGAACAATTACTTTTCTGAAAGCATAAAGTGATGAAGCACCCAGGTCCAGCGCCGCCTCGTACATATGCTTGTTCATCTGCTTCAGCTTTGGCAGTATTGATAATATTACGTATGGTATATTAAAGGTTATATGTGCCAGCAGCATGGTTAAAAAACCAAGTTTGAGGCCTATTAAGGAACCTATGAATACAAACATTATCATCAGCGAAACACCTGTTACTATATCAGGGTTCAAAACCGGCAGATAGGTTAAATTCATTACAACTGATTTCCGGAACTTCTTCATATTGTGTATGCCGATAGCTGCAAAAGTCCCTATAACCACCGCAATAATTGAGGATAACAGAGCAAGCAGAAGTGTATTGTATAAAGCATCCATTATCTGTGAATTCTTAAATAGTTCTCCATACCATTTGAAGGTGAAGCCCGACCAGTTTCCTCTGGATTTTGACTTGTTAAAGGAGAAAACAATCAACACCAGAATTGGAAGATACATAAATAATAAAATAAGTCCCAGGTAGGATTTCATTATTATCCTTTTTACCAAAGTGCAGCCCCTCCTCCCTTGTCCTCGTCAAACTTGGACATTATTGCTATACTTATAAGTATAAATATCATCATAATCATTGATATGGCCGAACCGAAATTCCAGTCGCTTAGCTGAATGAACTGTCTCTCGATAAAGTTACCTATTAAAGTGTACTGACCTCCGCCAAGCAACTTGGATATTACAAAGGTGGTTACAGCAGGCATGAATACCATGGTTATCCCAGACATGACACCTGGAATGCTTAGAGGCAGTGTGATTCTTCTGAATACTGTAAAAGTATTTCCGCCCAGATCCTGAGCAGCTTCTACAAGTTTACCGTCTATTTTCATAAGTACTGTATATATTGGCAGAATCATAAAAGGCAGAAAATTATAAACCATACCTAATACAACAGCTGCATTTGTGTACAGAATATCGAATTTCGGCAAATTTAAAAATGATAAAATGGAATTGATAATTCCGTTCTTCTCAAGTAATGTAAGCCATGCATAAGTTCTCAACAGGAAATTCATCCACATTGGGATTATGAACAGCATGGACAAGGTAGTCCTTTTGCTGAACTGCTTGCTGGCCAGAATCATGGCAACCGGATATCCCAATACCAGACAGACCAGCGTACTGAACAAAGCCAGTCCCAGTGATTTAAGCAGTACGGTTATGTATACCGGTTCACAGAACTTGTAAAAGTTCTCCAATGTAAATCTTATTCCGTTCTCATCCCTGATTGTGAATGCATAGAAAAGTATCAGAAAGGAAGGAATAACTATGAAAATAATCATCCATATGAGATATGGATAGGAAGCCCATTTTTTATTCATTCTTTTTTCGTCCTTTTCATTATGTGAATATCATTGGGGTTGAGAGCCATTCCCACAGTGGTGCCGACCTCAACCATCGCCGTATTATGGATTGTCCAGGTCACTCCCTGACCGTCAACTAGCATCTCATAGTGTACACCCTTAAAGGTGACTGATTTTACCACACCGGATATCATGGCCTTTTCACTGCTTACAAGTTTGATATCCTCCGGTCTTACAACCACATCAATCCCTTCATTCACTTCAAAGCCCTTATCGAGACATTCAAATACATGACCTGCAAACTCTACGGAATAGTCCTTAAGCATCCTGCCTTCAATAATATTGCTTTCGCCTATAAAATCTGCTACAAAAGCATTTTTGGGCTCATTGTATATCATTTGGGGAGTTCCGATCTGCTGGATTTTACCCTTGTTCATGACGACTATAGTATCGGACATGGTCAGGGCTTCCTCCTGATCATGAGTAACATATACAAAGGTGATTCCTGTCCGCTTATGAATGTTTTTCAATTCTATCTGCATTTCTTTTCTGAGCTTCAGATCCAGCGCTCCAAGAGGTTCATCCAACAACAGTACTTCGGGCTGATTAACCAGTGCACGGGCTATTGCCACTCTTTGCTGCTGTCCTCCTGACAAGGACTCCACCGAACGTTTCTGAAAACCCTGAAGATTAACCAACTCCAGCATCTCATCGACTTTCTTATTTATGGCCTGTTTGTCATACTTCTTAATTTTAAGTCCGAATGCAATATTTTCATACACATTCATATGAGGAAACAGGGCATACTTCTGAAAAACTGTGTTTACCTTTCTCTGATAAGGCGGTACATTATTTATACGTTTTCCTTCAAAAAAAACATCTCCGCTGTCTGGAGTCTCAAAACCGCCGATAATTCTTAATGTAGTGGTCTTACCGCAGCCGCTTGGCCCCAGAAAGGTAACAAATTCATTTTTTAAAACGTACAAATTTATATTATTAAGAACCTCTGTTTGTCCAAAGTTCTTACTGATATCCTTTAATAAAATAATCGGCTGACTCTCGTTCATACCCTTCCCCCAACTTCTCCATTTATTCGGTAGAACTGCTTTATTGATTCCGGCAGTTACTTGTTCTTTAACCTTCAGCAAGTATTTTAGTACTTACTTTTTGAGCAAAAAATTTTTGCCTTCCCGGCACATTTAAAAAGTGGGTGGTGTTGCCACCCATAAAATCACAGAATCACTTTTTACGGCGTTAACAATATTATGCGGAGCAGTAGGTTTAAAGTAAAAGCTCTCACCTTTTTTTACCTTGAACTTCTGCGTTCCCAGACATACAATTATTCCTCCGCTGACCACGTAACCAAATTCCTCGCCTTCATGAGGATCATCGACTTCTGAGCTTCCTGACGGTGATAATGTAATCAGAATGGGTTCCATCATATTCTTCTGTGCATTGGAAACAAGCCATCTGAGAATATAACCCGACTCTTTGTCCTCTTTAACGAAAACATCATCCTTTTTAAAAACTACTTTTTCGTTGACTGATTCATTGAAGAAATCTTTTAAATTGGTTCCAAGGGATTCAAGAATATCCATAAGCGTTGCAATGGATGGAGAGGTCAAATCCCTTTCCAGCTGAGATATAAAGCCTTTTGAAAGCTCGCACCTGTTTGCCAGTTCTTCCTGCGTCAATCCATTCTTGATTCGCAGTTGTTTGATCTTCTCTCCAATATTCATCCGATACCCCATTCCGCTGCCGTACAGCGACAAAAATAGTAATAAAAAACCCTCTTGAGGGTTTTTATGCGTGCAAACAGTCCTGCTACAGAAAATTCATTTTTCACGCTTTACCTTTTTATATTTGTAAACTTCTGGTTTAATATTACAAACCTTTATTTTAGTTTCGGCAAAGTAAACTTTTTGTTTACTTTTAGTAAACAACAAATAAATTATCACATTCCAAAAAATATGTCAATAATCACTAGCACAAAATTCTTCACAATTCTTTAACTATTTTTTTGTATAAATATTCATCTCCAAAAAACAGCCTGCCTGCTGCCGGAAATTTAACACAAAAGCATACCAACTGTAATCTTTAAGCAAGCTAGGCCAAATGATTATTTTGTTGATATGCCCTATACTTTTAGTTAGTGCATGTATATATTTTCATAATAATTATCAAGCTCCCATTATGAAGCTGATATCATATAGAAGCTTTAGTCCCGTCTAGTTAAAACCCTTAATAAACATTTTAGTTCTTTCATTTCTGGGATTTGAAAATAATTCTTCGGGTGAACCCTCCTCAACTATTATGCCATTATCCATAAAAACAACCCTGTCGGCAACCTCCCGTGCAAAACCCATTTCATGGGTTACCACCACCATGGTCATGTGTTCTTCGGCAAGCTTTCTGATAACCTTCATAACTTCAATGGTCAATTCCGGGTCCAGAGCTGACGTAGGCTCATCAAAAAACAGAACATCCGGTTTTAAAGCCAAAGCTCTTGCTATGGCCACCCTCTGGCTCTGTCCCCCTGACAGCTCAAAGGGATATGCTTCCGCCTTATCCTCCAGTCCCATCTTTTCCAAAAGCTGTTTAGCAGTCTTAAGGGCTTCCTGCTTTTCAATACCTGCAACACTTACGGGTGCATCGGTAATGTTTTTTAATACGTTGAAATGCGGAAAAAGATTAAAGTTCTGAAAAACCATACCCAGCTTTAGCCTTATTTCTCTCAGCTTCTTTTTATCCGCATATTCTGCTTTTCCATGGCTGTTTGTATTCACCATCACTTCATCTTCAACAAGTATCCTTCCCTTATCAACTTTCTCAAGGAGATTGATACATCTGAGAAGCGTGCTCTTACCTGATCCCGACGGACCGATAACTGCAACCACCTCTCCTTTGTTTACTTCCAGTGAGATACCGGACAAAACAGCCTTCCCGCCGAAACTCTTATATATATCTGAAGCTTTTATCATTTTCATATTTATTAAATCCTTTCAGACTTATATACACTTCTTTATCTTTATATCTATCTTTATAT
>JAQSXC010000241.1 GCA_029266335.1 Eubacterium sp. | reverse complement strand
TGTACCTTATTTTGGTGGAGGAGCAGAAAGCCAGTACAAAATTTTAACTTGCAGTGATGGTTTTTTTACAACTATGAATGATGCAGAAGGCATAAAAACTATTGATGATATCTCAGGAAAAGCGATTATTGCCAATGATTTAATAGGTGAAATAACAAATGGAATAGTAGGATTAAAACTTAAGAGTAATTAGAGTGTGATGTCAGCGCGTTACAGTAGATACGATATGTGATATTAGGGCACGTCAGCAAAAATATATTGCTGACTGTGCCTTTTATCTCGCCTATTTTTAATTTTTTCTTGTTGCATTCAGCAGAACAGACTCAGATCATGAATTGGCATTCATTTACTTCATTTCCAGTCTCAACGTATCCAATACAGTCGCAATGAATTCGGTGTTTGAAGGTCTTTTCTTTGAGGTGGAAACAGTATATCCAAAAATGCGTCTGATTGTATTTGCTTCTCCTCTTTCCCAAGCTACTTCGATGGCATGTCTAATTGCTCGTTCAACTCTAGGTGCAGTAGTATTATATCGTTTTGCTATAGCCGGATAAAGTAATTTGGTTACTGAATCTATCATATCCATATCATTTTCTACCATGATAATAGCATCTCTTAAAAACTGATACCCTTTTATATGTGCCGGTACACCCAAGTCGCGAATTAATGTAGTCACATAACCTTCAATATCATCGATCCAAACTTGACTATCTGCTTTTACAAAGGGACTCTTGCTGTTCATTGTTGAAGTTTTATTAATCGATTCTGTTTCAATGGGCCTACTAAGCTTCCGAATTCTCTCAGCCAAAAGGTCTAAACTAAACGGTTTAACAAAATAATATTGTGCACCAAGTGAAATTGCATTTTTTGTAATGTTTTCCTGACCAACTGCCGATAAAATAATAATTAACGGCATTTTTCTGGGCGGATTTGCTTTTAACTTTTCTAGAACGCCAATTCCGTCAATATAGGGCATTATCATATCAAGGACTACGATATCAGGTTCTTTTTGAATAATCATTTCATATGCCTGTAATCCGTTTTTTGCTATACCAACGATTTTAATATCTTGATAAGTGGAAAAATAATCATTTATAATCTCACAAAAATCGCTACTATCATCAGCAAATAATACTTTTATCTCACCGTTCAATTTTTGTTCCTCCTAAGTAGTAATTCGATAACAATCATAAGTTGTAAATATCTGCAAATTCTATATGTATTTTTTCGACGTTGTCTTTCTGAATGTTTTCTTCATATTCTATTGCGTTATCTTCTTGGGCCATTCTTACAGGCATTTCAATAATAAACTTACTTCCATAACCGTATTCACTTTGAACAGAAATTTTACCACCATTCATTTCGACCAGCGATTTAACTAAGGAAAGTCCAATTCCGCTTCCTTCGTTGTTTCTGGTAAGTGATTGATCTACTTGCCGAAACCGGTCAAAGATTATTTCTAATTTATCTTTGCGGATACCGATACCAGTGTCTTTTACGGATATCAAAATGGTTGTTTCCCTATCAACAATATCAACATTGATAATGCCACCTTCTTTGGTGAACTTTATTGCATTTGATAGGAGATTTAACATAATTCTTTCAAAACTGTCCAAATCGCATGCAATTATTCTTTCTTCCACATCGGTATCGAATATTAACTCTATGCCTTTGCTCTTAATGTACTCAGATACGGATAAGGTTATATTTTCGATCACACTCACAATGTTATAATTCTTCTGCTTGATATCAAAAAAACCAGAATCAATCTTTGTAATGTCGATCATATTATTAACAAGCCTTAATTGCCGGTAACAGTTTTGTTCCATGATATTTATATATATGTCCCTTTTATCGATTGTTATCGATGTATTGTTTTCACTTTGAAAATTCAATAGTTGTAAAGTGCTCATAATAACATTTAAAGGTGTACGTAACTCATGGGAAAGGTTACTAAAGAAATTACTTTTCAACGTATCCAATGCAATTGCTTCTTCTAATAATTTCTTACTGTTATCACTCTCAAGACGCAATTCATTTTCTAACTTTACGGAAGTGATATCTCTTAATATAATAAGCTGTGAATTATCTCCTTCCATGGAAAATGGCATGGAAAATGGCATGGAAAACACTTCAACATGGACGATTGAGCCATCTTTACGAATAATTTGTTCTTCAATAGGCATGACGGCTCTTGCGGTGCCTTGCGCATATTCATTCTGCTTATTGGTAAGTTGTAGTTCATCCATAGGTAAATACTTATTAATATGAAAGCCGATAAGATCCTCGGAACTTTTTACTTGAAATAGATTAAGTGCTGCAGTATTAGAAAAAAGTATATTTCCTCCGTTGATTATCATAATTGCAAAAGGGGAAAGTTCTACAAGTCTTTCATAGCGATCTCTACTAGTAATCAGATCTTCTTCTATTTGCTTACGCGAAGTAATATCAACAAGCGAAAGAACAATTCCTTTAATAACGTTTTCATTGGTACGATAGGGTGAATACTTTAAGATGTACCACTTGTTGTTCGTACTCTGAATTTCCTTTTCAATTGGAATGAGATTGTCAATCACTTCAAGTGAATCTTTCACCAAATCCTCATTTATTAAATTATGCGAAATATGGCTTATGGGACGTCCAATATCCTGTTCAATAAGATTGATTTCCTTTGCAACGGCTGGGGTAAACTTCCTCACACACAAGTTTGAATCCAAGAAAATTGTACCAATTGTTGTGCTGTTTAGGAAGTTTGTCATATCATTATTTAAATCCGCCAATTCCTGAATCTTATACTGGTATTGCGTATTTACTACCATTAGCTCTTGGTTTACCGATTGAAGCTCTTCATTTGTACTATGTAATTCCTCATTTGAAACCAACAATTCCTCATTCGCTGATTGTAGTTCTTCACTGGAAGTCTCTATTTCTTCAATGGAAGTTTGAAGACTCTCTTTTGTATATTGAAGTTCTTGCTCTAAGTCTGCGATACGCATATGCAATTCACTTATGGTATCAAAGTTTTCAACATAATCTACTTGGTTAACACTGTTTTTGACTTCATCAAAAATTACAAGAATCAGTAAACCACTTTTTTTTGTATATAAAGGTTTTACAATAAGATTGATGTTAATTTGCTCTTCACTTAAATTAACTTTTATATTAATATAGGTTACGCTTTTTTTCTCTTTTTTTACTTTACTAATCGCAGTTCCAAGGGCAGTTGACAACTCCTTTGGCACCATCTTTTGGATGTCATAGTATACCTTTCCCCTAGGCACTTTTAAAAATTTATCGACATCTCCACAGGTGTGCACAAGTTCACCATTTTCATCAACCAGCACACTTGGAGGTAAGCATTCTTCAATCAAATTCGAATAAATATCTTCCATTTCCGAATTACTCCTTGGCATTCGAGAAAAATAATCTTCGGCAGGTTTTGATTGATGTAATATCATACCGGTGGATATCATGGAAAAATCATCAACAAGTGGACGTTTCTTCATATCTTTCCGTTTGAAAATCTTCCATTTTGTATCGAAGGTAGAAAAGTAATTACTCATTTTACCAGTAGATTCACTCGACCCTAAAAATAGGAAGCCATTTGTTTCTAGAGCAAATTGAAATGTTGATATAATTCTATTTTGAAGATCCGGTTGAAAATAAATCAATAGGTTTCTACAGGTTAAGAGGTCTATTTTATGAAAAGGAGGATTGTTGATCACATTGTGACTTGAGAATATTACCATTTCACGTATGTATTTTGAAACATGGTAGCCATCTCTTTTTTTAATGAAGTAACGATTCAAGAGATCAAGGGATATTTCGTCGGAGATACTTTCTGGGTAAATCCCTGTACTTGCATATTCGATTGCATTACTATCGATATCGGTAGCGAAGATTTTTACCGTTATATTCCTTTGAACCGTATCCAAATATTCTTTAAATAATATAGCCAGCGAATATGCTTCTTCTCCTGTTGAGCAGCCAGCGACCCAAACCCTTATGACAGTATTCTCTGCTTTGTTTTCAACAATTTCAGGGATTACTTTATTATTTATCACATCAAAGGCATCTGTATCCCGAAAGAATCGGGTAACACCGATCAGTAAACTGTTGTATAAACTTTCTACCTCGGTTGAGTTGTCCTTCAAATAGGAGAGGTATTCCTCAAGCGTCGGTATTTGGCATATTCTTATCCTTCTGTCCAGGCATCTTAGAATGGTACTCTGCTTGTATAAGCTGAAATCGATTGCATATCTATTTTTAATGATGTTATATATTTGTGACAAGAGGTCAGTAGATTCATCAATTTTTTGTTCTATGTCTGTAATTGCTGTTATCAAAGATGATTGTCCTGCATAATTCAATAATATTTCAGGCATATGAGTGGGTGATAATATAAAATCGCAGATATTCGTTGAAATTACACTTTTAGGCATTCCGTTGAATTTCGCTGTTTCTATGTCTTGTGAAATTACAATACCACCAGCCTCTTTTATTGTCCTACACCCACGAGAACCATCGCTTCCTGTCCCCGAAAGAATGATTGCTATGGATTTTTCGAGCATGTCTTTTGCAAGAGAATCTAAAAAAGCATTGATAGTAAGATTAACTCTATAAAGTGGTTCTTGCTCTTTTATAAACAACTGCCCCTGTGAAATTTTTACTGTATACTTGGGAGGATTTAGATAGACACATCCGGGCTGGACTTTCATTCCGTTTTGAATCTCACAAACCTTCATTTCAGTGCTTCGTGAGAGTAGTTCAGGCATTAGACTTTTAAAATCGGGAGAGAGATGTTGGATTACTACGAATGCCATTTTACTTGCAATTGGCATATTGGAAAAAAACTGTTCGAGTGCTTCGAGCCCTCCGGCGGATGCTCCGATTCCTACAACAAAAAAATCATTGCATTCGGGCAGAAAAGACTCATCTATTTCTTTATCAGTGTTATTTTGTTCATCATCAAAGATTTCATAATGATTCATTTTGATTACTCCTAAACAGATTATTTAGATTGATAGAATATTTTAGTTTAAGTAAATTATTGTTCATAATATAGTGCATAATATACCAAATTAATTTATATTATAACATTGAGAACCTGTCTGTCAAGAAACTTTCAAGGAATGAAACTAATTTGAAACTAATTAACTAGTAATAGTTTAATTGATTAACAAAATATGGGGATTGTAATAAGGAAAACAGAATTAACATGAAATTAGTAAATAAATTAGTGTAAAAATTAGTATAAAAATTAGTATAAAAATTAGTATAAAGATTACTATGAAAATTAATACGATAATTAATATGTACCGATTAATTGAGTAAAAAAGCAAATAGCCTACTACAGAATAGAGAACTATTTTATTAAAAATGGGAGACGATGCATTAAGGAATTAACGATTTTATCATGGAGCTAGATATAAAAGATATATCAAACAATTAAAATAGGCTTACTGTATAATAAGATTGAAAATTAAAATCTGCAATGATATAATAAAGCATAACATAACAGCTTTCTCCATTTCTCTATCAAATGGAAACAGCTGTTTTTTTATTTACGGAGGTGCTATGATGAAAAGAATATTTTACACAGAACATGCTTATATTTTGGGATTGTTATGTCTGGCATGGGGAACTGCCCTTATGGAAGCAGCGGATTTTGGTGTTTCAAT
>JAQSXC010000041.1 GCA_029266335.1 Eubacterium sp. | reverse complement strand
TATTTAATAATACCTGAGTTGTCAAACCGGTTTTTCAAGCTTGTAACCCACCCCCCATACAGTTTTAATGTATTTTGGTTTTCTTGAGTCTTCTTCAATCTTTTCCCGGATTTTTCTTATGTGTACCATAACAGTGTTTTCAGCATCAAAAAAGTCTTCATTCCACACAGCTTCATAAATCCTCTCCATGCTGAAAACCACTCCGGGATTCCTGGCAAGGAGCTCAAGTACGGCAAATTCCCTGGGAGTCAGCCTTACCTCATTATTCCTGACCTTTACTTTATGAGTAGTTACATTTATAACCAGTTCATCAATTTCTATCTGTCCTTCTTCATGGGCATCCATATTCTTAAGTCTGAGATACCTTCTTAGCTGAGATTTTACGCGGGCAACAAGTTCCATGGGATTGAAGGGTTTGGCAACATAATCATCAGCACCTGAGCTAAGGCCCAGTATCTTATCCATGTCGTGATTTCTGGCAGAAAGCATGATAATTGGGACATTATTTTTCTCCCGGATTTTCATACAAGCTTCAAGTCCATCCATTTTTGGCATCATTATATCAAGGATTATCAGGTGTATCCTGTTGCTTTGCATAATCTCCAGTGCTTCAACCCCGTTTGAGACTTTAAGCACCTTATAGCCTTCGTTTTTAAGATATACCTCTATCAGGTTCCTAATTTCTTTTTCATCGTCAACGACAAGTATTGTTTCCTGAACCATTTTCCCATCCTTTCCATATCAATTTTATATACAAAATTAAACACAAGTCTTCCTAAGAGTATTGCTGCAATTGCATCAAGAATTACATGCTGCTTTATAAATAGCGTTGATAATATAATTGACACAGAAATTCCTGTTATAATGCTGAAATTCATTCTGTTTTTAATTTTACTTCTATTTATTGCCATTATCAATATAAAACTGACCAGGGAGTGTATACTTGGAAAGCAGTTGTAAGGCCTGTCAATTGTATAAATAAACTCTACCATATGGGTGAATATATCGTTTCCTGCAAGCTGCGGCCTGGGTACAGTTGTCTGGAATACAAAGTATACCGCATAACAGATTAACAGACTCAGATTGATTGCAACCAGTGTCCTGTGATATACCTTGCGGTCCTTGAAGCAAAAATATATCAGAACTGCAAATACAAACACATACCAAATCATATATGGTACTACAAACTCTTTTACAAAGGGTATTTTTCTGTCAATGTCGGTTACAAGGCTTACTGCTCCTCTTCCCGGATTGTTCAAAAGAAAATATATTATCTTCACCAATGGTATTGATAGTAACAGTGCAAGCTCAAGGCTCATTTCCTTAAATTTATTCACGACTGATTCCTCCAGAACTATTTCTTTATGAAATAATTCTAAATGAATATCCTTAAAATAAAGTTATAGAAATCTTATCAATTTCTTAAAAATTTAAAACAGCCTCCATGGATTGAGTTCAGAACCGCTCCTTGCCAGGCATACAGGAACTTACTCACTCCACAAAGGCTGTAGTATATATTAATAACTGTAGTTTATATTATTTACTCTAGTTTAAGTCAAATGTAACTGAAACCCTGGCACTGACTTTTATTTGCCCGGGAGAGAAGCTTTCACTCTCAACGCTGGCAGTGGAGCTTTGAGAAGCAGGCATAGTTGAATTTGAAATAACATTTGTATTGCTTAACAAGTTTGCACCTGAATATCCATAGGAGCTCCAGGGCATATAATAGGAGTATGTATCATCCTGAATCTCCTGGATCATGCTTGCCTTCCCGACAGTCTGACCCAGTTCCTTGGCCAGTGCAGCTGCTTTTTCCTTTGCTGCCCTGATAGCCAGAGCTCTTGCCTCATCCTTGTGCTTCCTCAATTGGGTAGTTTTAAACTGTACATTTTGTATGTTATTTGCGCCTGCACCCAGAAGTTTTGTCAGAAGCTCATCAAATTTGGACAAATCCTTTAAAGTTATTACAAGTCCTCTATGAATGGTATATCCGTTAAATTCCTGCTCTCCATTGTTCTTATAAGTGTATTTCGGATTTACATTGATATAATCTGTCACAACATGTTTTGATTCAATTTTCAAATCATTGGTAATTGCTTTAATTTTCTTTATGCTGGCATCGTTTTCGGATTTTGCTTTATTAATATCCAGGTTTGTAGTTTCTACCGCCAGAGAAAAAACTGCTTCATCAGGCATTACCATAACATCTGCAGTTCCTGTTACCGCTACAGTTCTGGTGGTTTCGGCAGCGGTTGTGGCTGCTTGATTGCTTTGCGCAAAACATGTGGTTGTGAGTAATGTGATTAAAAGGATTACTGCTGTTAACATTAAAAAGGGTTTTGTTCTAACATAGTCAAATCTCATAATTCTGATACCTCCATTTTGATAAAATTACAGATAATAAATTTTAGACTATCGCAATAGTTTACAAATATAGACTATCGCAATAGTCCAAAAATGTCAATATGAAATTATACCTTCTTATCCACCCGGTTACACTCCACCTGAATCTTTTTTTCCAACAAATTTAAAGGACAAAATCGTTATTGGCAGGAATATCCTGTTATAGTTTTTCATAAGCTTTTTTAAGCAGAAGGGCATCGGCCTCTACCAGAGGTCCTTCCGCAATTACACACCCGGTCACAGCATATTCCTTCAGGGCTTTCAGGCAGGCTGTGTAATTGAAATCACTTTCCAAAAGGGGCAAATGTCTTATTTCACCCTTTTCACCATATTTGATTCCGCCCATGTGAATATGCATATCCTTAAGTGCAGAGCCGCCTAAATTATCAGAAATGTATTTTAAAATATTATCAAAATCCTTATAGTTTTTTAAGCTTCCTTTACTTCTTGCATGTATATGTGCAAAATCAATGCACAGCTTACATGAGGCAACCTCCCTGCATATAGAAACCAGTTCCTCCAGCGTTCCGAACTGTGTTCCTTTCCCTGTGGTTTCAAGTCTTAAATCTATTGGTCCCTGGGGAAGCTTCAACAGATTTTGCTTAATTGTATTATAGGACTCGGTTTTTGATTTGTTTAAATAAAAGCCCGGATGAAATACAAGACTTCTCCCCCTGACCTTTTCAAGACCCAGAATTGCAGCTTTTAACCTTTGAATTGACTGTTCCTGCTTTTCGTACTCATCTGCATTAAGATTTATGTAATGAGATCCGTGTGCTGAAAGATAAATGTTACTGTTTTGCTTCGCCTTTAATATTTCATCCTTATTTTTATCTGTCACATTGACATTTCTTACAAAAAGCAGTTCCATAGCATCCAGTCCCACTGATTTTACATATTCAATACCGGAAGCATAATTTATTTTTTTTATATTTGAACCTATTGGCAAACCGGAAATTCCAAATAAAAGTTTATTCATATTTTCTATTGTGTCAAAAAAATAAATTGTTACTCCTAAAAATGTAAAATCCCGCAGTTGTCTGCCGGATTTGCGTTTTATACCAATCTATTAAGCTTACTCTTCCTTCTTGATAAAAGCATCCTTTGGAGCTGTGCACTTTGGACATTCCTTTGGCCTGCACTCTGGCTGCCTGAACCTGTTCAAAAAGCAGCTGACAGTACAGCTACAAATATGCCTGCCACCTTATGAACCGGTAAGGAGATGTATACACCTTATTTTTTCAAACCTAACTGAATTAATTTTATATAGTGCGGTATATCAGCTTTAACCGGATTACAATAGAAGGGAGCATTACAACAGCCACACTTCCAATAGGTACTTCCCTCTATTGTATACTCCTGACCAAATTGACACATACCGTTGAAATGCTTTGAGCAACCTTTATCACCTGTTAAAAACATTTGTTTAACTGTATCCGGACATTGATTAAGATACTCCAAACACTTTGAAGCATCTCTTATACGCAGATATAAAACAAGTTTGGTTTTCCATGATAACATCCAATAATGATATGGGCCATTGGTTCTCATTACACTCTCCTTATCATAATAAGCATAGCCAGGCCCCTCATTCCATGCTTTCGGCTGAGCAAAATACCCCATTTCCCGCAGTACTGCATCCATTGAATAAATAAATTCCCGTTCCTCTCCCGTGTGCATTTTATCAGCAACAATATCTGCGCCGTACCCGTAATTTACAGTATTCATATCATCCTGAAGCAACTTATAATGACAGCATAAGAAATCCTTCTGCCTGTTTGTTGCATGAGCTTTATCAGCCATTAGCTTTAATACTGATATGACATTCCGGTTATCAGGATAGGACATGAGTATAATTCGGCCGGCAACTTTATAGTTTTTTAAGCCCTGAAAGCACAGTCCGTAATCGGTAAGCCTTTCAAAAAGAATATGAACATTTTTAACCTTGTTTATTTCTTTAAAGCAGTTGGCATCTATGAGAAAATCATCATTTTGAAAATCCCCCGAGATGAGAAGATTGTATAATAGGCTAAACGGACGATATGCCGCACTTCTTGAATCCCTGGCCTGTGCAGTAAAACAACTGTATTCTTCAGGTTTATATAATGGCATTCCAAAAACTTCCGGGTTGCTGGCAATATCACCATATATACCGGTGTACATTCCCCATATCTCTCTAAACGCAGTATATAAATCTTCTTTTGACATATGCCTTAAGAAGCACTCGTCCACATCAAAGCTCTCCGGTAAACGAACAACTTCATTCTGCCTTATAGTGGCCCATTCCTGTATCCAGTAAATGCTCTCCATTACATTATTCCTATCTTTCTCACAATGGTAATGAATAAATCATTTGCAGACCATAAACTCCTATTGAAGATACAATATGTCCAATATCATTGTGTTCTTGTATTTCATTTCTACTGTTTGATGCCTCAAATTCTTTACATTCACCAACCCATTCGTGAATCTATTTATCCAACTAATTCTCCATAATTTTTTTGATTCCTGCAAATATGCCAATTAATGCATATTTCAACATATAATTCTCATTCCTACACTTGTCCTGCTAAAATTTTAACATTTACAGATTATAACTATAAAAAACACAGGTTGCATATTTTTTACCGGCTACTTTAATATTAAATTTCTAATTTGATATACATTTCCATCCATTATTGAATAAGTACTTAACAACTCCTCATTATCGTCCGGTGATAGATTGGATTTTATGTAGAGTGAGGGGAGACCAATATCATAAGCTCCTTTTATATCTGCAACCGGATCATTACCAATCATAATGCTTTCCTTCTTATCTATTTGATATTTTTCTAAAACAGACTGATAGAATAGCGGTGATGGCTTTCTACAGCTTTGATCGGATGAAAATAAAATACCGTCAAAATAATCATATATCTTAAGCATTTTCATCTCCGATTCTGAAAATATCCGCTGTGCATTGGAAAGCAGTAAAATCTTTCTTCCTGCTTTCTTAAGTTCATCTAATAACTCCGTCACCCCGTCATATAATCTGATGTATTGAATTGAGAGTATGCGAAAGATTTTACCGGTCTGTACAGCCAGCTCAATGTCCGCATCAACAGATTTCTTTTGAAATAGCTGTTGAAAGACATATGATAATTCAATTTCGGGATAGTCAATATCTGACATCCTTTTCTCTTCCTGCTTACATAATTCAACATATTTCCAATACAATTCCGAAGGACCGTAATCCGCACCATAAAAGCTGTAAAAGCAAGCCATTTTCTCCCATAGATACCTGCTTCTCTCATTTGTATTGATATCAATTAATGTTCCATACAGATCAAAAATATAATTTTTGTACATTATTAAGACCTCACATTTATTTTTTAAATCTTTTAAATCAGGGCATCTCTTTACTGTTTATTTGTCTGAACTTTTCGGGGCTCATTCCAAAGTATACGCTGAAAATGTGGCAGAAATAGGAACAATTGGTATAACCGATCCTTTCGCTGATATCTATTATTTTCATATTTGTTGTCACTAATAGTTTTTTCGCACTTTCCATCCGGCACTGTTTAATAAACTGCATTATTGTACCTCCGGTCCGTTTTCTAAATATATGGCTTAGATAGCTGGGTGTCAAATATACCTTGCCTGCAAGCTCCTCCAGCGAAATGTCTTTTTGGTAATTACTTTGTATATGATTAATTACTGTATTTATCAAAGTAATATTTCGCAGATCATTATCTCTGAATTCCAGCTTATCAATATTTTGCTCCATAATATCTATAATTTCAGTACTGTTATTACAGCTGTATATTTTTCTTATCTGATTATTGAATTCCATTTCCTGATCACCAGATAAGTTGGAGTTGATTGCTTTTAGTATTTCAGAAAAAATATAATTTATATATATTCTGGAAAAGCCCTGTCTGTAGCGGTACTGCCTGCAAAAATGCAGTACGCACTGGCGAAGGCTGTAGCAATCTTTCTTTAAGGCATAATAATTGATATTATTAATCAGTTCTGTAATTGATTCCGGTTTAAAATCCTGTATGGAATTATGTGATATAACATGTATGTTTCCCAAAAAAAATCTGGTTTCCAGCAACTCTTCAAAAGAAGCATATTCAGGATAAAACTCGGTGTAACTACGCAATTCTCTGCTTAATACGATATTAGCAGAAGGGATTTCATTTTTCATCACTTCTTCATAAATTTTTTCTCCTAATTGCTCAAACTCTTTATCATTGCTATGATAATTCTGAAAGAACAATATACTCTGGTATTGGTTAATGTTGAGATAATCAAAATCTTGTTTTATGCAGTTTTTCAACCTATGAGCAAAAGCTTCATCCGAGGTTTCAAAAAAGTTACTGCCGGTCTCAATGAGAAGCATTCTTGTATATTGATTAAAAAAATCCAGATCAATGTTTCTTTTCTTTTTAATAAGCAGCTTGTCGATTGAAACACCATTTAATAAATTCAGCAGGCAGTAATCTCTCTCATATTTTGCCTGACTGTTTGTTTCTTCTAATTTTTCGGTAATTTTTTTGACTACTTTATTAAATTCATCTATGTTAATCGGTTTTAATACATACTCGGAGACCCCTATATTTATTGCCTGTTTAGCATAAGCGAATTCACCATAAGCGCTTAGAATGACAATATTCAGATCCGGTTGTAATTGAATTGCCTCTTTAGAAAGTTCCAGACCATCCATAATGGGCATTTTGATGTCGGTAAATAAAATATTATATGCTTCCCTCTTAAGATGATTTATCACTTCCTCCGCATTATCCGATACCGTTATTTCAAACAAATCACCGTATTGCTCCAGTAAAAATTGTATACCCCGGCGCTCAATGAATTCATCATCAACAATAATTACTTTATACATACAACACCACCTTATGTTATCTATGTATTATTCTTTCACCGCCCCCATAACTATACCTGTTACAAAATAACGTTGCAAGAACGGATATATCAGTAGAAGTGGTAATGTTGAAACAACAATTTTAGCCGAGTTCATTGCTCTATTTGAAATTTTTGATATTTGTTCCAAAAGCTCCGGATCAGTACTGTACATCTCTGAGAAATCAACGGTCAGCTGTTGTATGTATGTCTGTAGCGGATATTTGGAAGCTGTATTAATATAAATCAGTCCGCTGAAGTAGTCATTCCAATGGCTGACAACGCAAAATAAAGTAATTGTGGCAATTGCGGGCAACGATACCGGTATATACACCTTGAAAAGAACCTTCCAGATGCTGGCACCGTCAATAATTGCCGCTTCTTCTAAAGATTTGGGTACCGCCTTGAAAAAGTTCATCATTAAGATTACATTATATACAGGCACCGCACCCGGCAGAATTAATGACCAGATTGAGTCTATTAAGTTTAATTGCTTTACTACAATAAATAATGGAATAGTTCCGCCGCTAAACAACATTGCCGTCATAACGACCCACATATATTTGTTTCGGCTTTTAAATTCCCTTTTTGTTTTTGATAGAGGGTATGCAATCAACACGACCAATATAAGATTCAATGATGTACCAAGTACAACCCTTGTTACAGACGTAAAAAAAGAACGCCAGAATTGAACATCCTCAAGAATTTTTTGATATGAGGATAAGTTAAAACCAACCGGTACCAACCATACAAGGTTTCCTGTAGCTGCAGATTGACTGCTGAAGGATAATGCTACCGTATTAAGTAATGGTAGCAGACAGGAAAGTGTCATCATTATCACTATCGTCCAGATTATGGTATCTGCGGCTGTGCTGCCAAGATTTCTTTTTTTCATGTTCCAAATCCCCTTTCAGGCTTCCGTAAATACCTATACTAAAATATTTGATAATCTGCGAATTTTTTAACCAGAAAATTTGAGGTTGCTATCAACATCAGACTGATTACCGATTTCATCATTCCTACTGCTGTTGCCAAACTATACTGCATGTCCACCAGACCAACACGGTAAACATAAGTATCAATAATATCGGCTGTTTGGTAAACCAACGGATTATATAGATTAAATACCTGATCGAAGCCTGCATTTAAAACCCTCCCCAGGCTCAGAGCCGTCATCATTACAATCATTGGCGCAATTCCCGGAATTGTAATATGTATCATGCGTTTGTATCGGTTTGCTCCATCTATTTCCGCCGATTCATAAAGTCCCGGGTCTATTGACGTAAGTGCAGCCAGGTATACAACAGAGTCAAAGCCGAATTCTTTCCACGTTTCAGTCAAAATCAAAATTGGTCTAAACCAGGTATTACTCGCCAGGAATATTGTTTGAGTACCACCAAAGGCTTGAACTATGCCATTGATTACACCATTATAATCAAAAATATTGCGTACAACGGTTGCCAGTACAACCCACGATAGAAAGTGTGGCAGATATACAATAGTTTGAACTGTTTTCTTAAACAGTTTTACACGAATTTCGTTCAATAAAAGAGCAAATCCGATAGATACTATCAACCCCAGTAAAATTTTCCCGATTGCGATGATTAATGTATTCTTAAAAATTATTCTACTGTCGGTTAAACTAAATAAATATGTTATATTATCAAGTCCAACCCATTTCGAATGAAAAAAACCTTTTGCAGGAACATATTTTTGAAAAGCCATAACCAATCCTGTCATGGGCAGATATGAAAATAACAGTAAAGCAATAATTCCGGGAGCAAGCATCAAATGATAATTTAACTGTCTCAAATTTCTTTTATGCATAGAAGATTTTCCCCTTTTCCATGTTTAAAAATTTCTATCTTAAGTACATCTCTCTATCCCCTTACATAATGAGATTCTAAGTACAGCTCAGGAGCAATACAAAGAATCTCATTAATCATTGTATAAATTATTTCATCTCTACTTCAGCCTTTACCTCTTTAGTAATATCTGCACCACCCTGTGAATACCAGTTTTTAACGAACTCATCAAAATACTCAAGGGGCTTGTCTCCGACAATAATCTTCAATAGTGCTTCCTCTTCCAGTTTTTCGAGGTTTGCCCATTTCAAAGGCATACTCTCGGTAGTACCAAAATATACCGGATCAATTGCTTTTAATCTCTTATCATTTGCAGCACTGGCACCAAATACTCTTGCCATATAGGTTTTCCATTGTTCTCCTGTCGCGCTTTTAGGATTCTCCAAATATGCGGAACAGGTTTGATACAATCCATACTCAAAACTCATCAACGTTTTGGGGTCTTTTTCGCCGTTTAATGCTGCCTGCAGGTTTTCATGAGAAATGTTTACCGCATCATTGTAATCCAGATTAATGCTTAATGGATTGGCCATTTGATGTACTCCGGTCTTTGTTTCATATGCTGTAAGTTCATTATTTACATCATCAATATAGCGGTTATAATCAAAAATCAGACTAACGCTCTTTGCTGCAACCTCGGGATATTCATATCCTTTTCTTACAACAATAAATCTTCTGCAAGGATTTTGAGAATAGTATGTAAGTTCTCCACTTTTATCAAGCGGACATATGTAAGGTGCCCACTCTACGTCTTTATTCAAATCATAGGAGTCCCCTCTTGGCATCCACCAGGGTGCAAACGCCGCACCCGCGGTCCCGTTTACTATCAATGACGTTACATCGTCATACTCTCTTACGATAAATTGTGGATCAATCAATCCTTTCTTGTACCAGTTCTTGAGAACGCCCAATGCGGGTTTCACTTCATTTGCTACCGATCCATAATAGATCTCTCCTGAAGCATTTTTCATCCATTGCTTAGGATAGGCAAAAAAAGATGCAAACAACGGATCGAGCATATATCCACCGCCATAATTACCTGCCACATCGGGTAATGCCACCAAACCGACAGTCTTGCCCGCACCATTGCCACCAGGGTCTTTTGTTACAAATTCTGTAAGGATATGCTCCAGATCCTGAAGAGTTTTAGGCTCCTTAAGTCCTAATTTATCCATCCAGTCCTTCCTGAGCCACAGTAATTTATTACTGTTTTCAATTTGTGTTCCCGGCAATGCCATGATCTTTCCGTCATAAGTTACCATTTTCAGGCTTCTGCCGTCATAAGAATTATATATGTCTTTTATTTTGTCACTGACACAGTTTTCATAGACTTGTGATAAATCTTGAATCAAGTCGTTTTCAACCAGTTGATCCAATGTTGCTAAATCATTTACAATCATAATATCTGGAATATCACCACTTGCTATTGCAAGTGCAATCTTTTGATTATATGCGTCCTCTGTATTTGCTTCAAATTCATTCTTATTTTGAATATTTAGTTTATCAAGAAGATATCTTGTATAACCGTTATTCTCATAAGTGTCACCTTCTGCCATACGAGCTTCGGCTGTTGTTTGCTTAGCCATGGTGTAATACACAGTCTCCGGATACTTCCCAAAGGGTGTTGTTTTAGCCTCCTGCAAAATTTTTCCGGCATCACCCAGGTCCTTTCCGGATTGGGTTCCTGAATTGGCTACTACTGAGCTATCTGCACTGGTATTACCATTTCCGCCGCATCCTACTAAACTAATACACATAATAATTGCTAATAACAGAGCACCAAAAGAATGCTTTTTCATAATCGATATTACTCCTTTCTCCTCCAAACACTAATAGTTATAAGACATCTTCCGTCTTTACTAAAAGTATAAATGCAACAAAAATCATAGTAAATGTAACATTCTTTTGAAACATATCAATCTTTTTTGATATTATATCTGATTATTACTTTTGTTGTTAATGAAACGGAATGGCCGGTACAACAACAGACACTGTTGTGCCAATTCCGACTATACTTTCTATCTTCACCCCATACTCGGCACCATAGTACAGTTTAATCCGTTCATTAACATTCTTTAAGCCATAACCCTTTGAATCGGTTTGTAAAAGCCTTTCCACTTCTGCTTCGGGGATACCACTTCCATTATCCTTAACCTCAAAACACACACTTTCTCCAGCCAATTTTGCTGACAAAAGCAGTTGTTTTTTTTCACTTTTTATGCAATCCAGTCCATGCTCTATGGCATTCTCGGCAATAGGCTGCAATATTAACTTTATCATCTCACAGTCATAAATGTTTTCATCAATCTGATAAATAACCTCAAAGTTTCCGTTATGCAGGATAGACTGTATCGCAATATATGATTTTGTGTTTTCCAGTTCCTCTTTTATTGTGATAATGTTTCTACCGCTGTTTAAAGCCGTACGATAAAATGTTGCCAACAGCTGCGTTGTTATACTGATATCATCTGCTTTAATCATGATTGCCTTCCAGTTTATTGAAGAAAGTACATTACACAAAAAATGAGGATTGATTTGTGCCTGTAAGGCAATCATTTCTGCTTCTTTTTGTTTGAGTTTACTTTCATATACTTCTACAATTAAAGTATCAATTTTATGCATCATATGTCCGAATGTGCGAATCAATTTACCAATTTCATCATCAGAATCACTTGTAATGGTAACTTTAAAGTTGTTTTCATCAACATGTTTCATATTTTTGGTAAGTAATTCAATTCTGGTAACAATTACTTTAGAAAAAAGCATACCAAAAATAATTGTCATCATTATACAAACAGCAATAGCAAATAATACCGAACGTACAATAACTCCAACATCTAAATCCAATGTATCAATGGGTTTATAGAAATAGATGCTCCAGGCAGGTGAAGCAAGACTGTCTTTAAGGAAAATATATTTATTGCCGTATACTCTGCCGGTATTCTCTTTATTGCTATTAAAAAGTTGTTCATATGAAAGTAGATAATGCTGATATTTCTCATCAAATCGACTTATGCTATAAATTATTTCGTTATCTTCATTTACTACGAACAGCCCATAGTTCTCCATAACTTTATTCAGCTCTTCAAATAGTTTTTCATATTTCAATTGCACTTTTAAAATATTTGTGTTGGAATTATTTATATCAATTAGACGTCTGAAAATAGCCACTTTCCCTTCTTCAAAAGTCCATATATTCCCGCTGCTTTCATATACTTTTGAAAACCACTTCTTTGAATTTATATCCTTCAATGGGAATATGAAGTCTCCGTGTCTGACCAGATTTCCGCTATTATAAACGGTAACTTTCTCAATATCTGTCTGCATAAACATCATGGAATTAAAGATGGGTTTAATAACATAGGTATAATTATAAAACATATCATAATAGTTATCGTAATCCATGTTTACCGAACTGACAATACTCTTGTTAAATGCTATGTAATCCGCGAAAGTGCCATACCTTTCTATTTTATTGTCCATATGTACCAGAGATTGAGAAAGAGTATGTTCAATAGAGGTATAAGCTTGTTTTACGAGAAGACTCTTTGCTTGATGATACGAAAGTACTCCCAGAATAGTGATGGGAATTATACTTATTAATAAGTAGGATATTATTAATTTGCGTCTGAATTTCATATTTGAAAATTTGCGTAATAAATAATGCAACACAAAATACCTCCTGTTTGTTCGGATAAATTGAATTGTTACATACGGCATTTGGCATTATATTCAGGGTGTTCCCGGTAAAATACTTGGATATGGATCCCAAATAGAGTTGTGTGAGGTTGAGTCGGACTCCATATTTAAGGTACTTGATTGTCGGTTCATTTCCATTCTTATTGAACCGCTTTATATCATTATAACAAATGCCGCAAAACGTTGCCACCAGTTTACTGCTGTCATAATTCACTTCCTCAATCCTGAAATGCTCCCGCACTTGACAGTATTTTTATACTATGCTAATATTACGGCGTAAGTAAATTCCTCTAAACACTAATAGTTCCAATAACATCTTCCAACATATCATTAATATTAAATTAGAGAGGGAATTTACTATGAGAACAAACTATCATACACATACATGCAGATGCAAGCACGCAGCCGGGACTGAGCTTGACTATTTAAAGGAAGCGCTGGCTAAAGGTCTGTCAATTATCGGGTTCTCCGATCATGGCCCATATCAAGATAATCGCTATGGATATCGAATGGATTTTTCAGATTTACAGCCATATATCGAAACACTGAACGAATTGAAAATCAGTTATAGGGATCAAATTGTTGTTTATTCCGGTTTGGAAATCGAATACGCTCCTTCCGAAGAAAGTTATTATTCCGAATTGTTGACTGCTTATGGATTGGACTATCTCGTATTAGCACAGCATTTTTATGCACTTGATAACAAAAAAACTGTAAATATTTACTCTCTTACAGACACTTTGCAATATATAGACTATGCAAAATCTATCGCCAGAGGTATGGAAACAGGTTATTTTAAATTCGTAGCTCATCCGGACATTATGTTTGTTAATGATCTTCCCTTTGATAAAAATTGTGAAAAAGCATGTGATATCATTATATCTGCTGCAGAAAAAAATGATTTTATTTTAGAGTTCAATGCAAATGGATTTCGTCGAGGTATTCATGAATTTACAGATGGCAAGCGTTTTCAATATCCACATATGAACTTTTGGAACCTGGTAGCTCAGACTTCAGTTAAGGTACTCATTGGCTCTGATTGCCATTCTCCTGAGCAAATATGGGATCAGGCTGTAATTGACGCATATAAAATTGCAAGTGACCTCAAGTTGAATGTAGTAGAAAAAATCCTGAATAACTAAAATATTTAAATTATTTAAGGAAGTTTTAGCGCTTGCAGTACATCGGTCTCATTATGTTATGTTGATACTTCCAAATCACTGACCATAGCCGCCTATCTGTTTTTTACGTCTTAACCAATAATGCTTAAGAACTTCAATAGATTTTTATGGTATAATTTCAACATTAAATAAAAGGATATGAATATATGGAAAGAATATTAGCCCTGTGCGTTGCACTAATTTTTGTCCTAACAGTCAGTTCACCAGGACAGGAAAACCTTACCAAGACCTTTCAGAATAATTTAACACCTGCTCCTGCACAAAAAGCGAATTCATGGCAGAATATTGAGCCAATTACCATGGATGACCTGCTAAAGAAAATGTCCGATAAGGACAAATGCTGGATGGATTTGACACCCAGGCAGTATTTACAGGACTTTGATGTATTATACAAAGAAATGACGGATAACTACCCTTATTTTGGTGTTGCCCAGCGAAAAAACAATGTAAATATTGAAGAACAATATAAAGTTTACCGCAAACAAATTGAGACGTGTAATAACGATGATGATTTTTGGAAGCTTGTCCGTAGTTTTGTAGCCGAAATGAAGTATACAGGACATATTCAGGCATGGGGCTACCGATATTTTTCCGAGCTTGAAGGTTTGAAAACCACAATTCAGGAGTTTCCCCAGTACGCTGAGGATCTTGCTCCCTACATAAAGAAACTGGATAATCCGGTATCTCAAAAGAACTACAGAGCCATGGAAAACTTCTATACAAAGCTGCAGAATTCAGTTGATGAGCACAATTCGCATATTGACAAATCAAATGTGGATGATGCGGACGATGAAAAAGAAACAGAAACATTTGATAATGTAACAACTAATATCCTACAAGACGGTAAAATCGCCTATGTTAAAATTGGAATGTTTGATATGGATCTCTTTAATAAAGACAAGGAAATACTACTTCCTTTTTATAAGAGCCTATCAGGCTATGATCACTTAATTATTGATATTACAGATAATCCGGGCGGTGGAATGGATTACTTCAATCAGCTTGTAGCAGCTCCGCTGTCTGACAGAACCTATAGCGTATCCACCTTTCTGCTGGCAAAAGGCGGAGAAAACAACAAACATTTTCTAAGGATACCGGAAGGACTAAAAGCAGGGAAATGGAAATCAATTTCGGAATTACCCCTTCTTTCGAACATAAATCATGAGGATTTAGCCGGGCTTGATTATTTTATGCAGGAAAATTACACGGTTAAACCCTCCAGCAAAAAAAGTTTCCAAGGACGGATATGGCTTTTGGTCAGCGAAAACAATTACTCATCTTCAGAATATGCGGCAATGTTTTCAAAGCAATCCGGGTTTGCAACCCTTGTGGGTGAAAAGACCGGTGGAGACGGAATTGGAGTTGATCCTGCTTATATCATTCTTCCAAACAGCGGCTTGGTGGTTCAATACAGTTCCATATACGGTGTCACAGCCGATGGAAAAAACAGCGAAGAATACGGTACAGAACCAGATTATTATGTAAAAAATGGAGAAACAGCCCTGGAGGCCTGCTTACGGTTAATTAAGTCCAACAGTTAAATTAACCGTATGTTAGAGCATTGACATATGAAATTTTTCTTATTATACTGTTGGTGTGACGGAGGGTATACTTGCGTGTGCTGGATAAGTTATCAACAAATATTGTTGATCGCTTATCCTTTTTTATTTTTACGCTATATTTTAGAAATGCAGGTGTATGCTGTTGTCACACCAATTAAATCTGGAGGTAATAGATTAAAAATGAAAAAGACTGAATTATTAACAAGTAAACACGGCACATTATTAAAACCACAAAATTATCTGGGTTCAAAAGGACTTATACTATTCATAGCTCTAATGGGAATGTTCATACCGCTGTCAATTGATTTATACCTGCCTGCCATGCCAACTATGGCCGAGTACTTTCATACAACAACAGCAATGGTAAACTTAACTCTGATAGCGTTTTATATCTTTTATGCAATAGGCATAATCGTATTTGGTCCTCTGAGTGATAAATATGGCAGAAAACCCGTCCTTATCGTAGGGCTGATCCTGTACATAACAGGCAGCATAGCCTCAGCACTTTCAACCTCAATTTACCAGCTGATTTTATTCCGGGTTTTTCAGGCATTAGGGGCTGGAGATGTTACGGCTATTTCAACTGCTTTGGTTAAAGACAGCTTTTCCGGAAAAGTGAAAAGTAAAGTTCTTGCTGCAGTCCAAGCCATGAGTGTACTTGCCCCGATGGTAGCACCTATTGCAGGAGCAGCCATCCTGCAAGTGGCAGAATGGAGGGAAGCCTTCTGGGTACTTGCTGTCATAGGTATTTTGACATTAATCGTGGCATTTATGTTTCAAGAAACCTTGTCAAAGGAAGAACTCTATGACGGAAGTTTGGGAGGCTCTCTGATACGTCTGCTGGTTGTCGGAAAAAATGCAGGATTCAGCAGTTTCCTTTTCATCACTGCGGCTCTGGCTGCACCCTATATGGCTTACATAGCAATGTCTTCCTATATCTATGAAAATTATTTTGCCTTGAATGCTCAGACTTACAGTTTCTTCTTTGCTGCAAACTCTGCAATTGCAGTTCTTGGCCCGGTTATTTATATACGTTCTATCGGACGGCTTACACCCCGTACTTTTTCATGGAGCTGTTTTGGTGTATCTTTTATCAGCGGATTATGTGTATTTTTTCTGGGCAATAGCTCACCCTGGGTTTTTCTGATTTCATTTATGCCTTTTACATTAATTGAAGGAGCTATTCGTCCTTTTAGCACCAATATCCTGCTGGACCAACAAAAAGACGATATTGGTTCAGCTTCCTCGCTTATTAATGCAGTTCATACTATTCTAGGCAGCATTGGCATGGCCTTGGGTTCACTTGCGTGGAATAATATGATTCACGGCCTTGGGATTATCATTATAGCATCAGTTTTAGCTGCTGTATTTGTATGGATACTCCTGTTGCGCAGTAAAGTAACAGTTAAAGGATTGATTTAATACAAAAAGTGTCTGACACTTATGACAGATGAATACTTCATTGTTTATATGTTAACAATTTTAGTAGCAATTACATTGGAGGATCACATGTTTAAATACATAAGGAAAAAGATTGGCTACCTTGCATTAAAAGATAAAAACAACAGTCAGTCCAATATTTCATCAAAAGCTGACAATGACGCTCCTGTATTACCAGATTTGCAAAGTAACCTGAAAACCATACAAGGCATACTATGCAGCAGTGACGTGATTATTCACCAGTTTACGTTCGGACGCGACAGAAAGTTCCGGGGAGCTTTAATTTATATAGATAGCATGGTAAATAAGGATGAAATTCATAAAAGTATTCTTAAACCTTTAATGTATGATTCATTGATGCTTTCAGACAATAAGAACCTGGATTTTAGTGATATGGCTACTATTCAAAGGGATTTGATCTCTATATCGGATAACATCAGAACCACACTACTGAATGATGTGGTTGATAGTGTATTGACAGGAGCAGCAATTTTGCTGGTGAACAGTTCCAAAGAGGCATTAATTATCAACTCCAGAAAATGGGAATCTCGCGGCATCGAGGAACCCCAGACTGAGAGTGTTGTACGTGGGCCGCGGGAAGGTTTTACAGAAAATATCAATGTAGGTCTTGCTCTTATAAGAAGAAAAATAAAAGATCCCGACTTATGTATTGAGAATTTCAAAATAGGTGACAGATCAAAAACGCAGGTAAGTATCGTATATCTGAAAAACGTAGCTAACCAAAAGTTGATTGATGAAATCAGTATACGCCTTAAAAGGATAAAAATAGATGCAATTTTGGAATCAGGCTATATCGAACAGTTTATTGAAGATGCTCCTTATTCTATTTTTTCCACTGTATCAAACAGTGAAAAACCTGATAAGGTTGCAGCTAAAATATTGGAGGGCTGTGCTGCCATTCTTGTTGACGGTACCCCTTTTGCACTAGTGGCACCTATGCTTTTTCTATCGGGTTTTCAGAGCTCGGAAGACTATTATTCCAGACCATTTTTCACCAGCTTTATAAGAACAATCCGTTTTCTGTCATTTATAATCAGTATTCTGGCTCCTGCAACCTATGTTGCGTTAACGGTCTTTCATCAGGAGCTGATACCTACACAGCTTCTGATATCCATTGCCGCGGGACGGGAGAAAGTTCCTTTTCCTGCAGTGTTGGAAGCATTTTTAATGCTGATAATTTTTGATATTCTGAGAGAAGCAGGATTAAGGTTGCCAAGACCTATAGGTCAGACAGTCAGCATTGTCGGGGCCATTGTCCTGGGTCAGGCAGCCGTTGAAGCCGGTCTCATCAGTCCAATCATGGTTATAGTTGTAGCTACGACGGCAATTGCCAGCTTTGTGGTACCACCTCAGGCTGATGCCGGAACTATATTGCGGTATCTGTACCTTATACTTGCCGGAGTTGGAGGCGGTTTTGGCATCATAATGGGGTTACTGATAACTTTACTGCACCTTTCTTCTTTAAGGTCATTTGGTACACCATATTTATGGCCCATTGCTCCAGTGAATTTTTCCAGTTTGAAGGATGTTTTTATAAGGATGCCTCTGTGGAAATTACTTACACGTCCAAAGGCAATTATATGGAGTGATGATGCTTCCTATCGGCAAAGTCCTGACTTGCGTCCTTCTCCGGAACAAAAGAAGCGGTAATCAGGAAGACCCTGAGTTAGGTAATGTATGAAAAAAAGTATAGCACTAACAAAACTGATCTTTAGCTTAATAACTTTACTTCTACTAACAGGCTGTCTGGGCGGAATTGAAATCAATGACCTGGAGATCGTTACAGGAATGGCTGTTGACAAAGCTACCGACTCCGAAAGCATCCTGCTTACGGCACAAATAGTTAAACCTTCTGAAATGGGTAAATCCTCAGGAGGCAGTGGCGGCGGAAATAAAAATGCTTTTTGGAATGTCAGTTATACAGGTAAATCGGTTTTTGAAGCAACAAGACAAATTACCTATAAGACCGGAAACAAATTATTTCTTTCTCATGATGAGGTAGTAATTTTCGGTAAAGATATTGCTGAAGAAAACATACAAAAATATATTGATTTTTTTCTGCGTGAAAACACGATGCGTCCCGGGACCCTTGTGCTTGTGGCAGAGGGCAGAGCCTCGGATATTTTGGATGCCGGAACGGAAAAAGAAAAGCTGCCTGCAATTAATGCGGCAAATTTGGTAAAAAACTATGGTTTTACATCTCAGCTTTACGAAATAAATCTGAATGATTTCGCCGGCCGGCTTATAAGCAGCACTACCTCCCCTATAGCTCCTCTGATAAAAGTTGCAACCGACAATGGGAAGAAAGATGTGGCTGTATCTGGAATGGCTGTTTTTAATAAAGGTAAAATGGCAGGCACTCTAAATGAAGCTGAAACGCGAGGTCTCCTATGGGTACTGAATAAAATTAAGAGCGGCGTAATAACCATCCCTGCTCCTGACGGAAAGGGGAAAGTCGCTTTTGAAATAGCAGACGCCAAAAGCAGCGTAGAGCCGGTTATTAAGGGCAATAAGATATTTATAAATATTAAGGTAAAGCAAAAAGCTATTTTATCAGAACAATCAACCACCGAAAATTTAGAGAATGTCCAGGAATTTGAGACTCTGCAAAAGAGTCTTACTGAAGCCATACGGCACGAAATAATGACAGCTTATAATAAATCAAAGGAATTAAACAGCGATATTTTTGGCTTTGGAGATATGCTTCACAGAAAATACCGTAAAGAATGGAAAACACTGGAGAATAAATGGAAGGATATTTATCCTCAATTAATACTGAATATTGATGTTGAAGCACAAATTGCGGGAACCGATCTATTAACAAGACCTGCAGCACCAAAAAAGGAGTAACGGAATGGATATTGAAAAAGGTAAAATAGACGGCATACAATTAATATTTCTGACTGCCGGCTTTATTCATGGCTCAATATTATTAATATCCTATATTTCAGGGATCTCTGAAAGCCAGACCTGGCTGGTTATATTGGCGGCCATGATCTTCATAGCCCCTTTTATATTCCTATATGTGTCTCTGGCAAAAAGATTTCCCGGAATGAATTTTGTGCAAATAAACGATGTTATATACGGCAGTTTATTAGGAAAAATCATTTCAATCTATTTTATTTTCTTTATTTTCATGACATTATCTTTTAATATTCGTGACATAGGAAGTTTCTATACGAATTATTTAATGCCGGATACACCAATGATCTTTTTTCTGGTAATATTCAGCGGAGTACTGGCCTATGCGGTGACCAAAGGTATAGAAGTACTGGCAAGAGTTTCTCATCTTTTGGTATTTGTTATGATTTTTTTTGCCATAAGCACAACTTTGCTTTTAGCTGACAAATGGGATTTTTCTAATTTCTTGCCTGTTCTCGAAATAAGTCCGATTAAATTCATACACGCTACACATATCATGTCTTCCATCCCTTTTGGTGAAATGATAATATTTCTTATGATTTTTTCTTCTTTAAACAAAACGGAGCACATGCTCAAAAACACTTACATCGGTATGATAATCGGCACTTTTTCACTTTTTATCGTAGCTGTCAGAAATACCGCAGTTTTAGGAAACACACAAACCATATGGACTTCTACCTCCTTTCAAGCCACCAGACTTGTAGACATTGGAACCATACTAACACGACTGGATATTTTGATTGCCATCGGACAAACAATTTCAATGTTTCTTAAAAGCAGCTTATTCTTCTATGCGTTAGTTCTGGCATTATCACAGCTTCTGCGGCTTAAGTCCTACTTACCGCTGGTTCTTCCGCTGGCTGGAATCCTGGTGGTTATGGCTGCAACAGTTTTCCAATCTCCAATAGATCAGCTTATGATTTCAGTAAATGCAGGCATCATTTATAGTGTTCCGCTCATGTATATACTACCGCTAATATCCTTAATAGTTGCAAAAATACGAGGTCTGCCCAAATTTACAGGAGAAAAAAAGCAATGATATTACTGTTTATAATTTATGCCTTTATAGCCTGGATTAAAATTCCGGAACTCATTAGAAAAAAAGAATGGCGGGAGCTTTCAGCCTTTTCAGTTTTTTATATTATTGGTTTTGTTTTAGGTTTATTGTATGTGCTCGATATACCTGTTCCGAACCCGATGAAAGGACTGCAATATATAATCAGCGAGGTATGGGGCCTGAAATACCCACAGTAATCCGGTAAATAAGCTATTTACCGTGAAAGATAAACTGAGCATGCTTACCAATTTATCATAATACAGACCATTAATACTTTTTAATACACATACACTTCATTCCGTGTAGCAATGTTCACCTATATTTTTAATTAAACCGGATATATTTTCTGAGTAGTATAAATACAATTCGTGCAAAGCTCTTGTACATACTGTATATAACAGCCTTCTATCCTCTTCTTCCAAATAATCCGCCTCCTCAATTGAACTTACCAATACAGCATCAAATTCCAGACCTTTTGCCAGATAAGATGGTATTACAACTACACCACTCTGGTATTCCTCATTTTTGTTTGAAACGAGACTTATATCCACATATGGATTGACAGCCTTGTATAAAGCTTCACATTGTCCGGCGTTTTTGCAGATAACGGCAATCAGCTTATGGTTCCTGCTTTTAAGCATAATAATATCATCAGCAATCCTTCTATATATATTGCCTTTTTCCGTCTTAGTAATTTTAGGTTTGCTGCCATGGCGATTCAGCTGTTCAGCATGATCCGGGGCCACCAGAATTTGTTTGCAGAAATCGGATATTTCCTTACTTGAGCGGTAGCTTTTTGTTAAGACAATTCCTTTGCAATCTCTCTTATCAAATATTTCTGAAATGGCAGCAAAGCTTCCTATATTCATGTATCCGTTAATTGACTGGTTTTCATCTCCAAGAATAGTCATATTGCAGTGTTCAAAAACTTTCCTGAAAATTTCGTATTGAATAACCGTATAGTCTTGAGCTTCGTCAATAATAACATGCTTTATTGATTTTGCAATACTTACAGTATCAAGTGCGGTTTTAAGGAATATAACCGGTGCAATATCCTCATAATTTATAATACCTTTGTTCAGTTGACTTATTGTATAAATACCGAATTCAGAATAATCCTCAATTTCATGTTTATCAGAAGGTTGTGCAAACGCCTCCATATTCTCCAACAGATTTCTGTACAGTTCATAAACATTAAAGGATGTAAATTGAATAATTTCATTTTTAAGAGACTCAAACTCTGTATTTGCATTTTGACTTTTAAATAGCTTTTCTCCTTCAGCACTCTGTTGAATCCCGGCCGAATTATTTTTCAATAATTCCATAACCCGTTTTTCTTCACATTGTTCCAAAAGATAAAACAGTCTTTGACGAAGCTTTTCCAATCGTTTTGCATAAGGAAACATACTGTAGTCATTTTTAAAAAGCCCGGAAATTTGTGCGGATGAAATTACAAGCTCGTCATTATATATTACGTCCTTAAATTCCATACCTGCCCCTTCTTTCAGGTAACAAACATATTTTTTCATTATATTAAGAAACTGCAGGGATGATTTGAATTTTATGCAGCGCAGCCTGACTTTATTGGGATTGCCCGACAGGATATATTCCATCTGCTGATTCATGGATTCAATCCTGTAACCGGAATCAAGCATGCTTTTAAAAAAGTCTGCAAAGGTTCCCCGCATTATGTTTTCCTCACCCAATTCGGGTAAAACATTTGAAATATAATCTTCAAATACATGGTTAGGAGAAAATACAAGTATATTCTCCGACTTTATGCTTTCCCTGTATTTATACAGAAGATATGCCGCTCTATGAAGTGCAATTGAAGTTTTTCCGCTGCCGGCAGGACCTTCTACAATAAGAATCCTGCTATTACTGTCTCTGATGACACTGTTTTGCTCCCTCTGGATACTTGTGACAATGGTTTTCATTTTATTGTCAGTGCTTTTCCCCAGGATTTCTCTGAGCATTTCATCATTTATGCTTAAACTGCTGTCAAACATGTAAACTATATTGTTTTTTTCTATTTTATACTGTCTTTTCAGCTGCATCTGCCCGTTAATTAAACCTGCAGGACAGTCATAACTGCACTTACCCGTTTCATAGTCATAAAACATGCTTGATATGGGTGCTCTCCAGTCATATACAAGTATTTCCCTGTTATTGCCTGTAATCAGGTTATGAATACCGATATAGATTTGTTCAGCAGCTTCTTCACCGTCTTCAATAAAATCTATTCTTCCGAAATAAGGACTTTGATACATTTTTTCCAGCCGACTTAACTTATCATATGAAAACTTATATTTCCGGGCTTGACTTGCAATATCGGTCTGATATTGCCAAACCTGGGTTACACCCTCAAGATCAAATAAATCTGTAGGTGTTAATTTAACATCCTCCCACATCTGCTTCTGCAAGTCGATAGCTTCTTTTTTAAAGTTGTTTACAGCATTACTCCCTGTATCAATCTGTGTTTTTATTTCCCTTACAACCTTCTGCAGATATATCATTTCCTGATCCCATATTTCCTTCTCAGTAATCATCAAATTCCTCCTAAAATATACTCTCTCTTCAGAAAAACAAACTCCGGCCGGGTTAAATGAGACAGTTCACAAACGTGGAAATTATATATTAATACCGGATATGAGTAGGATAATATAATACATTTAAATAATCATAAATATAAGTCTGTTTTTAATAATTCTGAAATGATATAATATAAGTGAGAGGGGTTTCTCTTACCATCCTTAATTGCCTGCCATATCTTTAAACCTTTACTCTTCATAAAAGTCTGGCAATTCATAATACAACTTCATAGGTTTAAAGGACAAAACCTGTACATCAACAACAATACGTACAAATACAAACACCTGTACAGTCTGCACAAATGTCAAGGGGTGCGTAGTCAAGTTCTATTACTTTTTAGCTTTTGCTGTTACTGTATACAAATTATTTTTTGAATCATAATCCAATTGGATTCTTTTTATCTCGGCAGTTGTCCACAGATATCCAATGAAAGGTTTAATACTTTTATCGGACATTCTGAAGGTCAGTTTAAAACCGTCGATCCTGTAAAAATTCTTGAGTAGATAAGCCCTTAGCTCATCCTGGTCCTTTATTTTCATTGGATCTATTTTGTAAGTATAATAATCCTCATTAGGAACACCCATAAATGGTGTATGATTGCTCATGAATGTTAGCCTGTCTTTAAGGAAGTATGTATACAGGACTTTTCCATTATCACGGTCATCCCATGTAGTATCAACAAACTTCCATTCACCATTAATAAATACTGCATTCCAGGCATGGTTAAGGACTAATGGATAACTTGCTTCAAAAGTACATGGAATAGAGGCTCTTAAGCACAGATTCCTAAATAACAGAGAATAATCTCCGCAGACACCTCTCCCTTCGTCAATAGCTGCAAGAACACTTCCAATGCTCTGATCCTCACGATATCTGGAGTCATAGGTCACATGCAGAACAACATAATCATGAATGGCTTTTACTTTTTGTTCCTGCGTCATTCCGGGCTTGATAATCTTTGCCAGGATGGCATCCAGCTTTGTATTAAGCTTTTTGGTGATGGAATCCTCCTGCATATTCATATTGACCTTCTCGTTGTCTTTCAAAACCTTAGGTTCTATTTTGTAGCCTAGTCTGGGCCCGTAATCCCCTTCCTCCAAATTGAAATACTTTGTTCCATTTTTTATTGTAAATTTAATACCTTTTTCAGGTGTAAATAACTCTATCAGCGCACCTCCTGCATCGATCCGCATATATTTTCCGGTCACTTTGATTTTTTCCAGCACAGTATCCTCAAAATTATCTTTGATAAACTGTTCAATTTCATCATTATTTTGGAAAAGCAGGTTTATTGTATTTTTTCCAATAATAATTTTAGAAGGTTCCTTTAAGCTTATTGGGAGAACATAGTTTCTTAAATATCCAGAATTCACAAGGCCGTAATCTATAATTGCTTCTTCCTTTGTATAGCTGCTCTGTGGTTCGAACTTTCCATACCTGGTTTTCATTCCGGCTTTAAGGCAACTGCCCACAGTAAGCAGATCGTCGACAGGTATTTGGTTGCAGTCAGTAACCGTTAAGCAGTCAAACCAGTTGCCATAAATTGCGCTATTACCCAATATTCTGGCAGCCTCAAGCCTTGTCAGTGATTTATTCAGGTTTTCCGTATTATCAATCATACCAAAAATATAAGCTTGTTTAATATAATCAGGACTGTCGGCAGGAATGTGGTCATCATCAATTACAATATTTTCCTCCAGCTCTCTGGATCCAAATTTCAACCTTGCCAATTCGTCAATTGTTATGGCCTTATTAAATCCATGTGTAAAGGGTTCCGATAATTCACCGTTAACCATAAGCTCGGTTATATATTCTCTGAATTTGTCGGAGGGCTTATCCTCAGGGTATTCGTAATACTCCAGTTTTTTTTCGGTTTCCCTGACCTCTTCAATGACTGACATTAAACCCGAATATTTTTCAGTAATTTCTTCTACCGATTCTGATCCGTCGTAATTTTCATAAGTATTGCCTGTATCATCTCCATATATATCCACATGGATTCGGGCTAATAATCTTGCTGCTACAATAGGCGATAAATTATTTTCGGTAAAAAGCTTCTCAACTTCACCCGGCAATTTTTCAAGAATTTCCGGGCTTACTTTTTTTCCCTGCTGCATGGACTGCTTCAAATAGCGGATAACCTTGTCCTTAACCTGCAGATTGGCCGAATAAGCAGGATTTACCTGGTCTTTTTCCTTGTCCATTTTCCCGAAGTTACCTGTTACATCTTTAAAGCTTAACCACTTATCAACCTGAGACAAAGAAAAATACAATTGAACAGTTTTTCCGTCAAAATCCCAGCCAAAATCACTGTTTTTAGCGAAAAACATTTCATGTATAATATGGTCTTCTATTGATTTATAGTCCTCTTGTGTGAGACCGCCCAACTCCTCTTCCATTATTTCAATGCCAGTCCGTATATCATTAAGCTCTTTTTGAGCAGCCGCCTTAACCTGACTAGCGGATATTTTCTTTGAAGTTCTCTTGAGTCTCGGTTGATTTTCATCGGTTATAATCTCACCCATATCTCTTAGAGGTATTACCTCATCTACCTTGTACTGGAGAAACTCTTTCTCCAGTTTTGTGAAAATGCTATCAAGAGCTTTATTATTTGAAAAATAAGATTCAGCA
Source organism: Eubacterium sp. (assembly GCA_029266335.1). Lineage (GTDB taxonomy): Bacteria > Bacillota > Clostridia > Acetivibrionales > DSM-1351 > Ruminiclostridium. The sequence continues at coordinate 253 of JAQSXC010000041.1, read as the reverse complement.
TAAGTTGCAGAATAACCCATGAACAGTGTTACAATTACACCAAGAATAAAAGTTATTAATTTCTTCATAAATCTTTTTATCTCCATTTTAATATTATTTACTCGCACTATTTTCTATTATAATGCAAAAATAGAAAATTTGTCGAGTATAGGCAAATTTTCGCATCCTGGTGCATTTGCATGAGGCAAGGATATCCCCTCACCCAGCAGAGTGAAGTGAGTAAGCATAAAAAAGGTGTATGCAAAATTGGGCT
>JAQSXC010000240.1 GCA_029266335.1 Eubacterium sp. | reverse complement strand
GAATTTTTATGATATAGCTGGTACCTGCTGCTTTCAGATGAAAAATGCGTTCCTGATGATTGTAGACTATAGACATAGTATCACATCCTGCCTTTTTTTTATTTATTATGCCAATATACCCTCTATTGACAATGTACAACACGCCTCACGCCGGCTATTTTGCCACTTTTCTTTGTTGTCGTCCTTGCCTTGCGTCAAGGCGAAGATGCAAAGAAAGGCTTTGTGCCTTGCAAGCGGCTTCAACGCAGCCGCAGGGCAAATTCGCCACTCAAAAACGTATTGTACATTGTTAATAGAGGGTACGGGAAATTTTATTAAATTTCAATCCGTGGGCTTTCCATCAATATTTTACTACTTAAAGCTTCAAAGTAAATGGAAGTATACTATTAAAACATGGTATAATGCTAGATATCTTAATTGAGTTTACGGAGAGTTTATGGAAGAATATCTTTATGGCAGAACTAAAGGGAATTTTGATCTGAGTCTTTTTAATTGCGGTATGGAGGAGTGCAAACCCGGCCACTTTTTTGGGCCGGCAGTCAGGGACCATTACCTTATACATTACATTCTAAGTGGAAAAGGTTATTACAAATATGGTGAAAAAGTGCATCAGCTGAACAAAGGCCAGGGCTTCCTGATATGCCCTGAGAAGGTAACCTATTATCAGGCCGATTCAAAAGAACCCTGGACATACTGCTGGGTTGGATTTACAGGGCATAAAGCCGGGCATTATCTCCGGCAGGCCGGGCTGGATCAGGACACACCTGTTTTTGCATATGATGCCGATAATAGCGTAGCGGACTGCATTTTAAATATGATAACTGTTTATCAGTCTAAACCCTGGAATGAAACCGGGTTATTAAGCCTGTTGTATTTATTTCTTTCTCTGCTTATCGGAGATATGGGAGCAGAGGGTATTGACAGACAGATTGAGGACAAGCAGGAATACTATATCAGGAAAGTAATCGAATATGTAAATATGAACTATTCAAGGAAAATAAGAATTTCAGATATTGCCTCCCATATCGGACTGGACAGAAGCTATTTAGGTGCATTATTCAAACAAAACACAAAAAAATCACTCCAGCAGTATCTGCTGGAGCATCGTGTAAATAAAGCCTGCGAACTTATGAAGGACAGCAGGCTGAGCATTAGTGATGTTTCGAGATCTGTTGGCTATGATGACCCTCTGCTTTTTTCAAAAATGTTTAAAAAAGTAAAGGGGCTGTCCCCCAGAAACTTTTCCCATAGCTGATTCAGCCTGTGATAGGGCTAAAGGGTTTGTTTTGCTGATTCAACAGTAATTTCAAGAACTCTGCTCAGGAAGGGGAACTTCTCCTTCATCATATCAAATTCTGAGCCTGACTCAATGAAGCCTGCTTTTCCTTCAATCAAAAAGCCTGTCCCCATATAACTGTGCCCCATAACTTCCTTACTGCCGACAGTTACTTTGACACTGTTGTTAAACTCAATATTCTTTTGTGTTTTTCGCATTCCGGCAGCAGGAATAAGTATTTTATCATCAACAATAACAAGGTAGGAATTCCAGGTGTTTACAACATGTGCTCCGGTACCGCTCCAGGTTACAATTGATACAACCCCTTCATGAGCTATAACTTCAAGTAATTTTTCATTCAGCATATTTTTATCCTCCTGTATTAGCCAATACGTTGATTGGGTGCTGTGATAAGTATAATATTAAATTGGTTATATAAAAATAGCCAATTTGAGATAAAATATAGGATACAGTTGATGTTTGGCTTGAATCCTGCGCGTGATATTATCAATACTTTTTATAATAAACAAGGAGCAAAAAATGATTACTCTAAAAAATGGTACTGATATACCTTTATATATACAGATATACCAGCAAATTAAAGAGGAGATTCTCTCAGGTATACTGCCCGAAGGCTCAAAGCTTCCATCTACACGCTTTCTCTCTGAAATGCTGTCAGTTGGCAGGAATACTGTGGAGAATGCATACCTGCAGCTTTCTTCCGAGGGATATGTGGAAAGTAAAATGGGAAGCGGATTTATTGTACAGAATATACACGGTATGATTTCCTATTATAGTGATATTGATACATGCAAGGAAACTCAAAAGGATGTTGAAGATACCGGATATTCAAAGAATTTGATAGAGTTGAGAACTGAAGAAGGTAATTGTAAAAAACTGTATCTATATAACTTTGAATACGGACATTTAAGCCCGGAGCATTTTCCGTTAAGTCTCTGGAAAAAGGTATCAAACAAGGCATTAGCATTGTTAACCGCTGAAGATATGACTAAGTATTGTGATCCCAAGGGTGAAATAGAACTAAGAAACGATTTGGCTGATTATTTGAGAAAATCCAGAGGAGTGTCGTGCAGTGCAGACCAAATCATACTCTGTTCCGGCTTTGAATATGCGCTTTCCCTTCTGAGCCAGTTAATCAGAGATAACTTTGATGAAATAGCATTGGAGGAGCCTGGATACACGGGAGCCAGAGAAATATTTAATAATAATGGGCTTAAGGTTATTCCGATTAACGTAGAAAAGGACGGATTAAACATAAAAGCATTGGAGAAAGCTTCTGCAAGAATAGTTTATGTTACTCCGTCACATCAATTTCCAACCGGTGTGGTTATGCCGATACAAAAAAGATTACTTCTGCTGGAGTGGGCACGTAATAATAATGGAATTATTATTGAGGATGATTATGATAGCGAGCTTCGATATAATTCCAGACCAATTCCATCAATAAGCAGTGTGGCGGGAAATGAAAACGTCGTATATATCGGAACAATGTCAAAAGCGCTGTCACCAAGCTTACGTGTAAACTATATGGTGCTGCCGCAAAAATTATTAATGCGCTATGACGAAAATTTCAAAATGTATCAATCACCTGTTTCCTTAATACAACAAAGAATCATTCAGCAATTTATTTGCGGCGGATATTGGGAAAGCCATCTGAGAAAGATAGGTGTCATAAGTAAAAGAAAACATGATGTACTGATTCAAACCATTCAAGAGGTATTGGATGACCGGGTTATCATACATGGAAGAAATGCGGGACTGCACATATTACTGGAATCAACAAGGGGTTTATCTGAAAAGGAGATGATAAATAAGGCAAAAGAACAGGGCGTATTGGTTTACCCTGTATCCGGGTTTTGGCTTCATTCCGGTAATTATTCCGATAATATGGTTTTACTTGGCTTTGGAAATATAACCCAAACTGAAATAGTCCCGGGAATAAGGCAGCTGGGAAAAGCGTGGAAAAGCTGAAATAGCCAAAACAGCTCCGATTTTCGCAGGTTTTTCAACTTTAAAGAGAAATAGTCCTGTAATACAGAGGAATTTTATGCTAAACTTTAATAAGTAAAAAGATTTGACTAAAGGGATACAAATGATGATTTGCGTTCCTGGCGTTATTCTCCCTGGGCGGTGGTATTTTGCTATTAAAGAGTATTACTAAGAATGTTTCGGAATATAAAAAACTTATCTGGCTTGGCATTACCATAATTTTTTCGTGGCTGCTTTTTCAAACTGTATATCTATTCGAACCTTTTTTTGATAAAGTAATGAGTCCCACGGCTTATCTTTCCTGGCACACAATTTTTGAATTTGTGAGTATTCTGATATCCTTTTGTGTTTTTATTCTGCCTTACTATTCTTACAGGCAAAACCGCAGGTTACGAGGAATAGTTGTAGCCAATACATTTTTTATAATGGGAATAATCGATATTTTTCATGCATTGAGTTATAAAGGAATGACACATTTTTTGGTTGAAAATAATTCCTCAAACCGTGCTACAACTTTTTGGATATTTGCCAGACTGGTTGGAGCTTTGGGTATTACGGCAGCAAGCTTTATCAGAATAAATAAAAAGTCACAGATAGACAGAAGAGTTTTTCTGGCGTGTTCTGCTTCTTTTTCAATTATTGTTTTAATTATTGTTACATATTATCCGGGTATTCTGCCTGCTATGTATATTGAAGAAACAGGTGTTACTCAAATTAAAAAAATACTTGAATATATAGTAATTCTGTTATTCTTCTTTGCAGGTATAAGATATTTACAACAATACTTAAAAAGAAGGGAAAATTCCAACCTTATTTTTGTAATAGCCATAACTACCAGCATTTTCAGTGAATTGGCATTTGTAACGTACACTTCGGTCTTTGATATATATAACTATCTTGGGCATGTATATAAATTCTTATCGTATTTTATGGTATTCCGTGTGGCCTTTGTCAATAATATTGAAAAACCTTATCTGGCACTATATAAAGCAAAGAATAAGATAAAAGCCGATGCGAGAAATCTGAACAAGCTGGTTGCAGAGAGGACAAAGGATTTAGCCCAGACAAACCAGAAACTTCTGGAGGACCTGGAATGTGCGCGTGATATACAGAAAGCCATGCTGCCCGGTAAGCTGCCCAATAATGAACAGGTTTCATTCGAGGCGAAGTACTATCCTGCCGAAAGAGTGAGCGGAGATTTTTACAACATATTCAGATTGGACGAAAAAAATATTGGAATGTACATAGGTGATGTTTCAGGGCATGGAGTTCCTGCTGCTATGCTGACTGTATTTCTTAACCAGAGTATTAAAACAATAAAGGAATTGGAGGGAAACAGATCGGAAGTCATCAATCCCTCAAAAGTTCTGGAGAATCTGTATAAACTCTACAATAAGGTTAATTTTAAAGATGATATATATATTTTAGTTCTATATGCCATTTATAATCTGGAAACGAAACAGCTTATCTACTCATCAGCTGGTATGAATGCTCAGCCCCTGATAGTTAAAAGAAAAGGTGAGATAATGGAAATGGATATTAAAGGATTACCAATATGCAATCTTGCTGATATCTGCCCGGCTGATTATACCGATAAAACCATTCAGCTTGAAAATGGGGACAAAATCTTTTTCTATACAGACGGATTAATAGAACTGAATAATAAAAAAACAGGTAAAGTATTCAATATTGAAACCTTAAAGAAGCTTCTGGCCGAACCGGATGAAATTAAGAGTTTTGATATTTATAAGGAACTGGATAGAACTATAAATTATTTCACTGAAAATGGCGGACTAAAGGATGATGTTACATTTTTTACCCTGAAGGTCAGTTGAAAAATATTTTTTAAAAACCACTTGTAGTATAAAGGCACACTTATATAATATAGATAAACGGCGCCGTAAATAAAAACGAAAAGGAGATTTATTTATGGAACAATTTTCTGTTAAATCTATTGGAAAAGTGCGTGTAGACTGCGAGGGAACACGTTTGGAACTGAATAGGGAGTACACTGCTGCTCTTACCAATCTTGAAGGGTTCACTTACATTAATGTTCTATGGTGGTTTGATAAATGCGACCATTCAGACTCTCGAGCAAAACTGGTTGAAAAAAGCCCTTATAAGAATTCACCTGAGCTGTTGGGCACATTTGCAACACGTTCACCGGAACGTCCCAATCCCATTGCTCTTACCTGTGCAAATGTTACCTATATTGATGCTGAAAAAGGGATAGTAGGTTTAGCGTATATGGATGCCGCCGATGGAAGTCCCATTCTGGATATTAAGCCATACACACCCAGTCTTGACAGGGTTGAAAATTCAGCTGTGCCGCAGTGGTGCGCCAATTGGCCAAACAGTGTAGAGTCTTCGGGAGATTTTGACTGGAATGAAGTCTTTAACTTCTAAAAAATCTTACTAAATATAACAAGCCCGGTTTTCATTTTGGAAATCGGGCTTGTTCTTGTGAATC
>JAQSXC010000239.1 GCA_029266335.1 Eubacterium sp. | reverse complement strand
ACCGATATATTTGCAAATCAGTTTGGCAAAGCTATCTCCGGAAAAACCACCATTGAATTCGCTAGACATATTCATTATCCTTTCATTATTATTTATCCCTCTGATACAACATTATGTAAACTGTATGGAGAATGTTACACTTTAGTGAAACAAAAGGGATAAAAAAATAAATGATAATAGGCTCAATGGCATCTTCTCAAAAGTCTAGACCGTAACAACTACTGCAGGTGAAACTATGTTATGCCACACAGGAGCCCACACGGTATTTTCTCCATTTTGACTGCTCTTACCGTCGAAACTCAGCACATCGGCTTCAAGCTCCTCCAATTTGTCAATTTCGCCATAGGTGAAGGACCGGAGTCTTCTGCCTGCTGATACCAGGCGCTGCTTCAGGCCTCCAAGCCGCAGCTCCAGCACCTCCAGCCCGAAGATCTTGTTTTCATATTTCCACTGATTTTCCACCGCCGCCAGCAGCCTTTCCAGACGGACAAGCAATTCGGGCAGCTCGGTTTCAGCAATGCTGCGGATAGCATTTATATCGCCGGAATGGTAAGCCTTGCGCAAACGAAGCCCCAGGTCGCACTTTAATTCAAGACTACAGCTGAAGGCGGTCTGGCTCTCAAACAGGTATGCCCATTCCTGATTCCGGGTACCGCACTCCTTAAGTCGGGCAGTTAAACTGTGGTAGTGCTGGCTGTATGCATCGGGCATAACATGAGCATCGAACAGACCGCCGAGAACATCCTGATACAAAAGATATTTTGACGGATTTATGCCACAGCGTCCGGGAGCAGGATTATCAGGGGTCAGAACTGCATCGCCAAGCACTAGAAAGTCACGGTAGGAGCCTCTTACGCAGGTTGAGAAACGTGACTCAAGGTATTCCTCGTCACAACGGTCAGCATAGCAAAGCTCCGCCCATAGCTGAAAAGCAGGCAGAACTGCAAAGAGGGGACATTCTGCGCCGTCATCACCCCAGGCTGTTATGAGCACTTCACGTATATTCTCCCGGACACAGCTGCCATGTGCAACCTTGGCTACAGCTTCACTGAAACGGCTGCTGGGACAGAAGCCCGACCATTTCCAGGCGCCGCCGGCAAAAGCGATATTGGGGCTCATTTTTTTATGGTTTTTAAACATTTTGTCGTAAGTTTCACTATCGGTAGAATAGTAGTTCCAATATACCAGGGTAATATCCTCCGGAATCTGTGAAAGCAGATCTTCTCTGATGGGACAGTCCTCCGCAATGTATTCACCGCCTGAAACAAGCCGGAAGAACATATCACTCCACATCATAGGGTGATAACCGTATTTGCGGGCAATTTCCATTACACGGTTGAAATGGCGGAGCATTACCTGAATTCTGTCCTGGTATCCATGCTTTTCCAGATAGCGTCCGAGACCAACCATATGAGCTTCATCCATACCGATGTTTATCCGTCGGCTGCTCAGATTTTCAGACATGGTTCTGAACATATCCTCCAGCAGGGTATAGGTTTTCTCATCGTCGATAAGTAAAATATCATTGCAGTCACGAAGCTCGGAAAAAGCCTCCCAGTTTAAAACGCGGCCCAGGTGGGCAAGAGTTTGGATGCAGGGAACAAGTTCAATCGAGAAGATATGTGAATAACTGTCCATTTCCTTAAATTCTTCAGAGGTGTATCGTCCTCGCTGATATCCGAAATAAGGACGTCCCTTTATTTCATAGGTATCCTCGGTATAAAGCTGTACACTTGAATACCCCATAAGGGCCAAATGCCTTATAAGCTTTTTAAAAGCCGTTAAATTCAGTACTCCATTACGGGAACAGTCTACCATGACTCCCAGGTCATCATATGAGGCTTTCTCGGTTATGTGAAAGGTTTTTTTTAGTTTCAGGTTTTCTATGAAGATTCCCAAACCCCGTAAAAACTGGTGGGGTTCCTTATATTCCACAATCCCTTTATCACCGGTAAAACTGTACTGTTGAGCAGCTGCTTTCCGACAATAGACCGGCAAGCCTTCCTGTGACAAGGATATATCCAAAAACTCTGTAACTTCCTGTACTGCTTTTTCCTGAGCAGGGGTCAGGCCTATCAGATATAAATTTATACTCATAGCTTCAAGTTCCTTCTTGTTTCTCTGCTGTCGATCTGCATTTCCTATCCAGTTAACTATACCATGCAGTGCATATACAGGAAAGATTACGCACTTGAATCTAACGTTTTTATACTGTAATATAACAAATGTATACTGGGAAAAAATCAGTATAACAAATAAAATATAGTATATCAGGCGATGGAATGAAAGGCAAAATATTATGCTGGAATTTGTAAAGAAGCAGGTTTACCGCAAGCCTTTTATTGTATATACTTTGTCCCTGCTTTTGGTCTGTACTATTGTTTGTACCGTCCTGTTCCAGTTGATACTGAACAGCCATCTGGAGCAGATAAAACAGGAAACACTGAAGGAATTTGAAGATGCACAGGACAGTATCGGGTTTAATATACAAAAAATAGACAGCTATTTTTTAAGTTTATACTCAGAACAGAACCGTCCGGTTTTGCAGGACTTCATGCGCTTTTTTGGAAATGATGCTGAAACCTATATGCTGAAGCGGATAGAGGAGGTATCGGCAGAGGATACGGGAAACAGCTTTATTGAGGACATAAAAAACTTTGTCCGCTCCAATCAGTACTCTATTTCCAGAATTTTATTTTTGACCTCAAAAAATTCAAATGTTATATATTATGAAACAAACGGAGTTGCACAGGTGAAATTCCGTATTGCAAATCAGGCAGCTATAGTAAACAATATTGCAGAAGGATATAATTACACAAAAAAAATCTCACAGCCCGGCGATATGTCTGTTACCCTGGGTGAAGTAAGCTTTCTGATTCGTGCTCAATCTATTTTTGAAAATTTAAATAAGAACTCCATTGTTCATGTTGCAGTAATGAGCAAGGACGGAGAGCTTTTTTTCAATGCAGACGAAAAACTTAAAGGGCAGTTCCGTCAGATTTACAATAGTGAAAAAAACAGTGGCAAGCTTGGTTCTGGTTTTTTCAGTGAAATACATTACAATGTTTATACCTCTGAGCTTTATGGATATAAGATGGTTTCAATGGTTAAAAACAGTGATATTATTTTCCAGAATCAATCCATGTTCCTATTTGTTTTGTTTGGAATTTTATTCATTTTTGTATCCATAACCTTACTTATCGCAATGCGTATGTCCTATGATGCAAAGTATCTTAGTCTGATTACCCGTGCCATAGATAAAGCCAAGTCGGGTAAATTCATAACCATAGATATTAAAAGCCGCAAGGATGAATACGGTATTATAGCGGGAAAACTGAACGATATGTCGGAACAGCTTGATGAGCATATACAAAAAGAGTATATTCTGAAGCTCAAACAAAAGGAAGCCGAGATGAAAACGCTGCAACAGCAGATAAATCCACACTTTCTGTATAATACGCTTGAGGTTATCAGATCCCATGCGCTGGTAAACAATGATGAGAGTGTTGCCGAAGTAGTTTTCAATTTGGGAGGTATGCTGCGGGATGTGGTAAAGAACAAGGATGTCATAACTATTGACAGCGAACTGGCCATGCTTACCAAGTACCTTAAAATAATGGAATTTAAATTTAGAGGAACGTTCTACTATCAGATTGATGTTAATCAGGAAATACGGGCCATGGAGACAGTTAAGTTTTGGATGCAGCCACTGGTGGAAAACTTTTTTGTCCATGGCTTTGACAGAAACTGTGACTATAATTTACTTCTGATCAGCGGAAAAATAGTTGATGACCAGGCAGTTTTTGAAATAATAAACAATGGTGAAAAAATTGAAGAGGCTAGGCTTGAAACAATTAACAGCTGGCTTTCCTCCGAGGCAAAGGAAAACGTTGATAACACCAGTATTGGACTGAAAAATGTATATACAAGGCTCAGCTTCTTTTATGGGGACGGGTTGAAAATGAAGCTGAGTAACAATGAGGAAGCGGGTATATCCATATCCATATCAATATCAATAAAGAAGGAGGATGCAAATGTATCGGTTGCTGATTGTAGATGATGAACCCTTGATTATTGACGGGGTAAAACGGCTTATTGATTGGAACGGCTATGGTTTTTCCAGAATAGAGTCTGCTTTGAACTATCATGAAGCAGTAGAAAAGGCAGTGGAGCTGAAGCCGGATATAGCCTTGTTCGACGTATGCATTGATGATGCACGGGGATATGATATTATCGAAAAATTAAATGATCTTGAACTCCCGACAAGCTATGTTATGATGAGCGGCTTTGATGAATTTGAATTTGTCCGGAAATCTTTTTTGAGAGGAGTAAAGGATTATCTCTTAAAACCTATTGATCAGCTCAAACTGAAGCAGATAGTTGAACGTATAATCGTAGAAGATTTAAAAGGGTCTCTTGAAGGAAACACCACAAAAGATAAGAACCTGGATCCCATACTGAAGGTTGAATATTCTACACTTTCCAATCTTACAAATAAGGTTTTACTGATTGTGAAGGGAGAATACAATAAAAATATAAATCTAAAGGTAGTTGCAGATAAGTTTAAAATGAACAGTACTTATCTGGGGCAGATCTTTATTAAAGAGACAGGTATGAAATTTTCGGAATACCTGATGAGTTACAGACTTACAGTGGCAAAGGAGAAAATCGAGACCACATCTGAAAAAATTTCTTCAGTCGCCTATAGTGTGGGCTACCTGAATCTGAACTATTTTTACATCCATTTCAAGGATTATTTTGGTTTTTCACCTACCAATCTCAGAAGAATGGATGAAAATATTGCACAGTAACGCCTGAAAAGAGTAAGAAAAGCTGAATGACCTGTCATTCGGCTTTTCTTTTTTTTGAATACATATTTATTTTGTCAGTTGTTATTTTCCGGATATGAATAAGTTAAGTTTATTGAAAATTTTTATTTATTTAATGAGCAATTTGTATAAAAGGATGTGATTAAATATAACAGATTTTATATATTTTTTTGTCTCACCTAACGTTTTTATATTATTTTATATGGTTTATTGACTGGAAGCAAAATTGAGATAGGCTATATAATCGAAGTAAGCAAGGACCTTAAGGAATCTAATCGTTCAAAATAAAAATATGCTGCAAAGGAAAGGATTTCGTAATGAGTAATAGATCACGTCTTGCAAAAAAATACCGTCAGCGTTGGACAAAGGATGATACCGAACTCACGCTTTTGGCCGCACCCACAACCATATGGTATATACTTTTCTGCTTTCTTCCGATGTTCGGAATAATTATTGCTTTTAAGGATTTCAGAATCTCAGGCAATTTTATAACAAGTGTTTTCAACAGCTCCTGGGCAGGTGGGAACGGATTAAAGAATTTTGAGTCGCTTTTTAAATTTGGAGACATTTGGACTATTATAAGAAATACACTTGCATATAATGCTGTCTTTATAGTTTTGGGAATTGTAATACCTGTTGTGCTTGCCCTGATAATCAATCAGCTGCATAGCAGACTGGCAGCAAAAATTTATCAGACAGCCATGTTCATGCCATACTTTTTATCCTGGGTTGTGGTTTCTGCTGTTGTATTCGGCTTCCTCAGCTATGACAAAGGACTTGCAAACAAAATAATAGAGAACCTGGGAGGTCAGCCGGTTCAGTGGTATATGAGTCCAAAATACTGGCCCTATCTTATAGTTTTCATGAACCTCTGGAAGAGCGTTGGATACGGAATGGTAGTTTATCTGGCCTCAATTACGGGAATTGACGGAACATATTATGAAGCAGCAGTTATAGACGGAGCAACAAAATGGCAGCAGGTAAGAT
>JAQSXC010000238.1 GCA_029266335.1 Eubacterium sp. | reverse complement strand
ACCTTGAGTTTGATTTGTTTCCAGAATTCTTTCCATTTCTATTTCTTTTTCTATATTCTTTAAGGTCTGTTCAAGATCATTAGCCGTAACAGGCTTTAAAAGATATTCGTTTACACCTATTTTTATTGCTTTCTGAGCGAATTCAAAATCGGAATAACCGCTTAATATTATAGTTTTATGCCTTATTCCCTTTTCCTTTAACTGGGACAGCATCTCTATTCCATCCATCAAAGGCATTTTAATATCAACTATAACCAGATCAGGCTTACAGGCTGATATCAGCTCCAATCCCAGCAATCCATTTTCCGCCTCACCCACAACCTGATACTCCGGTTTTATTTTACCGATAAGCCTGACAACACCGGTACGAACTCTGTATTCATCTTCAACCACAACAATTCTCAATGTATTTTTCACAATAGTCTCCTGTTAAAGCTTCGGTATTTTCAGATATACGCCTGTCCCCTCTCCGGGCTCACTTTCCATATGCCAGCTGCCATTTTCACCGTAATACATCTTTATTCTGCTGAACACATTTTTTACTCCCAGTCCGCTTCCTTTTGTGACTATCTCATTATTGTCGGAAGTATTCAGGAAATTTACCGTTTCAGCAGCTATTCCTTTTCCGTTATCTTTTATTGTAATTTGAATGGAATCCTCCAGGTCCTTTATTCCAATATTCAAAACTCCGCCCTTGTTAATTCCCTCAAAGCCATGAATTATTACATTTTCTATAAAGGGTTGGAAAAGCAGCTTATGAATGTTGCAGTCCAGAACATTGTCATCCACGTCCATATAACATTCAAAGGAATAATTGAATCTGGTCTGCTGAAGATAAATATACTGTTTCAGCCACTCTATCTCTTCTCTCAGCTTTACTATGCTATTGCTTTTATTAATACTGTAACGCAATATCTGGGCCAGCGATTTAAGCATATTACTTATTTCATGCTCCTCCTTCTCAATTGCCATCCAGTTTATAGCGTCAAGCGTATTATAAAGAAAATGCGGATTGATTTGCGCCTCAAGCGCTCTTATCTCGGCTTCCTTCTGTTTAAAGGTGGCATCCTTGACCTCTTCCACCAGCTTATTTATTTTGAATATCATTTTATTAAATCTGGCAGCAATGGCCGACATTTCGTCTCCGTCATCATCAAGTTCCACTCTTACCGACAGCTCACCCTCCTGGGCCGATTTCATTGCCTGCAGTATTTTTCCGATTGAACCCGAGAAATTTCTGGTAACATAGAATATTGCAATTATCGAAAAAAGTAAAACCAACAGCCCGAAGGTTATGGTCAATCTCTGTGTCATATATACCTTGCTGAAAAGATAGCTCTGATCAACGGCATTCACTATAGTCCAGCCATTTTTTCCGCTGGTTAAAGTGTTGGTTATAATGGAATTTGCATCAAAAAATGATATTTTACGGGCAGCAGCAGCATATTTGTCATCCTGCACCTTTAACGCATCAGTATTATTCGCTGAAATACTGGTACCCACAAGATTTTTGTCAGGAAAAGAAACAATATATCCGTTTCCATCAACTATGAAATTAACACTCTTTACACCTTTTTTTACAGAATTATTGGTTTCTACCTCATTGCAGGCTTTATAAATTATATCCTCGTCTATACTTATTACAATAACACCAATTGCAGCCTTTCTGATATCATTAAAGTCCACCATTTTATTGGCTATATGAAACAGATAATACTTCTTATCCCCCAGCTGCGACGCAAATGAGGTAGGTATTAAAACAGAGCCTTTGCTGGCAGTTATTTCAGAATAGAATCCGGTCCTGTCAAAGTTTTTATTCATCCAGGAGCTGTCAAGTGAAGAAGCTGTCAGAGTATCATAAAATGCTGCTTTTCCTCCCGAACAAAGTATGGCTATGCTTCTGATCCCTTCCTTTGAATTGGTCAACCGGCTCAGCCTGTCACGGAGAAGACTGATTTCCATTGCACTTTCCGACTCCTCATTTATCTTTTTGACAAGCTCTATTATTTCGTCATCGGTATATATCTGATAGAGAATATCCATATAGGAATTAAGAGTTGTATTTAAATTCTTTTCAGTCTGAGCAAGATTGTAGGTGATAAGCTCATTAACGTTTTCTCTCATTGCAGAAGTAGTATTAAAGTAGGATATTGACTGTACCAGTAAAATAGGAATAATAGAAATGAATATGAAGGAAAATATCAGTTTTGATTTAAAGCTCATTTTTTTAAGAGTATTGTGAATTTTACTTTCATTCACCTTATTAAGAAAACGTTTTTCCCGGTTACAAATCAACATTGTATCTCCCATGATTCCTTAATTGTAAATTAAGCTCAACTTCAACTTTATAATATCAAAAACAATATCAAACAGCAAATAAAATTAAATGAAGCCGGATCAGGCAAGCTGATTCGGCTTCATAAGTTAGATAGCTACACTTTTTCAACATACTTTGGCATGTTTAAGCCTGCTCTGCAGGCTACGTGCGGTAGCAAAAGCACAAAACATTTATAAATTGAAAATTATCTTTTACTAAATTAAAACAAGACTTATAACTAAGTATAAAAAATTAAATAGTTTTTATTTTATATAATCTCTATATTGGTAAAATCATGGCTCTTTAATTTTTCTATTATACTGCTAACGTCCTTTATATTAAGCTTTTTATTATTTGTATACTCTTCAATTGATTCAGATATTTCTTTTATTCTTTCCTTAAGACTGTCAAAAGGATTTTCATATCTGGGTACAAATAAATCAAGTCCTATCAGCCCGTTATACAGGTACATGCCGTCCGTGGTTCTTCTGGCCTTAAGTTTGAGCGGTGTATTCTGGTACTTTATAAGCTTGGCAGACAGGTTATAGCTGCCCAGGCTGTCCAGATTGCTGCTTAAGCCACAGGTAGTACAGATAAACATGGTTTTTGAGAACCTGTTTTTCTTGGTATTACTGCCGCAAATGCTGCATCTGTGGAATATATCAACAGAGCTCACTTTTGCAGGATCAGGCAGGCCTTTTTGAGGAAGCTTGTAGTCCAGTATTCTGACAAGATCATTATACTGCCGGCAGCCAAAAAACGGTTTAATCACATTTCCTTCTTCATACCAGCTAAGCTTATCTCCCTTTCCTGTAAGATTTTGCAGGACTACCATGGATTTATTCCTTACAGCTATTTCTACAATTTCATTTGCCATATTGTATAAGCCTGTTTTTTGTTCAGAAGGATTTACTTCATTTTTACTGTCTAAAGTACCATTGAGTACTAAATGACCCTGATTGTCCACAACGGTATAATTAACAGCATTTTCAATGCCTCTGCTTACTCCGAGAAAAGTATGGGTTGAAATTTCTTCATCATCGGGTAAATCAATGCTGAGACTTAGATAATAAGCATTATCTTTAAACAACAATCGTGCCGTTCTCAGTATTTCAGGCTGCTCAACTGCCTGTTCAAGCATTTTCAGCTGCCATTTGCCGAAGGACAGGGGAACTATGATAAAGGTTTCCTTCTTTAGTGCTTTAACAGGTTCATCGTTTTTTGATATATAGTTTAAGGCTCTGGAAAAATTATTATTGTTTCTAACCTTCCCATTGCTGATATTCATTAAAAAGAGCTTGGCAAAAAACTTGCCGTTTTCCCTGTCGTACAAAAGACAAAAACTTCTTTTGGTATCGTATCTGCAGAAATATATAGGTCTCAGCTTATCCCCCCATGACACTCTCTCGTGTTTAAAACCGGGAAACGGCATTGAAGGATTTGTTTTCCTTTGTACAAAGTAGCTGGCCAAGGTCATTCCGAAGTCCAGCTTCAGGGAATCCTTAAAAGGTTGTATGTCAAATTTGTTCAGTTCTGCTGACAAATCACTGTCTATCCACTTGGAAAGCCCCAGGGTACTATAGGTACCTTTTGGTGACTTATAATCGCTTTCGATTTTTTCTATTTCCGAATAGGCTTTATTCAGTAAATAATTGTAGGCATTATTATAATTAATAAATGCTTTATTAATTATGTTTTTCTTTATTGTGCTGGGCTTATGAAGTTTTAGATGTATGGTTCGCAACCCCATAACTGCCTCCTCAGGTATTGATTATAATGTTTACAATTAACAATATTCAATAGTTATATGCTTGCCTGCCTGCCTTAACAAACCGGCAATTTCTTCAACCAGCTTGAATTTAAGTCCCATATTAAGCGGAAATTCCGGATTCTGATGGGCAGGATTTATAGCCTGACCTATGAAGAAATATATGCTGGTACTTTCCTCAAGAAGCATTTTGGCCAATTTTGAAGCTCCGTCCTTTTTGTTGAGCTTAAGATAATCACTCATGGTACTTTCAGGTGAAACACAGGTTTTCAACAGTTCCAGCGTATTTCTAAGTGTCAAAACTCCTTCTGTTGTCAGATTAATGCCTTCTATTTCGGCAGTCGGTGGAACTGACGGGTTAAAATATTCGATGGAAGTTTTGATTTCTTTTTTTGTTATACGTGCAACAATCTGAGAGGTTGTACCCCCGCATACTACTTTCTTGCCTTCTCTGTTTATAAATCTTGTAACTATATCCGTGTCGTTTTGAGAGTCAACGGGGGGCCCGATCATTAGATTGAGCTTAATTGGTTTTTTTGCTTTAAGGGCAACTACAGTTGTATCATCCCCGGGTTCATTGGAATAGAGGCTGTCACAGGCAGCTAACAGCAGCTTTGCTATAGCCTTTGAGGACATATCCTTCTTGTAGGTTTTCTGGACATATTCACTTACATTATTCCATTGCCAGCCAAGGTTAAGGGTCTGACCTATACCTGCATGAATAACCCCATCGCTTATCATAACAAATAAATCGTCAGGACTAACGGTAAATCTTGCTTCATGAATCAATTTTCCGCTTACCTCACGGCTTTCCTTATTAAGCTCAAGCAGTTTACCTTTTCTTAAGCGCATAACTGAAGGACTGTCAAATTCCACAAGATAGCCTTCACCGTTATTGAATATTTGTATTATGGAAAAGGTTGAATAGGCTACTCCTCTCTCCTTACATACCGGCAGGGTACTTGCTATAGTGTTAACAGCTTCATCTATATCCAAACCGTTTGACATTATTGTACCAATTATCTTGGAGGTCAGGGTGGCCAGAATATTTGCCTTAACACCGCTTCCAAGACCATCAGCAAGCACTACAACCACAGAGTCGGAGCTTCTGATTATTTCAACCTTGTCTCCGCACAGCTCTTCCCTATACTTGTTTAAACTTTCATAATTTACATCTATATACAGGCTCAATTGGCCTCACCCATCTCTGACATTAATGATTTTTTGAGTTTTGTCAGGGCAACTTTCGTTTCAGCCGTAGTCTCACCAAGAAGACTGGCTATCTCCTGTGCAACTCTCATTTGTTTTTCCATAACCTTTTGTGCAATTTCAATATTCTGTGAACGGCTCTCAAAGATTTTTTGTCTTTGCGCCTCCTCATCGGTAATATCATTGATAATGACAATTAAAGTATTATGTTTACTTACATGAACAATAGATTGTTTAACAAACATATTGAAATCTTCATAAACATATTTTTCATCGTAAATGTTTTCTCCGGTCTCCATAACCTTTACAAACATATCGCAATTCAACACTTCACCTATATTTAAGCCCTCTACGTCTCTGGCACCAAGCTTGAACATGGTTTTTGCAGATTTATTTACTTCCTGTATGTTCAGGTTCTTATCCAGAGCAAAAATAGCATAAGGAGTATAATTAATTATGATATTTGAAATAGACTCGGCTCTTTCCCTCATATAGGGCAGACACATATGAACCTGGGCCTTTCCAAAATAAACGGCAATTGCCTTTTCTCTGCAGGAAGGGTATCCGCAGGCACCGCAGTTCAATTCCTTTTCACCGCTGAATTTGCCTATGCTGTTCAGAATGCCCTGAATTACTGCC
>JAQSXC010000237.1 GCA_029266335.1 Eubacterium sp. | reverse complement strand
AAGCCGTTTGCAAGGCACAAAGCATTGCTACACGGCTTTGCCTTGCCACAAAACAAATCCATCAGCTCAAAAATCTTCGACCTCACGCTTTGATATTTTACTGAAGCTCCGCCCTTATGATTTTGCCCATTTCCTTTGTGCCCACTACCGTTGTTCCGGCTGAAGCTATATCACCGGTTCTGTAGCCCTTATCCAGCACTCTCACTACTGCACTCTCAATGGCGTCGGCTTCAGCCGGCAGGTCAAGAGAGTATCTGAGCATCATAGCCAGTGAAAGAATAGTAGCAATAGGATTAGCTTTATCCTGACCTGCTATGTCAGGTGCAGAACCGTGAATTGGTTCATATAGGCCGAGTTTGGTAGAACCCAGACTTGCAGACGGAAGCATTCCTATCGATCCTGTAATCATTGATGCCTCATCAGACAATATATCTCCAAATATGTTGCTTGTAAGGATTACATCAAATTGCGCAGGATTTCTAACCAGCTGCATCGCTGCATTATCAACATACATGTGGCTTAAGGACACTTCAGGATATTCCTTTGCAACCTCTTCCACAACCTGTCTCCATAATCTTGAGCTTTCCAATACATTTGCCTTGTCTACAGACATCAGCTTTTTTCCACGCTTCATCGCTGTTTCGAAGCCGACCTTTGCGATTCTGACTATTTCTGCTTTGCTGTACATTTCAGTATCGTATGCTGATTCTCCGCCTTCTGTCTCAAGTCTGCCTCTTTTACCAAAGTAGATACCGCCGGTAAGCTCCCGTATAACCATTATATCTATGCCGTTGCTTATTATTTCAGACTTGAGCGGTGAAGCGTCCTTCAAAGCACTGTAGATAATAGCGGGACGAAGGTTTGCGTAGAGTCCAAGCGCTGCTCTTATTCCCAGCAGTCCCGCTTCCGGTCTTAAATGCCCCGGAAGTGTATCCCACTTTGGCCCGCCAACAGCACCAAGCAAAACTGCATCACTGTTTTTGCAGGCATCTATTGTTGCCTGCGGAAGGGGTACACCATGTCTGTCTATGGCTACTCCACCCATATCAGCTTCTGTTAGCTGAAAGTTATGTCCGTATTTTTCTCCTATTAGTTTCAAAACCTGAAGAGTTTCTTCTATTATATCAGGGCCTATGCCGTCACCGGGCAAAACAGTAATTTTATAATCCATAATTATCTCCATTTCTGACAAAACATCTGTGTAAGAGGCAAGTTGTCCTCCCGTATTGACAATTTATGCTTTAATATGAACTTAATATACTAAGCCCTCTTAACATTCATTTTGTTATCTATTTCACCAATGATTTTTTAATATATTCAACCAGTCCGTTTGCAGCAATCAATTCCTGCATAAATTCCGGGAAAGGCTGCCCCTGGTAGGTTTTACCGGTTGTAATATTAGTTATCAGACCTTTGTCAAAGTCTATTTCAACCACATCATCATCTTTGATATCCTGAGCTGCTTCAGGGCATTCAATGATGGGAAGTCCGATATTTATAGCATTTCTGTAAAATATTCTTGCAAAAGTTTCTGCTATTACACAGGATATTCCCGAAGCCTTAATAGCTATAGGCGCATGCTCTCTTGAAGAGCCGCAGCCAAAATTCCTGCCTGCTACCATCACATCTCCCTTTTGAACTCTGGAGGTAAACTTTTCGTCAAGATCCTCCATACAGTGGCTTGCAAGTTCGGCAGGATCAGTTGTATTCAAATATCTTGCAGGTATTATTACATCTGTATCAACGTTATTTCCATATTTAATAACCTTACCTTTAGCGTTCATAATTTATTCCCCTCTCTTACACAGATAAAAATTTCTCTTTTACTGTGCATTATATATTCATGTAATATAGTCAAATTTTATATCAGATCTGGTCAGGTCCTGCTATTTTTCCAGCTATAGCCGATGCTGCTGCAACAGCCGGTCCGGCAAGATACACTTCACTCTCAGGGTGTCCCATTCGGCCTACAAAGTTTCTGTTTGTAGTAGCAACTGCTCTCTCTCCCTTTGCCAGTATTCCCATGTGTCCACCCAGGCAAGGCCCGCAGGTTGGTGTACTTACTGCAGCTCCTGCTTCAATAAATATGTCAAACAGCCCTTCATTCATTGCCTGCTTCCAGATCTTCTGAGTTGCAGGAATGATTATGCAGCGCACATCTTCATGCACTTTTTTACCCTTCAGTACTTCTGCAGCAACTCTCATATCTTCAATTCTTCCGTTAGTACATGAACCTATGACAACCTGATCTATTTTAACATTTCCTACATTGTCAATTGTCCGTGCATTTTCAGGAAGGTGGGGGAATGCCACTGTCGGTTTTATTGAAGCCAGATCTATTTCAAAAACCTCTGAATAATCTGCATCTTCATCTGCTTTATATACTTCATAGGATCTAAGTGAATGTTCTTTTACATATTCCACCGTCTTTTCATCAACTTCGAATATTCCATTCTTACCGCCTGCTTCGATAGCCATGTTTGCCATTGCAAATCTATCATCCATGGAAAGTGCACTTACTCCGTCTCCGGTAAATTCCATTGACTTATAAAGGGCGCCGTCAACACCTATCATCCCGATGATATGAAGAATTACATCCTTACCGCCAACCCATTTCTGCGGCTTCCCTTTCAGAACGAATTTAATGGCTTCCGGCACCTTGAACCAGGCTTCTCCTGTTGCCATACCAGCTGCCATGTCAGTACTTCCGATACCTGTGGAAAAAGCTCCAAGCGCTCCATAGGTACATGTATGCGAATCTGCTCCGATTACTACATCACCGGGTACAACCAGGCCTTTCTCGGGAAGCAGTGCATGCTCAACACCCATTTGTCCAACTTCAAAGAAATTTACAATTCCCATTTTCTTTGCAAACTCTCTGCAAATCTTAACCTGTTCAGCAGATTTGATGTCCTTGTTTGGAGTAAAATGGTCAGGAACAATGGATATTTTATTCTTGTCAAATACTTTGTCCACCCCAACTTTTTCAAATTCCTTTATGGCAACAGGTGAAGTTATATCGTTACCCAAAACCATATCCAATTTTGCTTTAATCAGCTGTCCTGCTGTTACTGAATCCAATCCCGCATGGGCTGCAAGGATTTTTTGTGTCATAGTCATTCCCATATTGTTAACCTCCTCATATTCATAAATGCCTAATAAATAAATTTAAATAAAAATAAATTACAGAACCTATCTATAAATAATTTAAAATAAATAAAAAACACCTTTATGTCTTATCTTGAAATCATTATACAATAAGCTTAAAAAGTGTTCTTCATGTTATTTACCGTTATTTTTATTAATTATGAATGTTTTTTGACGAATTCCTGTACTGCATCGGTGTCATATTTGTCTGTTTTTTAAACATATCATTGAATCTCTGTTGGTTGGAAAACCCTACACTGTGGGCAATTTCACCCACTTTCATGTCAGTCTCCTCCAAAAGCTCACAGGCCCGTTTGATTCTAATATTCAAAAGGTACTGCATGGGGCTCAGTCCGGTATCCTCCTTAAATGCCCGTGTAAAATAGCTGGGGCTTAAGAATACGTACTTTGCTATATCAGTTATGGAAATTTCTCTTTCATAGTTGTTATGAACAAACTGAATGGCTGATTGCATAAGTTCCTTTATTTTTGGACTTTTATTTTTTATACTGTTTTCCCATTCAGCCTTTAGTGCCCTGGAAATCAACACAAACAGTTCCATTAACATAAGATAATCCAGCAGCTCGCTGCCAAGCTGATCACTGGCTTTTTCCTTTAATATTCTGTTTAAAAGCACAATAATATCATTCTTCTGGCTTACCTTCAGTTTTATAAAAGCACCGGAATCTTTTCCGCTTACGAAATTTATAAAGTCCTCCAGAGAGGTTTCGGACAACACCAGGTTTGACGGATTCATAAATTTGAAATACAGCACTATGAAATCACAGCCGCCTTCAGTTGTAACATTAAGCTTGTGGTGCTGATGGGGTTTGATTATAACTATGTCATTGGAACCTACCGTCACATTCTGGTTTCCTATTTCAAACTGACCCTCACCGGATTTTATATATACCATTTCAAAAGCTTCATGTATGCTGAGTCCTTTTGACCATTCCGCATTTCGATAACGCTCAATAGCCTTTATACTTGTTACAGGTATAAAACTGGCTGCCCCCAGAACACCTTCCCATGCTTTTGGAATTGACGTCGACTGCATATTGCCCGGCCCGTTACGTAAAACTTATAAAACTCTATAAAAACATTATAAAAAGTTTATGTTTACTTCCTCATTCAACGCATCCGACCTCGGCGAACCTAATATCGTTTGATGTGACGCTCCAGAGGCTTAAATTCCCGTGTAACTCACGGTACACAATATCATAATTCGTTTAAGTGCCTTATGATACTAATGTCTCTTTCGAGACTGCATATCTTGATAGATTAATGCTAGCGTTCTTATCCCTGTCTATCACAGCACCGCAACATTCACACTTGAATTCCCTTTCAGATAGTAACAGTTTTGTTTTCACGTGACCACAAACTGAACAAATCTTAGATGAAGGATACCATTTATCGGCTTTGACAAATTCAGTCCCTTGTTTTTTGGATTTATACTGAATGAGTTTGCTAAGTTCAAATAATCCTTGTTGCTGTATACTCTTGGATAAGTGCTTGTTTTTCATCAGACTGCTAACGTCGAGGCTTTCTATAACTATCCTTGATGGCTTGGTTTTCACAATCTCAGTAGTTACTTTGTGCCTATAGTCAGTACGAATATTATCAAGACATTTGTGTACTTTTCTAATGTTTTTTTCAAGTTTTAAAATGTTATTTGTTTTAACGTAACTTCTCCCTTCTTTGTTTTTCTCATATTTGTTTGAAACTTTTCGTTGCAACCTACACAGCTTCTTCTCTAACTTTTTTACCTTTTTTGTTTTGTTGACGTTCTTAAATGGATTATCTATGTTGGAACATACAGCTAAATCCTTTAATCCAACATCAATACCGATACTTACACCTGTTAATTCCACTTGCTCCTGCTCTGTCTCAATTCCTACTGATATATACCAATGAATACCGTCAAACTTTACTCTTGGGTTTTTGTATCTTGCATTTTCTGGTATCCTTTCTTTTTCAGAAAGCCTTATCCAGCCTATCTTTTCAAACCTAACTTTACCGTCTTTGAATTTTATTTTTTCAGTATCCTGGTAAAATTTAGGAGTACCTTTCTTTCGACTCTTGAATTTGGGCTTATCAGACAGCTTTTTAAAAAACATATAATATGCATCACAAACATCCTTTACAGCTTGTTTTGTTATATTGTTGCTATAGTTGCCAAGCCACTTATATTCTTCTGTTTGCTTTAAAGGGGTCAATTCTTTTCTTAAATCCCCATCCTTTATAAACTTGCCACCGTTTTTTAAGTTTTCTTCCTGCTTTGCAAGCGTCCAATTGTACGCCCACCGAGCTACCCCTGCACTTTGAAACAGTTTGGACAATTGCTTTTTATTAGGCTCAAGTCTAACTTTTAGGGCTAATATCAAATTTATCCCCTTCCATAAATATACTTTACATATATAAATTCTATCGTACATATGTTTGGCTTTCAACAGGATATGGATAAATTTCTCACAAGAATACTCTGAGTAGTTTTATAATATTTTTATCTTTACTCATACAGCTTTTTACCCATTAAATGCTAAATAACGCTTCTTGTTAGTTTCTCTATTTGCCACTCTTTGGTCCCGGCTTTGGCTTGCGCTCCCAAGGTTTCAGATTTTTTGGAGGTTTGCCAACAAACTTGATTTTACCGGGTTTTTCATCTTTATTGTCTTTACGGTCTTTATTGTCCTTCCAGTCTTTGCTGTTTTTTCTATCATTACTGAAGCCGGTCCCCTTCTTATCGTCACGACTAAATTTAGAGCCAAACTTGTCGCCATCTTTTTTGAACTTGGA
>JAQSXC010000040.1 GCA_029266335.1 Eubacterium sp. | reverse complement strand
AGTAATACAACCAGCATAGATGCTGACAGGATATTCATTATTAGAAACAGCACCAGAATATAGTCTCTCAGCTGGGACATCTGCTTCATGGAGGTATTGGCAGGAACAAAGTTCACAAATTTCCAGCCGGTATACTGGGATGTATCGTAAACAAGAATATATTCCTGCTTTCCCACTTTTTGAAGGCCCTCCCCTTTGCTGCCTCCAGTCAGTTTTTTTATATCATTTCCTATAGTGCCGGGATATCCTTTATTCTCGGGTACAGCTGAAGCAATAATATTACCGGCATCGTCCAGAACCAGTGAACCTGCTTCCGAATCGCTCTTAATAATATTATTCAAATAGTATTTGTCAAAGTTTACGGCAAGTGTGCCGGCTTTAGCTCCTGTGGCCAATACATACAAAGGTCTGATTAGAGTAATCTGCTCATAATTCCTGTCTTTAATAAAATTAAGTTTTTGTCTGTATTTGTTTGTTAGGACAAATCTTCTTTCATCCAGCTGGAGCTTTTGAAAATAGTTTTTGTTATTGGGTTTTAAATAGGAGAAAACTCCATAATCACTGGTATACAGCTTACTGTTTTTATTCAGATACAGATCAATAGAGGCTGCACTTTTAACCGAATTGGTCAGTATGCTTTGGAGGGTATTTATAATGTCCGAATTTAGACGGTAGCTGGGGGTATTGCTTTGCTGGGCGGGGTCAACCTGCTGCTGTATCAGCTGATTGTTCTGAATAACATCTGCCGTGTATTCCATACCTTCTACTATCATATCAGTATATTCCAGTGTCTTTTTAACATTGCTTTTGCTTTCCTGGATAACTATCTGCTCTATATTGGAAGTATAAAGTCTGTAAAAAAGTGAGTTAAACATAAAAAATATTGCTATTACTATCAGAAAAAAATACACAATTATTTTCTTCTCGGTAGCAAATATTTTAAAATCAGTATTAATCTGACTTCCGTTCAGATTTTCTCCCATTTAAAGCTCCCCCTGCTTCAACAGCTAAAGTACTTTATTTTAAACAGCCAAAAAGCCGGCAGATACAGGATGGCAGTATTCCTGTGTCTGCAGACTCTTATGGCTGTTATATTTCGGGTTTATTCTTAAAATTCCTGGCAGTTCATTGACAGCCTATTTATTCAGCTGTGCCAGCATTTCGTCACCATTGATGCTCTTCCAGAAGGCTTCATATTCCTTATAGCCGTCTTCGATTGTAGCTGAACCCATTATTATTTTTGAAGAAATTTCATCTATTTTCTTCTTGTAAGCACTTAGGTTCTTGTTATATAAATCAGACTTGTTACTTGGGATTGAATACTTGGGTCCCAGGTGTTTATTAGTCTCTTCATTATACTTAATCTGCTGAGGAATCAACTTCTCTACGGTATCTCCCCACTTGAATCCGAAATCCTTAATTTGAGGATAGTAGAGATAGAACTGATTTACATCACATTTATAACCTGAATTCTTAGCCTTTTCTGCAGGAGTGATGACATTATTCTCAATTGTAAAATGCTTGTCTTTTACACCAAGACATCTGAGCTTAACCCCTTCTTCTGTAAATACATAGTATTTTATTACTTCCAGTGCCCTGTCAGCCACCTTTGATTTGGCAGATATGCACAGAGCGTCCTGAATTGCCTCATAGAGGTTACCGCCATTGCCGTTAGGTCCTTTGAGCTCATATACTGGGACGAACTCGGTCGGAGCTTTAACTTTTTCCGCCTCTGTACTAAAATAAATATATCTGTTGTAGTAGTCCAGAGTTGAAGCAGCTTTTCCGGAGAAGAGGTTTTCTCTGATTGTAGCATTTTCGTTTGTCAGGAATTCCTGATCCCAGATCTTATCCTTATAGAGTTTGGCGACATACGCAAGGGCCTCTTTAGCCTCCGGCGTATTGAAGCCGTCAATATACTTGCCGTCCTTTTCACCTATTCCGTAATAAGCTCCGAACGGATTAAAGAAAAATGGCAGATTATCAAGGAATTTTGCAAAAGTAAATGGTATTACTCCCTTTCCGACAAGCTTCTTCATCTCATTATAGAATTCGTCAGTAGTAGGAGTTTCGGACAGTTTAACTCCATTTGCATCCATTACGTCTTTTCTGAGCCATATGAATTTTGACAGAGGAACATACATTGGAATACCCTGGAGCTTTCCATCAACCTTCAGATAATCAAGATATTTCTGATCAACCAGGGAGGTTATTTCAGGAGTGTTCTTGATCAAATCATCCAGAGGCATTGTATAACCTCTTGATGCCATTACATGGATATTGTCCATTGCTTTTCTTACTGCATAAATATCAGGTATTTGTCCTGATGAAAGAACAACATTAAGTTTATCATTGTAACTGCTCTGAGGAGGTGCTATTACTTCCAGGTCGGTATTGGTTTTTTCCTCTATAACCTTTTCTACCTCTGCCATGAGTTCGGGATCAACAGCTTCTCCACCCCATCCTGTTTGTGAAAGGAAAAAGGATAATTTAACCTTTTCCTTCGGAGTATCGGTTTGTTGTGCTCCTGTATCGGCAGCTGTGGAACTGTCAGCAGCCTTTGAACTATCTGCAGCACCAGTTTCCTTACTTTCTCCGCCGCAGCCTGCAAACATAGTCAGAGCCATTACAGCTACCAGCACCAGCGCAATCACTTTTCTGATTTTAACCATTTGTTCTACCCCTTTCTTTTGGGCATGATTAAATAATCATGCCTTAATTATAGGGTCAGAGCGTGTCACACCTATCCTTTTACAGATCCCAGCATGATACCTGAAATAAAGTATCTTTGTATGAAAGGATAGAGAATAAGCACCGGAAGCATTGTCATAATCATTACAGCCATTTTAAAGTTGTTAAGTGCAGATACTGAAGATATGGCAGACTCGGACTGGAATATCAACTGCCGGAGTAAAATCTGAAGAGTATATTTACTGCTGTCATTAATAAACATTACAACATGCAGATATGTATTCCAATGGGCTACTGCATAGAATAGCGTTACTGCCGCTATTATAGGAATGGATACCGGAATGACTATTTTTACAAGTATCCCTATTTCAGAACACCCATCCAGTCTTGCCGATTCCATAAGGCTCTCCGGTATGGATGCCATATAGTTTTTCATCAGAATGAGATTGTAGGTTGATATTGCAGAGGGTATTATCAGCGAAAGATAGCTGTCTATGAGGCCCAGCTTGTTTACGACAAGATAAAAGGGTATGATTCCTGCATCAAGAACCATGGTAGCCACAACAAATCTCAAGAGGAAATTCTTACCCAATAAATCCTTCTGCGCCAACGCATAACCCATTATCAGTGTCATTGCCATTGAAAACAGCGTGGCACTGATGGTAACAAATAATGAATTATAGAAAGCAGGCATATACCCGCTATTAAAAATTGCAAGGTAGTTGGCAAAGGTAACCGACTCGGGAATCAGTACATAACCCTCCCGGGCTACAATTTCATCAGGTGAAACAGAAGTGGAAATTACAAATAACAGAGGTATTAAAACAATCAAACTTACCAGTATCAAAAATAAACCGTTACCTACAACAAATACTCTTCTTCCTATTCCAATATTTTTCATAGTTCCATCACCCTCTCGTACAGGTCTATAACTCATAGGTTAAAAGAACGAGTACGTTCTTCGAAAAATCGTTACAAAATACTCTCATCGAGGAATCTCTTGCTTGCCTTGTTACAGCCTATAACTAGAACTGCGCTTATTACTGCCGTAAAAAGACTTACTGCCGTTGCATAACCAATATTTCCGTTCAGAAGACCTTCGGTAAAGGAATATGTGGTTAAAACCTCACTTACGCTGTATACCGGAGGAACATACATAACCAGTACCTGTTCGAATATGAGAAGAATACGTGCAACTGTCAGCAGCAATACCGTTGCTATGGTACTTTTCAGAGACGGAAGAGTAACATACAGAAGCTTTCCCCAGTACCCTGCACCATCAACGGTTGCAGCATCATACAGCTGTTCATCTATTGAAGATATTGTAGCTATGTAAATGATTGTTCCATAACCTACATCCCTCCATATATACGAACTCACCAGAATGGATCTGAACCATTTGGGATCGACCATGAAATATTGAGGTTCTGCTCCAAAATATGTGATTATATGATTTACAAAGCCATTACTTGGAGACAGCACCATTGAAAAAATGGCTCCGATTACAACCCAGGAGAAAAAATGAGGTATATAAACAATAAATTGGATTGCTCTTTTTATCCTCAGTATTACTACTTCATTCATTAACAGGGCAAGTATTATCGGTAAAGGGAAATAAAACAACAGATTATAAAGGCTGATGAGCAGGGTATTCCTGAATGCTCCCCAGAAACCCGGCGAGCCGAACAGCTGCCTGAAATTATCAAGACCTATAAAAGATATGTCAGCCTTTGTCCCATAATCGGTGAAAGCTGTAATAACACCTGCCATGGGAGCGTATTTAAATATGAGGTACCATACAACTCCCGGGATTAACAGCATAAGAATTGCCCTTTGTCTTTTTAACTTACTCTTCAATTCACTTTTCTGCTTATATTCATTTGGTCTTTGCAAAGAAGTTTGCAGCATATTGTCCTCCCATATCCAGCCTTGGTCTGTTTCATATTTTTCAGTTCCTGTGATTCATTTTAATGTTATAAAATTTACAAAGCGATTACTACATGACAAATTTGAGGTTTGTTACATATTTTTTACCTGTCTTTAAGCGCAACAAAAACAGGCTTTTCCGGTGAAAAGCCTGTAGGAATTAAATAATTTTTTCAGTTATATTTACATTGCAGGTTAAATGGATTAAAGCTGTGTCATTGTATAATTATGGTAATTACGTTTTTTTTACTTTCCTATTGGTTTTTTTACTTTAGTACATTAAACTATAGTAATCGGAAACCATACGTGCTGCCGAAAATTTTACCGATGACATTTTAATGCTGGCCTGCATCATTCTGATCCACTTCTCCCTGTTGTGATAAAAAATTGGGAGTACCTCTTCAAGAAGTGTCCCGTAAAGTGATTTTGAGTCTACTTCAAGAGCATCCGGCCCTTCATAGCCATCACCTATCTGCCAGCCGTTTTCCCCATGTACACAGCCTTCCGGCCACCAGCCGTCAAGTACGCTGAGATTGAGGACACCATTCATTGCAGCCTTCATACCTGAAGTACCACAGGCCTCCATAGGTCTGACAGGATTATTCAGCCAGACATCACAGCCTCTGGTCAATAGTTTGCCTATTTTCATATCATAGTTCTGTAGGAATATGATACTACCGGGGTATTTAACAGACATGGCATAAAGGTTTGCCACTATTCCTTTACCTGTAAGGTCATTGGGATGCGCTTTCCCAGAAAATATGATCTGAAGCTTTCCCTCACTCAGTAAAGGTTCAATAATTTCCTTATTCCCGAATATAAGGTCACCTCTTTTATATGGTGCAGCTCTTCTTGCAAAACCCACGGTCAAAACATCGGGGTCCAGCCTGACACCATTTCTTCTGTAGATCTCCTCGATCATATCTTTTTTAACTTCAAAATGCGCCCCCCAGAGTGAGTTACCGTCTTCCAGAGTGCTGATAATTCTCTGTTCCTGCCAGGTTCCATTGTGAACCCCATTGGTTACTGCAATTATTCCGGCAGCTCCGTCTATGTCCTTCCACATCTTTTTTGCAGTTTCACAATGCAGCTCAGCAACTGCATTGGCTTTTTTACACAGCCTGAGTCCCGCTGCGGTCATACTGAAAGGATCTCCTCCCAGCTGGCACATTTCCTTATAAGTAAGGCCATTATACGCACCCATATATTCCAGCAAGGCATGCTCATGTACTTCATTACCCGCAGTTACCGGGGTATGTGTTGTAAATACTATTTGTTCTCTTACTGACTTCCATGCATTTTTAAAGGAAAGATTATCGTTCTGCATTTTTTGTGATATGAGCTCAATACCTGCAATTACAGGATGGCTGTCATTAAAATGGTATACCTCCACTTCAATACCCAGAGCCTGCAATGCTCTCACTCCTCCTATGCCAAGCACCATTTCCTGAGCTATTCTTTCTTCGGAGAACCAGCCGTACAGCTGCCCGGTTATATAAAAATCACTGTTCCCCGGTATGTTTGTATCCAGAAGATAGAGGTCAACATTGCCATATTTGTTGCATTTCCACACCTTGCACTTTACAGTTCTTCCCCTGATTTCTACAGCCACCTCAACATTTACGTCTTCAAGAAAATCATATCTGTACTCTGGATAACAATCATAGGGTGTTCCATCATCACCAATCAGCTGTGTAGTATACCCCTGTCTCCAGAGCATTCCGACTCCCACCATTGGATAATTCCCGTCTTTGGCCGCCTTTAAAATATCTCCGGCCAGTATTCCCAGCCCGCCGGAATATATTTTAAAATCCTCATGCAATCCGAATTCCATACAAAAATATGCGGTTTTTTTAAGGTCCTTGCACATATATTTCTCCATTTCCGGGCAGCAAATATTGCTCCCCAATTTATATATTTTTGAAATAAACTGATTTATTTCTTTTCATTAGCTCTGCTGCATTTCTGCAACTATTATTTCTCCTTCAAGCAGGCTGACGCTTTCCGTTGTGTCCAATCCAGTTCTGCTCTGATTTGTATATTTTATTACCCACTTACCTGTCTTACTGTTAAATGCGGCAGGCAGCATATCCTTTACTTTGATTTCCTGCCTATCTATGATGCTGCGGTTGATAAGCAGCATTATATTTTTACCTGCACCTTGATTAAAGTATATCAACACTGTTACCATGCTCTCATTAAAACCTTCAGGCATAATGAAATTCGCTTTATCTGAAATCAGGGAGCTGTATTCCTTGTTCAGCGCATTAACCTTTTTTATGATACTTTCAATCCATGCCTTTTCTGTCGAAGTCCACTTGAGGTAATAGTTATCAAAGAAGGCCAGCTTGCCGTACATCGGATCATTTTTATCAAGGACAAATCTTCCTGCTTCAGTATTGTCAAGCCCAAGATTCATAGGCTGATATTCCATCAATTCCTGACCGTTATTGATAAACAGTACTTTATTTGGTATAAACCCGTTTATGAAGGTTATTATCTCCAGCAGTCTCTTATTATTGTGAATATATGCCGATCTGGGAGTATCCGGAGTCTCCATGGCAGCCGCTACAGGCAGACTTGACCGCAGAAGTACGTCTTCCAGAAGCTTTTTGTTGAAGCCGGGTTCCTGTGTTTCCTTGTACAGGCCGTACAGAAAACCGCTTATGAAGTGGAAGCCGTCCTTTGCCGCCTGCAGAGACTTATCAACAGAAAATTCCTCTGACCAGAGAAGAAAGTTTTTATTGTTTTCCCTGGTTCTCCGGATAATATTCTTGTTCAATTCCGGAGGAAGGGCATGCCCCATGTCAATCCTGGCTCCATCTATTCCATAATTCTGCTGATAATAAGGTATTACTCCTTCGGTATAGCTCCACATAGTCTCATTTTTAATGCTTCCATGATATTTATTGAGTGATACCCCGTCCTGCATAAGAAAGTCCGGTGCAGCCGCATCAATATATTTACTTACCCTTGAGTCGTAGTCAAAGTAAAATTTGGGGTACGTCACGTCCTTCCAGGGCGGCTGCGGATCATTCAGCATATTTGAAAAGCCGGGCATTGTGGTTATACCGAAATGCTCTTCCACAAGCTTCAGAATATTCTTTCCGGTATTTCTGTGTATTTGTAAAACTTTTTCCCATTTCTCTTTGTCCAATACGTTTGGAGGATATGTAAATCTGGCTTTGTACCCGTTTAGTTTTGAATTGTTGTATAGTACTTCAAGATATTTATCATCAATCAGTATAAGTTCTTTTTCACCCTCCAGACCTGGTGCCGCAAACGTTTCATTACAGTTCAGGTCAATCCAGTACAGCCATTCAGGGTGCTGTGCCAGCAGATCGTTATCCCTGGAAAAGGTTCTGAAAACAAAGTCCACCATTACACGAATATTCAGTATGTGGCAGGCTTCAACAAAAGCCTTGAATTCGGTTTCCAGAAACCCCAAAGTCTCTCCTGCAAGAGGATCATGCAAATCGGCATCCAGCTTGTAAATGTTTTTAATTGCATACGGACTTGCCTTTTCGCCCTTTTTATACATGTCACTCACTTCAAAAACAGGAAGAAGATATATTATATCAACCCCAAGACTTTTTAAATAAGGCAGGTAGCATATGGACTTCAAAAAGGTTCCCGAATGGATATGTCCTTTCTCTGTATGCTCCCAGGCAGTAAGCATCCGAGGCAGCATACTGTACACGGTTTTGCCGGAAACTTCAACAGCGTGCTCAGCCTTTATATCCAGAGCCATCAGGTAATCTCTTTTCCTGTCGGCTTTGTCTATAATGTTTTTTTCAATACATTCCGAGTAAAACTCATAAGGATTAACAACTATTTCCCCGGCTCTGTCATTATCAGTTGCATAATCTGTAAAACCGAAATAGTTCCAGGCTTCAGGTATGTAGTAAGGCCTTGCAGGATTAATTTTTTGTTTCTCCAGCCTTTCCAAAAGTTTTAAAATATTCTTCATTTTCAACTCCTATGTAGATTTGCTTTATTTTTTGATTAATTACAATGACTATTATCAGTAATATTTTAAATTTGATTGAATACCGTAAACTATTTCAGGTATTCCGGGTTTCCTTAATATTGCTGTTCTCTTTCTATCTGACAGTCTGTCAGTCATAATAAAATATATCAAATCCTCCTGAATGCTTATTTCACATTGGCAAACGTTTGCGCAACGTGTCTTAAAATGCACATACGTTTATACTTTCAACGTATGTGCTTATTTTGTTTTATTGAATCAAATCTTTATTGTTTTTGTGTGGATTTCCTTATTATTAATTCTGCCGGTATTATAGATCTGTTAAAGCTTTTCACATTTCCCTCTATATTTGAGTAAAGTATCTGGAAGGCTTTGGATCCAAGGTCAAATTCGTTTACCTTTACCGATGTGAGGGTGGGGGTGACATACTCGCAAAGCGGGAAGTTATTAAACCCGGCAATAGCTACGTCATCAGGAATCTTCAGACCCTTTTCATTTAAATATTTCATTATTCCAAAAGCCAAAAGGTCGTCGCAGGCAATAACTGCCGTATAGGCCAAACGGGGGGCCGGGAGCTGCTTTGCAAGCTCAAAACCTGCATCGTCTATATACTTGCCGTTTAATACAAGATCAGGCTCTATTTCTATTCCACTTTCCTGAAGCGCACGTTTGTACCCTTCATAGCGGTCCATTGTAACAACAAACTCAGGAGTTAACCCCACAAAGGCTATCTTTTTATGACCCTGCTCTATAAGATGCATGGTAAGATCATATGCTATTGACATATTGTTATTGTCCACCCAGTTTACATCATCTTCTATTTGAGGCCTGCCTACCACAACAAACGGAAATTTCGACTTTCTGAGTTCTGCAATACAGGGATCTTTTGTTCTTGATGCAAGCAGGATAAGACCGCTTACAATACCTCCGTTTATGAGTTCCTTTATATATTTCTTTTCTTCTTTTACATCGGAGACGCTGGTAAGAAGGATATTGTAGCAGTACTTATGCGCCATGGCAGTAATACCTCTGATGATCTCGGGAAAAAAAGGATGCCTGAAGGCTTTTTCTGTCAGTTCGGGAATAAGTATTGCCACTATGTTGGTTGTTTTACTTGCAAGAGATCGGGCAAGGATGTTTGGATGATAATCCAGTTCCTGTATGATTTTATTAATACGTTCCTTGGTCTCAGAACTTATTCTAGGACTGTCGGCAAGTACTCTGGATACAGTTGAGGCGGCTACACCTGCTTCTCTGGCAACATCATTTATTGTGGTTATCTTTTTCACTTTGACCTCCCTTGTTGCGCTTTCCAGACTGGATTTTCCTACCTTGCGCAATCGTTTGTCCTCAGTTATAGTATACAAATTGAACCTTTTCATGTCAATATATATTATTGTTAAAAATATCATATCATAAAAATCTGATAAGCAATTAATTATATCCTTATTTACTTTCACTCATTACCACAAATTTTGCTTTCAACTGAAATTATAATCAATCCTTACATTAATAATATATACCATATATGGAGGATTGCACTATTATTTCTGCTATCAATTTACTAAAGTGTTAACGTATTTCATTAATGATGAGCGTTTTCAACAAATCTACGTGTCGATTTTTGTTGAAATATGTCGTGTGTCTGAAATATGCATAATTTCGGTATTTAGTAGATTTATTGGAAGGATTAAATCATTGAATTCACCTACATTTTATAGTATAATGCGACAATGTAATACAATATTCTTGTTTTTTCGACATTTGTATTAATTATTTAATATGGAAATAAAAGCTAGAGTTTTATCATAAGATAGGCCGTATTTATGTGTCCAAATATCTGATTTTAAAAACTATAGGAACATACATACGTTTAAACGGAAAGTATAACTCATTACGTTTAAACAGATATATATAGTAGTACAGATATAAAAAAATTTGAGGCTGTGTTTAATAGGGTCGCAGTCGGGAGGTCATATGGTTAAATATATTTTAAAAAGATTATTGGTTTCGCTGCTTACATTATGGATTATGTTTACACTGACATTTTTCTTAATGCATTTGACACCAGGTAATCCATTTATAGGAGATAGAAAGATAACTCCTGAAATTCTGGCTAATCTGGAAGCCAAATATGGTCTGGACAAGCCTCTGTTTGTTCAGTATGAGCTGTATGCAAAAAATATACTGCATGGTGATTTTGGTGAGTCAATAAAGCTTGCCGGTCAGAATGTTGATGAAATTATTGCAAGAAAGTTCCCCTACTCCTTAAAACTCGGTCTTTTTGCAAGTGCTATCGCCATAGTTATAGGTACCATTTTAGGTACAATCAGTGCTCTGAAAAAGAACACCGGTACAGACAGGTTTATAATGCTGATAGTCACGGTGGGTATAGCCGTACCAAGCTTTGTTGTTGCAACGGTGAGTATGGTGCTCTTTGGAGTTAAACTCCATTGGTTCCCTACCGTCAGTCAGCTTGACACCTTGTCAAGCTTTATATTACCAGGCTTTGCGCTGTCGTTTTTCCCTCTGAGTTTTATAACCAGATTAATGCGTTCCTCCATGCTTGATGTTATTAATCAGGATTATATCCGGACTGCCAGAGCAAAAGGTCTGTCGGAACGTGTTGTTATATTCAAACACGGCCTGAGAAATGGTATTCTGCCTGTTGTTACTTATGCTGGTCCAATGGTGGCTGGTGTCTTAACAGGTTCCTTTGTTATAGAATCGATTTTCTCTGTACCCGGTCTGGGGAGTTCCTTTGTCACCAGTATAACTGCCAAGGATTATCCTACCGTTATGGGTGTTACCATATTCTTTGGTGCCTTGTTGATTTTCATGAACTTCCTAGTTGATATAATATACAGATTCGTAGATCCAAGAATTAACATTACAAGATAAGGGTAGGTGGATAACAAATGATAGATATGAAAAATTCAGAAATACTGGATAGTAAATTGTTTTTGCCTGCCACAGACAGTGAAAAGGCAATGGCTGAAGTAATGCGTCCGTCAGTTGGA
Organism: Eubacterium sp.; assembly: GCA_029266335.1. Classification (GTDB taxonomy): domain Bacteria; phylum Bacillota; class Clostridia; order Acetivibrionales; family DSM-1351; genus Ruminiclostridium. Next base: position 18,835 of record JAQSXC010000040.1, on the reverse strand, counting down.
TACTGGAGGGATGCCTGGAGGAGACTAAAAGCCAACAAGATTGCAATGGGATCACTTATTGTTATCTTACTTGTAATATTGGCAGCCATTATTGGACCCATGCTTTCCCCATATGCATATGATCAGATAAATAAAGGCAGTGAGAACTTATCTCCCAATGCACAGCATATTTTCGGAACCGACAGCCTTGGAAGAGATTTGTTTACAAGAACAATGATAGGTGCAAGAATATCCATCGCCGTAGGTGTGGTTGCCGCAATTATGATCTCAATTATTGGTATATTGTACGGTGCAATATCCGGCTTCCTCGGCGGATGGGTTGATATTGTTATGATGAGAATTGTTGATATAGTTTACTCTGTACCTACAATACTTATTGTTATACTGCTGCAGGTTGTTCTTAAAGATCCTATAGATAAATTTGTTAACTCCGGACATGCTCCGGCCTTCATCAGCGGACTGGGTGTAGGATTGATCAGTATTTTCTTCGTTCTGGCACTGCTCTACTGGGTTGATATGGCCAGAATAGTACGCGGACAGATTCTTGCTCTGAAGGAACAGGAATATGTTCTGGCTGCCAAGGTTCTTGGAGCCAGCAATAAGGATATCATTTTGAAGCATTTGATTCCTAACTGTATCGGTCAGATTATTGTAGTTGCAACTTTGAAAATACCGGAAGCAATATTTGTTGAATCCTTCCTCAGCTTCATTGGCTTAGGCGTTTCCATACCTATGGCATCACTGGGTTCCTTGTCTCAGGTGGCGTTGAAAGGTATATATTCATACCCTTATATGCTTCTATTCCCTGCTGTAACCATCAGTATCATTATATTGTCCATGAACCTCTTCGGAGACGGACTCAGAGATGCACTTGACCCAAGAATGAAAAAATAGTACCAGCAGGCCAGTTTTTGTTACTATTTAAGTCGCTGCACAGCAGCGGAATGGAGATTACTATGAGTAAAGAATTACTTAAAATAAATGACTTAAAAGTATCCTTTTTTACGCCTGCCGGTGAGGTTAAGGCTGTAAATGGTGTAAGTTACACTCTCGAACCCGGAAAAGTTCTGGGTATCGTTGGTGAATCCGGCTCCGGCAAAAGCGTTTCGTCATATTCAATCATGGGCCTTATTGATAAGCCCGGCAGAATTGTCGGGGGAAGCATTACTTTTGACGGCAAGGATGTAGCTGCAATGAAAAGAGCTGAGAAGCAGAATTTTGCAGGTAACGAAGTAGCTATGATTTTCCAGGATCCTATGACCTGTCTGAATCCTGTATTTACTATAGGAAATCAGATTGCAGAGTCCCTTTATCACAAGTATGGAAAATTATCAAAAGAAGAAATAAAAAAGGGTTCAGTAGAATTGTTATCACTGGTTGGCATAAATGAACCTGAAAAACGTTTAGCTCAATACCCCCACGAATTCTCAGGCGGTATGCGTCAGAGAGCCATGATTGCCATGGCTCTGGCAGGTGCTCCCAAGCTTCTGATTGCTGACGAACCCACAACTGCACTTGACGTAACCATTCAGGCTCAAATTCTTGAGCTTCTGAAGGATATTCAGAAAAAAACCGGAATGGCCATAGTACTTATAACGCACGATCTTGGTATCGTTGCCGATATGGCTGATGACGTTATAGTTATGTATGGCGGAAGAATAGTTGAGCAGGGCTCTGTCTACAGCATATTCCACAATCCCCGTCATCCGTATACAAAGGGTTTAATACGTTCCCTGCCTGATCTTAATAAAAAGGGTGAAAAGCTTATTCCAATTAAAGGAAATCCTATAGATTTGCTTAATCTGCCAAAAGGCTGTGCTTTTGCCCCAAGGTGTGAAAACTGCCTTAAGGTTTGCATAAGTCATATGCCTGCAGAGCATGTTGAAGCGGACGGACACAAAACCTCCTGCTGGCTTTATGACAAAAGAGCAAACAATAATGCGGAGGTGAAGAAGAATGGCTAAGGAAAATCCCAATACTGCCGGCAATGCCAGCAATACATTGATAGAAGTAAATAATTTAAAGCAATATTTCCATATTCGCAATCAGCTGGGTGAAAAGTCATATGTTAAGGCCGTTGACGATGTCACCTTCAATATATACAAAGGTGAAACACTGGGCCTCGTAGGTGAATCAGGTTCAGGAAAAACCACTCTGGGCCGTTCCATACTGAGAATCTATGAGCCTACAAGCGGGCAGATCAAATTTTCGGGTGTGGATATAACCAAATTTCAGAGAAGCAAGCTTCTGCCCTACAGAAAAAAGATGCAATATATTTTTCAGGATCCATATGCATCTCTTGACCCACGTATGACTGTATCTGACATAGTTGGCGAAGCTTTGGATATTCACAAGCTGACAAATTCAAAAAAGGACAGGGCTGATAAAATAAGAAATCTCCTTCAGCTTGTAGGCCTTAATACCGAACATTCTTCACGTTACCCCCATGAATTTTCCGGAGGGCAGCGCCAAAGAATAGGTATTGCACGTGCCATCGCTGTAGAACCCGAATTTATTGTCTGCGATGAGCCTGTTTCCGCACTGGACGTTTCAATCCGTGCACAGATTATAAATACTCTTGAAGAAATGCAGGAAAGATTGAATCTGACATACTTATTCATATCACATGACCTTGGAGTAGTAAGACATACCTGCGACAGGGTCGGAGTTATGTATTTAGGCCATATTGTTGAACTGGTGGAATCTGAAGAGCTATATAAAAATCCTCTTCATCCGTATACTCAGGCGCTGCTTACAGCAATACCCGAGCCTGATCCTGAGATTGCCAAGAAGAGGAACAGAATAATCTTAAAGGGTGAGATTCCGTCACCGGTAAATCCTCCTTCAGGCTGTAAATTCAGAACAAGATGTCCATACGCAAAAGATATCTGTGCCCAGCAGGTTCCTGAATTCAAAGAACATGGAAAAGGTCATTATGTAGCCTGTCATTTTACAGGCAAGCTCTGATTTACCAAACAAGCTTTAATTTTACAAAATACCTTATATTTTACAGATAGTCATTATTTTACACAATAAATTCTGATTTTTGCAGAAAGCTTTGAAAAGACTGAATTTCCATAATTCAAAGATAGCAAATATCACTTTAATCTTATGAGGTCGACATTGGATTAAAAAATTAAGAAGCATAAAACTTTTTATTGATGAGAAAATATTTTTATAGCAATTATGGACTTAATTCATAACAACTAATTTAAGAATAATAGGGGGTAATTAATCATGAAAAGATTTCTAGCACTATTGCTTGCAATTATTACAACAGCTACAGTATTTGCAGGTTGCGGAAGCACCGCAAGCAACGGCGGTAAAGCTATTACAGCTACAATTGCTTCCGAACCGAAAACTCTTGATCCTTCTCTTAACAATGCAGTAGACGGAGGAAACTATATTTTATGCGCATTTGAAGGCTTGACAACTATAGGTAAAGACGGAACCATCGTCGCCGGTGCCGCTGAGAAGTGGGAAACCAGCACAGACGGCCTTGTTTGGACCTTCCACATCCGTAAGGATGCAAAGTGGTCCGACGGTAAGGATGTAACAGCAAATGACTTTGTTTATTCCTGGAGAAGAACAGTTAACAAAGATACGGCTGCCGACTACGCATACTATATTTATTTTGTTAAAAACGGTGAAAAGATCAATGCCGGAAAAGCTGATGTAAACACATTAGGCGTAAAGGCAATGGACGACAAAACTCTTGAAGTAACACTTGAGAATGCATGCCCATTCTTTACTGAAATAGTTGCATTCCCTGCACTTGTTCCACAGAGAGAAGACATCGTTTCAAAGGACGCTACCAAGTGGGCTCTTGATCCTGCAACTTATGTTGGTAATGGCCCCTACAAGCTTACAAGCTGGGAACATGATTCAAAAATAACTTTTGAAAAGAATGACCAGTACTGGGCTAAAGATTCCATCATAGCTCCAAAAATCGAATGGTACCTGATGAATGACCAGAATGCTATTCTGAGTGCATTTAAAAATGGTCAGGTTGCATATGCAAAGAATATTCCTACTGATGAATTCGCTGCCGAAAAAGCAGCAGGCACTTTAAAAATATTGCCATTACTCGGAACATACTATGTTGACCTTGTAAACAGCAAGCCGCCTTTTGACAACCCAAAGATCAGAAAAGCTTTTTCACTTGCAATTGACCGTAACTACCTTGTAGAAAAGGTTAAAAAAGGCGGAGAAACTCCGGCTTCAGCATTTGTACCTTACGGTATAGCTGATGTTAAACAGGAGCCTGATTTCCGTACTACTGCAGGTGCATATATCTCAACGAAACCTGAGGATTATGAAAAGAATGTTGCTGAAGCCAAAAAGCTTCTTGCTGAAGCCGGTTATCCGGATGGAAAAGGACTTCCAAAGATCACATTCGGTTTGAACTCCGGATCAGGTCACGAACCTGTTGCTGAAGCACTTCAGCAGATGTGGAAAGAAAAACTCGGCGTTGAAGTTGAAGTTCTTGCTCAGGAATGGAATGTATTCCAGCAGTCAAGAAAAGACGGTGTATACAATATAAACAGAAACGGTTGGATAGGTGACTACATGGATCCTTCAACCTTTATGGATATATTTACAACCGGCAACGGTCAGAATAATGCCAAATACAGCAATCCAAAATATGATGAATTAATAACTTCAGCGAGAAAGGAAACTGATGCAACAAAACGTATACAGTTATTCCATGATGCTGAAAAAATTCTTATGGATGATGCTGCAATAGCTCCACTCTACTTCTACACTGAACCTGTTGATGTAGCTAAGAATTTGGATGGCGTTGTTAATACAAAGCTTGGTTTCGTAATATTTAACTGGGCATCTTTTAAATAAGACAGTTTAATATATGAATTTTAAAAGGGATGAGGCAAACCTGTCTGTGCAGGGAGCAGCATCCCTTTTATTGATATAAATTCAGCCTACTGCAAAAAAATAATCATCCAGTGTATCAATAACTTTATCCATCAGGATTTCTTCAGGGTCATTTTTTAATTCAGCTGATCTGATTCTTTTATATTGCTCGGGAAAATACTGTTTGATCAATGAATTATTTATTTTTATTGTTTTTAAATTATTTATTAAAAGCTCAATAGAGCACTTTACATCAGGATCATTTAAATAATACCTGCTTCTGTCCGACAAACTGTATTTTCTTGCTATCTTTGTATCCTCATAAGAGCCATGGTAATATTTATCCCAGTTTTCAGGTGACCGAAGCATTGCTTTCTCAAGTATTTCAATAAATCTGGACGGATTCAGGTGGACATTGTCCCAGAGTAATTCGTTTTCTATATGATTAAGCAGAAATAAACCCTCCCGTAAGGCAAAAGTAAGCGCCGGCCCTACCTTCAGTATTGCTATTCCGTCCTCAACCATCTTTTTTAATGAAGCTGCCTGTTGATAGTCCGTTGAATGACCTTCGAAAACCAGATTAGGGTATTTTTTTAATTCACTGCATAATTCTCTGGCAGCAGCCCGGTCATATTCATCTATGACTTCATCCCCAAATTCCACGCCGGGCTGGACCACCACGGCTACAACATCACCCCAGGCCTCTCCAAGACCGCGCTTCAGGAATTCTTTTTTAAATAAGTCAACTGTTTCCCTGAAATCCTGTACGCCGGTAACCCTTAAACCCTCTTCTTCGTTTGAGTCCTGTATTCCCCCCGGAACTGGAACCTCGCTTCCAATAACATAAACTGGGTGAATTGCATCAGCTATTTCAGTTTTCAAACCGGCAAAGGCTTCTTCAGCTATAGCACACAGTTGGGCTGCCCTCTCGGCAATAATCGTTGAAGCCAGTGGTCCCGCTCCATCGTCTCTGAGCTTCATACTGGTATCTATATGTATCTTGGTAAAACCTGCCCTGACATATTCCATAATAAGCTGTGAAGCTTTGCTCATTGCAGACCCTGCCCCCTCGCTTTTCCAAGCCAGTGGTCCAAGGTGATCTCCCCCCAGAATTATTTTATCTGCCGGAAAGCTTTCTTTTTCAGCTATATCAAGTACAAATTTTTTAAAATCAGCAGGAAGCATTCCGGTATATCCGCCATATTGATTTACCTGGTTTGCAGTAGCTTCTATCAGAACAAAACCGTCGCTTCTGTTGGCTTTTTTCATCGCAGCCCGTATTACATATTCGTTAGCACTGCAAATAGAGAAAATCCCCATTGGTATTCCGTTTTTTTGCTGCTTAACTATCTCTTTTATAGGATGTATATTATTCATAAGTACTGTCTCCTTTCTATCTAAAAATCAAGTGTGTAAAATATTTTGCCCGCTCTTAAGCATTGTTACTTATGCAGGTAACCTCCAGCAGCAACGAATTTGTGAACCGGACATTTATTTCTGCGCTTAAGCCGTTTACTTCAGAAATTTCAATATCATTAACATAGTCGTAAACAAGGTACCTTTTGCCTTCCAGGCCCTTTAGTTTTATCTCGCCGTCCCAGGCCTTACTAAAAAAGGCATAGTACATTTTATTGTCTTTTTTTATTGCATGCCCTTCTGGAAAGTCAAAGCCCAAGGTGTACAGACCTCCTAAATACATGCCTTCCGGAAGCATTTTCTCTCTGTAAAGCTTCAGCCATTTGCTCCAATTTTGTTCCCTGTCATCAGAAAGATCATATGTAGAGTCGGGTTTTAGTATAGATATGGGTCCAGAACCAACAGGCCAGGTAAACTTTGTATCTATTACGCCACCGATTCCAACAGTTGATGCAAAATCATTTTCCCTGTCACTGAGTTCCACATGATCACCATGAAAAGGCACTGATGCACCCATAAGTGCTTTAAATACCTTTCCCTTTGTTCTCACCTGCCATGAGCTATCGGGATCTGATGCAACGGGAATATTGAAATACGGCATGGTAAATATGGAATAACTGGTCCCGCAAGGGCAAAACATTACCGTAACATCAGGTTTTATTTCTCTGGCCAGATCATAAATCATTTTAAAATACTGAGGAACAAATTCGTACGCATCGTTTTCATGCTTATGATCATGCATTGGATTAAAGCACAGAGGTACGGCATTCAAGTGTTGTCCGTCTATCTTTAATCCATCGTAATCCCAATCAATCAAAATTTTCTTTAGTGCTTCCCTTGTGTGTTCGATTACTTCCTCACATGCAGGGCACATATAATAGCAATCCCACCAGCTGATATTTTCCGGCTTGCCTTCTTTATTTAATAACGCATATTCAGGATGGTTTTTATATAAATCCGATTTTGGGTCAAATGCGAGTGGTATCCACCAGAGCTGAGCTTTAAAGCCATTTGCATGTACGGTATCAACAAATTTTTTCATATCTGCATCGCCATTGGGGTATTTTTCAGGAATCAGGCTGTAATCCCCTTCCTCAGTCTGCCAACCGTCATCCAGACATACCCACCTAATTCCAAGCTTCTTTACCATAGGAAGTGCTCCGTAAATCTGCTCCATTTTAAAGTCTCTTTCATATCCCCATGCACACCAGGTAGGCTCATAGGCTTCCTTTGTAAGAGCTTCAAAATTCATTCCCTTGCTGATCATGATTCTCCTGTATTCTGACAAAGCATCAAAGCAATCACCCGTATGCACCGTTACAAAAGTTTCAAAAGTTGATAATGTCTCTTCACTCTTCAAACTGACTTTCCTATCAAAATTAATACTTACAGCTGCGGAATTATTATAAACAGATACGGGAAGAGAAACCATTTTGGGAATGCTTTCGGTATGTCCCACGGCTATGCCTGTTTCTCCATTCCATACATCGCTTACAGGAGTACCTCCGCCATAATCCGATGCATTCATACCCATATAGTTCTTTTGGTAAAAGCCTTCCTTCAGAGGTATTATCCAGTCCGGCCTGGTTTCGTAAGAACCGCTCTGGTATGACCAGAAAAGATTATCACAGCTGTCCTTCTTAATTGCCGGGAGCTTATACTCATTGTTAACCCATCCATCAATAGTAATTTCATCACTGCCGATATTCTTATATTGAGCTGAAATAAATACTGTTGCCGGAAACCTTTCATAAACTGATATAGTTATTTGTTTTTCCAATTTGTCATTGGTTCCCGAAATTACATATTGCTTCCCGGCTCCTCTGATATCCTTTAAATCCGATTGGCAAGTCATTGTTTTTGTAAAATTCTTTACCTGTACTCCGTTTACTATTGGATAATGTGCCTGGGAAAAACCTTCCACAGGCTGATATGTACCTGTGAAATTAGTATAGATCCTGCTTGCCAGCCCGTTGTCAAATTCAATTGCAATATTTTTATTTGATATCTTTAATGCATACACTGTCATTTAGTTTTTTCCTCACTTTGCTGCCTGTAATCTTAATCAAAAAGTTATAATTTTGGTGTATTTTAATATATTACCGGGAAACAATATGCTTCATTGTCCCCCGGATAAGAATTTTTCAGTTCTTGCCTTGAATTCTCTTTACGTCATCAAGAGCGTCCTGAATTGCTTTATCCATATCAACCTGATTATTCAAGTAAGGCTCAAGCTTTATCTTTATGCTGTCAAATATCTCACCTTTACTGGGGAAATCAATATATGGTACAGACTTAACCGAAACATCGAATATTGCCTTTTTATTGGCGGGTTTACCTTCCGCTTTCAGATATACATTTTCTGCAGTATCCTTCAATACAGGGATAGCATCGTTTTGTTCAGCCATAATGGTCTGTCCTTCCTTACCAGAAAGAAATTTGACCAGTTCCCAGGCCTCATCCTGATGCTTTGATTTTTCCATAATTGCATTACCAACACTTTGCACACAATAAATCTTATCTCCGAAATTGGGCGGAACTGTCACATCCCAGTCGAAAGTTGCATCAGAAAGAGTAGACATCATCCAGGAACCCTGATAGACCATGGCAAATTTACCTGTCTGCAGCCAGTTTTGATCATATTTCTGCGCTGCTGCGGGAGACAGTTTAACTTTATATTTCCATGTCAGGTCATGTAAATATTGAAGTACTTCTCTTGCCTCAGGTTTATCCAGATAGCACTCCTTCCCGTCTTCACTCATTAATTTTCCGCCATTCTGCCAGATAAGAGTTTCTATTAGAGCGTCGGTATCAGGTGTATTTACGTGCAGCCCGTATTGTACTGCATTTTTTATATCAAAATCAGGATCAGTTGCATTTCTGCCTTTGTCATCAATTGTAAGCTTTTGAGCAAGTTTTGCTAACTCGTCCCAGGTCATATTTCCGTCAGGATATTCTGTAATCCCTGCTTTCTTGAATAAATCCTTATTGTAAAAAAGCACAAGCGAGTTTATATCACGGGGCATTGCAAATATTTTGTTCTCATATGTGAAGGTTTTCCATACGTCATAGTATTGATCTTTATTAACCTTGTCTTTTTCCATCAATGGAGTAATGTCTTTGATAATCCCTTTTGGTGCAAATTGTTTAAGGTACCAGCCGGCATCCAGCAGGAATACATCCGGAGCTGAGTTACTTGCGATCTGAGTCTGAAGCTTCTGCCAATATTCTTCCCAGGAGCTGTTTTCCAGCTTGACTTTGATGTTTGGATTTTCCTTTTGAAAAGCTTCGATCATCTTTTTAGTACCATTCATTTCTTCAGGTAATCCCCAGCGTGAATATCTCAGCTCGACACCGGTTGTATTTCCCTTCCCTGTACCGCTTGAATTAGTACTATTTGAACTATTTCCGCAACCGATACATAAAGTGCTGATAATTACGGCAGAAAGAATTAATGATATTACTCTTTTCATTTTAAGCCTCCTTAAATAATTTTTTATTTTTAGGAACAATTAAATAATAACTTCCCATTTTTATTAACCCTTAAGACCGGATGTACTAATCCCTTCAACAAAATACTTCTGAGCCACCAGGAATAGCACAACCATGGGAATGATGCTTATGACGGTTGCTGCCGACAATAGTCCGAGCAACGCCCTCCTTTGACCTCTGAATAGGACCAAGCCTACTGCTAAAGTCATTTTATTTTCAGATGTTAAAAATATCAGTGGTGAGTAAAAATCCGTCCAGGTCCAGATAAAGGATAGTACCATTACAGTAATAAGTATTGGTTTACAGAGTGGAATAAGAATTTTAAAAAGTATCTGCAGCTTTGAGGCACCATCAATATATGCCGATTCATCCAACTCATAGGGCAGTGACATTAAGAATTGTCTCATTAGAAAAATGAAATACGCATTACCGAAGAATGAAGGCACAATCAAGGATTTCAGTGTATCTAACCAGGCCAGATTCTTGTATACCACAAACAAAGGCAAAATCAGCACTGATTGCGGTATCATAAGTGTTCCTAAAAGGATTACAAAATAGAAATTTTTGAATCTGCATTTCAGCCTCGCAAATGCATATCCGACCAGAATAGTTGAAAAAGTTGTTCCAATTACAACACCCGCTGTAACAAGAATAGAGTTTATTATGAAAGTAAGCATGGGCAAGTAATTTTTATTGTCAGGATCAAACAGGTCTGTATAATTGCTTGTTATAAAAGGGTTAGGAAACCATTTAGGCGGAAATTCAATGATTTGATTATATGATTTAAAGGAATTTGACAGCAGCCATATCAAAGGTGTTATAAAAACACAGGCTCCTGCAATCAGCAAAAAATATTGAATAAATTTATATACATTTTTATTTTTATTTAGTGTATTCATTCTACTATTTCCTTTCACCCTCATAATAAACCCATTTGTTTGATGTCTTTAAGATAATGACTGTGATTATGAGTATCAAAATAAAAAGTATCCATGCCATTGCTGATGCCATTCCCATTCGGCCGTATCTGAAAGCACTCAGATATATGTAGTACATCATGAAATACGTTGAATAGTCGGGTCCTCCCTGTGTAAGAACAAAAGATTCGGTAAACAGCTGAAAAGTAGAAATTACACCCATGATAACCTGGAAAAACAGTGCCGGGGTGATCATAGGAAGAGTAATCTTCCAGAATCTCCACCATCCGTTTGCACCATCTATATATGCCGATTCATACAAGGCCTTCGGAACATCCTTTAATGCTGCCAGATAGATCAGCATTCCGCTCCCCGCAACCCACAGGGTCATAATAATAATTGAAGGTTTTGAAAGCTGGACTGTTGTCAGCCACTGTTGTGGCGGGATATGCAGGAAATTCAGTATTGAATTCAGAAGACCGTAGTCCTCATCATATACCATTGTAAATATTATTGATATTGATACCGGTGGTACAAGTACAGGCAAATAATATATTGCTCTGAATATTCCTATTCCTTTCACATCCCAGTTCATCATAAGAGCCAGGATAAGCTGGACCATAAGCCCCAGGGGTAACGCAATTATTACCATAAACAGAGTATTTGTTATACACTTGATGAAGAGCTCATCCTTCGTGAAAAGGCTTATATAATTCTCCATGCCGATATATTTGGGCGGCGAAACGATATCATATTCTGTAAGGCTATAAAAAAATGACATAACTGCCGGATAAACAAAAAAAACAAGAATTCCTATTATCCAGGGTGCCGCAAAAACATAAAACAGAAGTTCCTCTTTTCTATCTGCATTCCAGAATTTCACTTTTCTGCTGCTCCCAATTGCATTATTGCTTTGAATTACCATACTTTTACTATCCTCAGACATATCCATCACCCCCTGTTAATCATAGCAACAACCTGGTCTATAGAGGCACAGGCGGATGCACCGCCTTTATTTGTAACACTTATAGACCCGCAAGCATTTCCGTAATTAATACAGTCACTCAGATCAAATCTATTTATAAATCCAAATATAAAGCCTGCATTAAAGGAATCCCCTGCACCGGTAGTATCAACAGGTACAACATCGTAAGGACGCCTGCTTACTATGGAATCTCCTCTTTTTGCCACAGCGCCCTTTGGACCAAGTTTTACTACAGCAGTTCCGCAATACTTTGACAGAATATCAATTGCCTCTTCTACACTGTTTGCTTTGGTTATATTAAGAGCTTCAACCTCATTTGGAAAGAAAATATCAGTTTGCTTCAATACTTCAAAGATTCCATAGTCCCAGTTTTCAGTCTCGTCCCAACCTGAATCCAGCGATGTTGTAATTCCCCTTTCTCTTGCATATGAAAATAATTTCGGCAGTCCTTTTCTGAGTTTGCTCTGCAGGAAGTAAGAGCCAACGTGAATGTGTTTAGCTTTATTTATGAGCTCCAGATCGAAATCGTCAATTGAAAGTGTATCTATCGAACCCAGGTATGTTACTAATGCCCTGTCCTTTTTAGTGCTTAGTGAAACAGTTATTCCGGTTTTAATTCCTTCGTCCACTATTATATGTTCCAGATTTATACCATAACCAGCCAGGCTTTTTAATATGATTTCAGAAAAACTGTCATTGCCAAGCTTACCGATAAAGCCTGTTTTCAGCCCAAGTTTGGCTGCTCCGCAGGAACAAATTGCCGTTGAACTTCCTAAAACAATTGAACAATCGTCTGCTATAATTTCTTTTCCTACCACAGGCATGTTTTGCAACCCTGAGAGTATCAAATCAACATTCAATTCTCCAATTGACAACAAATCGAATTCTTTCATATTCAGCCTCCGTTTTACTTCAATTCAATCCAGGCATCAAGGCCATCAGGTTTGTCAGGGTTTGTGCCTCTTTGTATCGCCTTGTAATATGAAACAATCTGAGATATGTAAATAAACGGTACCCCTCTGACAACATGATCCAGGGAAGTTCCCGAACTGACATGAAGTAAGACTCCTTCTATTTCTTCAAGCTTTTTATCGGTATATACAATAACTTTAGCTCCCTTTTTCACCATATCCTTAATCAAGGCAGTCTGAGCTTTATAGTCATCTTCTGTAATACACGCGATAACCAGGGTTTTCTCACTAACCATTACTATGGGACCGTGTCTTGAATCTAAAACATGATGGTACCCGGAGTGCAGTTGAGATATTTCTTTAAATGCCAGTGCAGCTTCCATGGAAATTCCCTGCAGCTCACCGTCTGCCAAAATCATTACATTATCCCAATCAAGTTCAGCAATCCTTTTAAGACTTTCTTCATATTTTTCCATATACTCATCGCCAGAAGTAATAACTGAGTCAAGGTCATTTATAATATCAGCTGCATCACAACATGCGGATAATACCTGTACGCCCGCAGCATAAATATTTGTAACGGTTCTGGTCTGACAAACACTTTCATCAAAGGCCCAGGGTATTTGAACTGTATAATCAGATATTCTTTCAAGAGGTGAATTATTTATGCAGGTAATGCTTATGACAGGCACCTCGGCAATGGCTTTTATGTTATTGATTGCATTGATAATTTCACTTGTGCTGCCGGATCTGGAAACTGCAAAGATCATTCCATTTTCTATAAGCGGCAAATATTTTTCAGTATTTATCATAAGATCGCCGGCTGCAAGAGATAGACTAGGAATTCCCATTTTAACCCTGGTTATTATTTCAAAGGACTGTGAGATATAGTAGCTGGAACCGCTGCCTATAAAAACAATGGACTTTGGTTGATTTTTTTTGAAGAAATCCAGCAACCGTGGTTTTTGATTTATTAAATGATCGAAAGTCTTTCTCAATGCTTCATACTGATTTTTGATTTCACTATAAGTTATACTCATTTTGATTTCCTTTCAAGAACAATTTTTATTTTAGTATTTGTGTCTTAATACTTTGGTTTGTTTACAATTCACTCCTTTTTAAAAATTCATTATATTATCATATTGTTATAACCATTATATTTAATAAAAAAAATGGTGTCAACCATTTTTTCTTTCTATTATGTAATTTATCTTTATTATTTAAGATATACCTTATACTTGTATCTGTCACCCCTTATAATACTGACACAATACTCCACAACCCTTTCCTGGGCTTTTGTAACTCTTTCTATTTTCAGTGCTGCTGAATTCTTTTTTACTTTAAGGTGCGAAATACAATCATTAGGAACTATAATCGCCTCAAATGTTTCGGTGGCTTCATCAGGTACAATATTAAAAGTATTTTTTAAGGTATTGTAAAGTCCGTAATTCTCCACCTCTTCTTTGGAAAGACCTTCAACCATATCAAAGGGAATATATGAAGTTTCAAAAGTAAAGGGTTCCTTATCCGCAAGCCTTAATCTGGAAACGGCATAAATCTTTTGATGTTTTTCCAGCCCCAAGATCTCTGCAATGTCACCATTATCCACTATTGTTCTGAAATCTATAATTTTTGTTTCAGCTGAAAGACCAAGATTTCTTATCTCTTCGCTGAAACTGTAGAATTTATTAAGTCTTTGTTCGATCTGCGGTAAAGTTACAAAAGTACCCTTACCCTGTTTTCGATACAGATAGCCCTCTTTGGCAAGTTCCTCCAGAGCCTGCCTTACTGTTATCCTGCTGACATTATACAGAGTACACAGCTCTCTCTCAGTGGGTATTTTCGAATCTACTTTCCATTCATTATCCTTAATTTTCTTTATAAGTATCTGTTTTAACTGATAATAAAGTGAAAATGGAGAATTTTCATTTAACATATTAGACTCCTCAATTGGTAATAACCATATGATAATATAATTACTTTAAGTTTTCAACATTATAAGACTAATTGTATAAAATATTAACTAATGCTAAGTAATTTCATAAAAATGCAAGCCTTAGGGTCTTAATCAAGATAAATAATACAAATTATCCATATTTTAGGCTTGTATGCTTGAAAAGTAAAGATTAGAATGGTTATAACATTATAATGTTATGTGTAAATAAAATTTTCAGGAGGTTATTATGTTCAGAGGATTAAAAAAAGCGACCCTATTGTTTTTATGCCTTCTTTTAGCTTGTCCGGTCTTCAGTTTCAGTGTTTTTGCCGCTTCGGATTATTATGTTTCGCCAACAGGAAGTGACAGTAATTCAGGAACCCTAAGCAGTCCCTGGAAAACTATCCAGAAAGCTTTAGATTCAGTTAATGCAGGAGATACCATATTTGTCCGGAGTGGTACCTACAACGAAAAACTGGTTATAAATAAATCCGGAAATCAAAGTAACGGGTTTATAACCCTGCAAAATTATCCCGGTGAAGTCCCCGTTCTTGACGGTTCAAATCTTTCTGTTCCTTCAGGCTACAGCAGTATGATATGGATTCAGAACAAAAGCTATATTAAAATTTCAGGCTTCGAAATAGCTAATTACAAAACTACTGCCCCTAATAATCTAATAATGGGAATCTATATAACCGGTTCATCAAACAATATAGAAGTGAGAAACTGTAAAATACATGACATCCAAAACAATTCCCCCGTTTCCCCGAGAGGCACCATGGGTACAAGAGATGCTCACGGGATTGCTGTATATGGGACAGACCCTTCTATTCCCATAAGCAATCTCATTATTGATAATTGTGAAATATACAACTGCATTCTAGGGTCCAGCGAAACACTTGTTGTAAATGGAAATGTAGACGGTTGGCAGATTAGTAATAATAACATCCACAACAATGATAATATAGGGATAGATGTTATCGGTTGGGAAGGAAAGTGTCCTACTGCCTCTCTCGATCAGGCCAGAAATGGTGTTATAAGCGGAAATACCGTTCATGATATCTGTACCGAATCGGTATATATAAACGGTTCGGCCAAGTTTAATCCATGCTACGGAAAAGATGATCACAGCTCGGACCTGATTTATGTTGACGGAGGTAAGGATACAATTATTCAGAACAATATTTGCTATAACGGCGATTTCGGTATCGAAGTGGCCAGTGAACATGCAAATAAAACAACTTCCGGCATTACTGTCAGAAATAATCTTATTTACAACAATCATCAATCAGGATTATCTATCGGCGGAAATGAAAATGATTCCGATGGAACACACGGTTTTACAGTCAATAGCATCTTCTATAACAATACTCTATATAAAAATGATACTTTAAATTTTTACAGCGGTGAACTTTGTTTGAAGAAGGCTCATGATAATGAAATTAAAAACAATATTATATATGGCCGTGATGATCCGGAGAACACTCTGCTGCTTAATGCATATATGTCCTCTTCCTACACTTATAACAACACTCTGAACAATAATATATGGTACACCGCCCTTGGGTCTAATGAAACTGTTTTTCAGTGGAGGAGCAGTTCCAGCCAAAAGAAATGGTCAGCTTATAAGACTTCTTCAGGTCAGGAAGCAAATTCACTATTTGCTGATCCAAAGTTTATAGATGCGTCTGCTTTAAACTTTCAACTGACTTCTGCATCTCCCGCTATCAATCTCGGAACGGGAACAGCTGCTCAATATGGTTTAACCGATTTATCAGGTAACTCCCGTGTCAGTGGAAGTTCTGTCGATGCAGGTGCTTATGAAAGACCATAACCCCTTATTAATGATTCAATAATAAAATGGGGTGGCTGTAAAACTTTGCACTTAATAAGTTTTACGACCACCCGTTTTTGTTGTGTATCATTAAATAAACCGCATCCGGACAGCTCTAATGTCTGGCGATTGTTGATATAATTCCTGGATATATTAACAACCTATTTGCATTGTCTGCGCTATGAATGATTTAATTAATCAGCTGTAAATGATTCAATAAAATCAATCGCCAGGCATTAGAGCTGTTCATATGATGTGGTTTTTTCATCAGACCGATCTACCTGAAATACAATTAAATAGTTCCGGCGGCAGGGGGAGTATACACTCTTTGGGCCAACTCGGCATCCAGCATAAACAATCCGTTTGGATCATTCTTTATAAGCTGCAGCTTTTTAAGGTATTTTTCCATTGTGGCTTCTTCTTCGACCTGTTCTGTTACAAACCATTGTAAAAATGTATTTGTTGCATGATCTTTCTCATCAAGCGCTGCATTTACAATATTATAAATGGAGTGAGTAACAAACTGCTCATGTCCGAGAGTCAATGCAAATATTTCCTCTGCCGACTCAAAATTTGCCTCAGGAGCATTTATGGGAAGCAGTTCAACCTTTCCACCCTTCTGGTTAATATAATTAAAGAATTTCATCGCATGGTCACGCTCTTCCTGAACCTGGACTCTGAAAAAATTGGCAAAACCGTCAAGATTTAAGCTTGAAAAGTATGCTTCCATGCCCAAATATAAATATGCTGAATAAAATTCTTTTTGTACCTGTTCATTTAATAATTTATTTATCTTCTCGCTGATCATGTGTAACCCTCCGACAATTATTTTTCGTAACGCTTCATAATATAGTTATACCCCAGCCTTATTACGTTAAAACAAATAAAACATGTAATTTTTACTAATCATTTTTTTGTACAAACCCTACTGCATTGGGGTTCCGGAACATCGAGAAGGGTCCTTGGGCAGTCACCCCAAGGACCCTTCCCGGGTAAATTATATGTTTTATCGAAACCGGCTGCAACCGGTTTTCAGCTATTTATTATTCTGCATCCTGAAGTGCATCATAACCTTCTTCTCCTGTACGAACCTTTAATACATTCTCCACATCGTAGACAAAAATCTTACCGTCGCCGATCTTTCCGGTATAGAGTACCCTTTTGGCTGCGTCTATTACAGTTTCAACAGGAATTTTGCAGACTACTATTTCAACTTTTACCTTGGGCAGCAGCCGGATTTCCATTTCAATTCCACGATAATATTCCATGCTTCCCTTTTGCATACCGCAGCCCAGCACATTGGAAACCGTCATACCGGTTATTCCGATATCGTTCATTGCCACCTTCAGCGCTTCAAATTTATTCTGTTTGGTTATAATATCTATTTTAGTCATTTTAACATCTGAAGCTAGTGGTCCTGCAGGTCTTTTGTAAACTATCGGAACTGCTTTATTCATAGTAACCGGTGTTTCTTCATGGTCATCTTCTGAAACGAGAGACGGCATAAAATCAGCATATGAGCTGTTAAGGCCATGCTCTTCTATATCAAGTCCCGATATCTCTTCCTCACGGGAAACTCTCAAGCCCACTGTCTTTTTTGTTAATAGGAAAAGTCCAGACATGGTTATGGCAACCCATGCACCAACAGCCAGTACCCCAATGGCCTGAATTCCAAGTGCTGTCATGCCTCCTCCGTATAAAAGTCCATTCTTTGTTGAGAATATGCCTACCAGCAGTGTACCTGCCGCACCGCTCAGAAAGTGAACTCCTATAGCTCCCACCGGATCATCTATTTTCAATATCTTATCGATAAATTCAATGCCGTATACTACTACAAATGCAGCAATAATACCAATAACAGCCGCCCCTCCGGGAGCTGCTGTGTCACAGCCTGCGGTTATTGCTACAAGTCCGCCTAATGCAGCATTTAAGGTCATTGAAACATCAGGCTTTTTAAATCTGATCCAGGTTATTACCATGGCTGTTGCTGCCGCTGCTGCCGCCGAAAGGTTGGTAGTAATAAATATATGCCCTATTCTGATGAGTGCTGCATCACCGGTCGCTGAAAGAGCCGAGCCAGGATTGAAGCCGAACCAGCCGAACCAGAGTATAAACACGCCAAGTGCTCCGATTACCACACTGTGGCCCGGTATAGCCTTTGGCTTCCCATCTCTGTCGTACTTACCTACACGGGGCCCTAACATTTTTGCTCCGACAAGTGCAGCTACACCGCCTACCATATGAACTGCAGTAGATCCTGCAAAATCATGGAAACCCAGCTGTTCCAGCCAGCCCCCTCCCCAAATCCAATGTCCAGAAACCGGATATACAATACCACTGATTACCATACTATATATGCAATACACTATAAACTTGGTTCTTTCAGCCATAGCACCCGATACAACAGTTGCTGCAGTTGCACAAAATACCGTCTGAAATATGAGGAACGCAGGTCCCGGCAAAGCCGGATTC
>JAQSXC010000039.1 GCA_029266335.1 Eubacterium sp. | reverse complement strand
GGAATTGTTCCGGCTGCAATTTTAGACTTTAGTACTGTCGGGTAATCTGCCTGCATTACCTGAAGATCTATAGTTACATTTGGAGCTACCTTTTTATACTCGCTTACATATGCATTATAGGCATCAGTATATTCAGCCTGGCTTTGCAGAATGGATATTGTTACCGGACCGGCTTCCTTTGCTTGTGTAGTTGCTGCAGGTGCAGATGATTCTGATGCCTGTGAAGTTGCAGTTGTATCAGCTGGGATGGATGAATTACCGCAGCCGCTAATCATACCTGCAAACACCGCCAAGCATACACCCAAACTTAATCCCTTTTTCATTATGATTTCCTCCTTATTAAATGTAATTTGCTATAGTTACATATTATCCAGATATCCATTTGTATAAAATATATATAAGTGATATTTTAGTGGTAAAAATGTGTACAGGTGCAACCTGTTAGCCTATTAATGTACATCTGTAGTCAGAAGGAGATATCCCGAAATAATTTCTGAATGCTTTACTGAAATAGTTATTGTCACTATATCCCAACATTTGTGCAATACTATGAATTTTAACAGTAGGGTCTGCTATAAGTTCCCGGGCTTTTTCCATTCTTACCCTGAGTACATATTCGTATATTCCACATCCAAATTCATTTTTAAATAATTTCATTAGATATTCTCTACTTAAAAAGTACTTGTCGGTAAAAAGAGAAATTCTTATTTCCTGGCAGTAATTACTGTCAATATACTCCTTAATCTCATAAATATTAAGATTATCATTTTTCATCTGTTTTCTAGCAAGACTGTAAAATAACTCTGTCACATCAAGCAAATACTTTTTAAACAGTTCAAAATTGCAGACAGTCTTTGAAAGGTTTTGGAAGTAGTATAGCAGTTCATTTGCTTCAAACCCTTTAACCATTGAAAAATTGTTTAATATCAGCAGAAGTTCATCAAATATTCTGTTCGCATCTCTCAGGCTGAGATATCCGGCCTGTTCTATCCTGTCAACAAATTCAACGACTATACTCTTGGTATATGCCAAACTTCCGCCTTCAATCGCATTAAAAATCAAGTCCTTTTTTCCCAGCAAAGTTACCTTCTTTGTGCTTACATTTTCGTGAACACCATTTGCAGCACTTTCTACGTTATTCAAAATATTAAAGCTATTGATATTTTTCTCCGCCTCTAAAAAAGACTCCTTTAATGTTTCTATCCCCTCAAAGAAGCCGCTAACGCCAACTATAATTACTAATTCAAACAGTTCCTTTAGTTTTCTCCTGCATTTTTGTATCAAATGAAGGTAATTATTGTTCAGTATTTCATAGCAATCATTTCTCGGAGAAATTATTGCTATGATTTCATTTTCAACCTTCGGATTAAATAAATTGAAGCATTCAACTTCATCATTAAACAACTCATTAATTGCATTGGAAATAGCAAACTGCGCAAGCCCGGTACCTCCAAAGTACTTTTCGCCAGCTTCTTCATAATTCATTATTCTAAAAATCACTATGGAATAATATTTTTTCCGGATTTCATTATCTATAATTTCCTTATATATTTCTCTCATCTGCTGGCTGATACTTCCCTCAATGGCGGCAAGAAATACCTTTTCTTTCAGGCTGGGCAAAGATAAATTCAGCAGGATATTTTTATCTATATGTTGACTCTGTGTTTTTCTTTTGCTGGAAATAACCTCAACAGCTTTTGCCAGCGCACTGTTAAGCTCATTTCTTTTAATTGGTTTTAATAGATAATCGATAACTTTGGAGTGTACAGCCTGACGTATATATTCATAATTATCATAACCGCTGATTACAATAATAGCTAAGTCAGGATATTGGATCTGAACTACTCTGAGTAATTCCATACCATCCATTCCGGGCATTTTCATATCAACCAGAATAATATCCGGCTTTTTCTCGTCTATAAGCCTTATTCCATTTTTCCCATCCCATGCCTCGTAAACCTCATAAATATTTACACTATTCCAGTCTGCCAGTATCTTGATTGCTTCTCTTGCCGGTTCCTCATCATCAATAATCAAAACTTTATACATATTTTTTCCCACCCTCTGGTATAATAAAGCTTATTGTAGTCCCTGAGCTATCAGTTTCAATATTAAGACCTGATTTATCCTTGTAAATCAGGTGCAGACGTGTATCAAGATTTTTCAAACCGATAGCCTTATTCCCATTCTGCTCATTTTCACTGTCCAAATAGAATCTGATTTGCTTTAATCTTTCAGGTGATATTCCCGGCCCGTTGTCATTGACCGAAATTAGAATATCATTACCTTTCAAATAAGCTTTAATTACTATACATACTGACGTATAGTTTTTTTCCAAAACATGTTTTATGGAATTCTCTACAAGGATCTGTATAGATATCTTTGGTATTAACGTATCCAGTACATTATCGTCCATTTCATATGTTATGGTAAGTCTGTTCCCAAATCTGGCCTTTTGAATAATAAGATAATCATCTATATATTTTATTTCATTTTCAAGTCTGACAAGATTTTTTCCGTTTATGGTATATCTGAAGGTTGAAGCAAGTGCATCTACCATTTCGCTTATATGAAATGCATCGATTTTAAGAGCAGTGGTTGATATTGCCTGTAATGCATTGTATAAAAAATGAGGATTCAGCTCCGCTTCCAAAGCTTTCAGAATTGCATTTTTTTCTTCAATTTTTATTTTGTATTCCTCATTAATTAAATCATTGATTTTTGCTACCATTAGATTGAATTGTATTGTGAGTTCAGCAATTTCATCATTGCCTTCAACCTTAGCCTCAAGGTCAAATTTACCTTCACTAAAGCTATTCATTTTTTTAGTAAGCTTTTTGACCGGTTTGGTTATTGCATTAGATGATAAGATAACCAGGATAACTGATATAACCAAAATTATACATCCTACAAGTATGCCTAATGACCTGTTGGTTTGAGCCGCATGATATATTTTCTTGTATGGAATGAGTTTAACCAGCCTGTTTCTCATGTTATCTGAAGAATTGTAAATAGTAAGATAATTATTATCTTTACTTTTCCAATCAAACATGTTTGTACCCTGCTTTTGAAGTTTGGCTTTTAAAGCCTGCTGGTTAAAATATTTATAGTTGGATTTGTCGTTAGTATAGAATATACTGCCGTCTTCACCCATGAATATAAGCTGTTCTCCATCTGTCAGGGAGGTATTCCTTATTATTTCATTCCAGGTATTATAATTGCAGAATAATGTTAATATGGCATATGGTTTTTTATCAACAATATTTGTAATTGCTCTATGATATGCAAAAAAACATTTTTCCTGATTAATTTCATAGGCCCTGTCTTTTGCCATAAAAAGAGATTCAATATACACATTGTTCCTGCTTTTTATAGTCTTGATATACCAGTCTTCCTTGGGAATATCAGAGTTATAAGCCTTTCTGACTTTTAAAACCATTCCGTCCCCTCTTGTTATGTAATAGTAACAATTTTGGTCGACTATATACAGGCAAATACCTTCAAAATCGCTTCGGGAATAAAACATACTACGAATATAATCTTCCAGATAAGCTTCTGCCGACAATTCATCCGTTACCCCCAATAAGGCATTCATAATATTATCATACTTTATATTTGGCAAAGACACCTGATTAATATCTTTAAAATAGCTGTCAATAGTCTTGTTAATCAGTGAAAGGTTGTTTCCATTTGCATCGATGATATTCTTTGTGGACTCCCTTTCTATTATTTTATAGGAAACAAAAGTTAAAGAAGCTATCGTAAGTATGATTATTATAGAAAAAAGAAGTACCAGCTTGTTGGCGAGTTTTTTAGAAAATATGTTTTTTAATTTATCCGATATTGTCCAAACCATGTTCTTCATCATATCAGTTAACATCCCTCTTTGATTAATAAAAAGCAAAATAATAGAGTCATTGCAGTTAAAACTACCGGCTAAAGCC
The DNA here is from genome assembly GCA_029266335.1 of Eubacterium sp. Lineage (GTDB taxonomy): Bacteria > Bacillota > Clostridia > Acetivibrionales > DSM-1351 > Ruminiclostridium. Next base: position 24,124 of record JAQSXC010000039.1, on the reverse strand, counting down.
TTTAAGTTTTAACCGTAATGACTCTATAGGAATTAAATAATATTTTACATATTACTCTCAATAATACGATATTTCGACAAATTATTCAACAATATATTTCTTGATACAACAGTCTGTCACACCGTATCCGAGGACTGCTCCTAACCCTTGACTGCACCGGCTGTAACGCCTTTTACAATATTTTTCTGCATCAAAATAAAGAATATAATTGATGGTATTACTGCCAGAACAATGGCCGTCATTGTATATTGCCAATCGGTTACGTACTGTCCAATAAAGGTATATGCAGCAAGTGTCAGGGTTTTTGACTCCTTTGCCCCATTAAGAAATATAAGTGGCAACAGGAAATCGTTCCATACCCACATAACATCTATAATTATAATTGTACTTGTAATAGGCTTTAGTAACGGAAATATTATAGAATAGAACATTCTTATTGTTGATGCTCCGTCAACAACAGCACTTTCATCAATCTCTTTTGGAATACTTTTAACAAAACCATGGTACATAAATATTGCGGTAGGTGCTGCAAACCCCCAGTAAAGTGAACCTAATCCCCAAATATTATTTGGTAATTTAATAATATTTAAGAATTTTATCAGTGTAATCATTATTGTCTGAAAAGGAATAAGCATTGGTGAAATACAAAAAATATATATCAGCCAGCTCAATCTGGTCTTTGTTCTGGATAGCATAAAACCTGCAAGTGAACTGAAAAGAATAATTCCTAAAATGGCCAAACTTGTCACTATAATGTTGTTCAAAAACAATTTCGGATAGTTGATATTATTCCATACATAAGAATAATTCTCAAAATGTAAAACAGAGGGTAATGAAGTTACATTTGTCATCACCTCTTTAAAACTCTTTAAGGAATTCAGCAATACTAAAAATATAGGATATAAAAATACTATAACAACAGCTAATAGAACTAATTCAAGAGCTATCAAGCCTTTTTTACTTCTATTCATTATATTTCAACCTCCCTGCTCTTGAAGAAAGTAACTTGTATCAGCGTTACAACCAGTATTGCTACAAAGAGAACAAGTGCTTTTGCGGTTCCATACCCATAAGAATTATTCTGAAAGGCTTCTTTATAAATATCATAGGTAATACTGGTTGTAGCTCCACCGGGACCACCATTTGTCAGTGAAACAATAACATCAAATACTTTAATGGAATTAGTCAATGCCAAAAACACGCATGAAGTGATAGATGGCATTAAAAGAGGAATAGTAACACTGAAGAATCTCCTTACGCTGCCTGCTCCATCAACAATTGCTGCCTCAGTCAATTCATAGGGAATTGACTGAAGACCGGCAATATATATAACAATATAGAACCCTATTGACTGCCATATAGAAACAAATAATATAGACCAGAAGGCCAGTTTTTCGTTACCAAGCCAGCTCCATGAAAAAATACCCCAATTCGTAATGCTTCCCAAGCTTTGGAACCCCTGAATAAATATAAATCTCCATATGAATCCTACTATTACCAGGCTTAAAATATAAGGAATAAAAAATCCTGCCCGGAGAATGTTTGTGCTATGCAGCTTCTTATCAAGCATCACAGCAATTAATACAGCCAGAACGTTAGTTATAATGATAAATAATATCGAGAACTTTATAGTAAATACAGCTGAGGATTGGAATCCAGTGTCTTCAGTAAATATTAATTTAAAGTTTTCTACCCCAATAAACTTGGCTGCCTTACTTATGCCATTCCACTCCGTAAAAGAATAAGCCATACTCATAGCAAATGGAATATAAACTACTAATGAAATGAGCACTACCACCGGTAATACATAAATAAGATACTCAAATTTACTTATACTTTTTTTAATTTTAACCATATGTACCCTCACTTTCTTGATTTATACCTATTATCTAATATTAATAAGATATCAAGAATGTATATTCGTAGCATGGTACAGGTAAAAAAGTGTACACTTTATACTATAACAAGCTGGCATTTCAATATCAGCACGCTAAAACCAGCTAAAAATTTTTATTGTGCTGTTTAATGGCCTGAAAAAGCCGGGCAGCTTTGCGCACCCGGCTTTTTCAACCTCATCCTTTATGCCTTCATCCCTGTCATTACTATTCCCTCAAGTATGTATTTCTGTCCGAACAGAAATACAATCAAACACGGCAGGACAACTATGGTAGACGCAGCCATAATAACGTGCCAGGCTGATACATACTGACCCTGCAGCTGCTGAAGGCCTATAGCAAGGGTGAACATTTTGTCGTTACTCAAATAAATCAATGGATTAAAAAAATCATTCCAATGAAACATAAAAGTAAAAATAGCTACAACCACAATTGCAGATTTACTTAAAGGCATAATTATTTTTGAATATATTTGAAAATATGATGCACCATCCACTACAGCAGCTTCATCAAGTTCCTTTGGAACGGACATCATGAATTGTCTGAACAAAAATATGTTAAAGGCCCCTCCGCCAAGAAAACTCGGTGCAATAAGCGGAACGAATGTATTATAGAACCCCAGAGCTCTCCATCCGATAAACTGAGGTATCAGTGTTACAACGGTTGGCAGCATCATTCCGCTGAGAATAAGACTGAAAACGAATTCTCTGCCTTTCCACTTCAGTCTTGAGAAGCCATAACCTGCAAGAGTTCCTGTCAGAATTGTTCCTATCATGCCAAAAATCAGGATTATCAACGTATTCATTGCATACAGTCCGAAAGGAGCCATAGTTGTTGCTTCTGAATAATTGCTCAGCGTAAACGGATCGGGTATCCATATGGGAGGAAGTATAAATATTTGTGAAATATCCATAAATGAACTTCTAATCATCCATATAAGCGGAAGAATAAAAGTTATTCCTAATCCAATTAAAATAATATATGCTATACCGTTTTTAATTAATTTACTCTTCATATTTATCCCTTACTCCCCTTCATAATAAACCCATTTATTCTGAGTTTTTAAGATTATAGTTGAAAATACTACGATAATAATGAACAGGATCCATGCAAGAGCACATGCATACCCCATATTTGCGTTTTTAAAGGCCTCCCTGTATAAATAAAAAACATAGAACAGACTGGCATCATTCGGCCCGCCTTCAGTCATGATATATGCCTGCGTAAATACCTGAAATGAGTTTATGATAGCCATAATTGTGTTAAAAAATATTGTTGGGGTCATTAAAGGTATTGTAATGCTGAACAACTTATGAAAGGAATTTCCTCCGTCAACATCAATGGCTTCATAATAATGCCTTGGAATATCCTGAAGTCCCGCAAGAAATATTATCATGGTACCCCCGGTACTCCAAAGACCTATAAGTACCAGTGTGGGGATAACACTTTTCTCATCAAACAGCCAGGAGCTGGTAGGCAGTCCTGCTTTTGACAACATCTGATTTACAAGACCAAAATCCGGATTTAGAAGCCACAGCCATATAACCGCAGATGCTACGGCAGGTACAATGGTTGGTATATAGAATACCATCCTGAAAAAAGCCCTGAACTTTATATCACTATTTAATATGAGCGCAACTACAAAAGCAAAAACTATTTGAGCCGGAACACTCAGCAAGGTATAGTATGCTGTGGCCTTCAGAGATTTTAGAAAGAATACGTCTTCGTTGGAAAACATTTTCTGATAATTGGACAGTCCAATGAATTTAGGTGCTCCAAATGCACTGTAATCTGTAAAACTTAAAAATAAACTTGCAACCATAGGAATTAGTATTAATGCAGCAAAGCCGATAATTGCCGGTAAAGTGAAGGTTACTCCGGCTATTGCCTCCTTGTTGAATCTCCTGCGGGGTGCCATATAACTTCCATAGTCCGTTTTCATTTATATTCTCCTAACTGTATTATTGAAACAACGGACCGATTGGTATTCCAATCAGTCCGCCATCCCCTCCATACATGCGTATATTAATTACGTCCCCTCTTGCCTTTGATCAATGGCTGTGCCTTTGCTTCAGCTTCTTTCATTGCATCCGCGGCGGTCTGTTTTCCCTGCCATACTTTATCTAGAGCTGGATTTACAACATCCATTATCTTGTTAAAGTTTTTAACTGTTCCGGTAGGAGTAGGTACGCTATAGTTCAGCAGTTGGCCGACTATTCCCTGAACATACCCTTCGGGACGTGATGAAAGGTCTTTTGTCCACTGATCCAGCTTGGACTGTTCAGTAAGCCAATCTTTTTTAACAGGCATCAGGTTACCATTCTTATAAAGTGTAAGATCCTGCTGGGGATCTGTTAAGTAGGTTGCTAATTTCCAGCTGGCTTCAGCACTTTTTGTATTTGTAAATATGGATAGCATACCTGTAACAGCCTGCGTTCTAAGATCTTTCATTTTAGGCAGAACACCGCTGCCAAAATTAACTTTTGCAGTATCCAGGGGCAGGTGAACCCATTGTCCGTCTATTGCCATAGCAACTTTCTTTGTCTGAAGTGCAATATCCGTACCTGGAAGGCCTTTTTCAGCGGTAGGTGTCGGAGCTACGTGATGGACATTGATTAAATCTGCAAGGTTTTGTATTGCATCTACGGCCTCCGGCTGACTTAGCCCGAATTTACCATCTTCGGTTACATAATCTCCTCCATTGGAATAAATGAAATTACCCCAGGCTCCCCACCATTTTCCGAAGGTGACACCATATTGACTGATGTTTTTTGAATCAAATGCCGGATCTAATGCATTCTTTCCATTTTTATCCAAAGTCAGTTTTTTTGCATTTTCTACAAACTGATCCCAGCTCCATGCCTTTTCAGGATCAGAAGGAGGTGTCTCTATTCCTGCAGCCCTTATCATATCCTTGTTGTAGAAAAGGTTGAATACTTCTATTCCGTTACCAATTCCCACTATTGTATCCTTATCATAATAGTACAGACCTGAAGGTACATAATCATCCAATTTAATATCCGATTTTTCGGCAACAGGCTTTAAATTCATTAATTTTCCCTGTTCTGCCAAAGGGTAGGCAATTGTTGCCGACTCCAGCTGAGAAAGGTCCAGCTGTTCATTTGCAGCTACCATGGTAGTTATTTTTGTATCATACTGTTTGTTAGGTATAACTATCAGCTTAACTTTTATATTACTATTTGCCTTCATAAAATTAGCAATGGTTTGTTCGGTTACCTTTTTTTCATTAGCGTCACCCCAGGTTGTATAAACTATTTCGACCGGTTTTTTATCTTCAGCCTGTTGAACTGTACCGGCCGCCGGTTGTTCTGAAGCAGTGCCTGATGCTGCATTGCTGTTTTCGGCTACAGCATTGTTACCACAGCCGGCAATAGATAATCCAATTAATACTGAGAGTGTAAGAGCCGTAATTTTAGAGAATTTTTTCATTTATTTTCCCTCCAAATAAAATTAGCATTTTGATCATCGATGATATTTTAATTATAAATGCAAAAAATCCACCATTAAATTCTAACATTTATTGAATGGTGGACTTTTTATCAAACTTTTACAACGCCTTGCTTTAACGCCGGGTTCAGATTTAATTTTTTGGCTGCAGGAAAATTTTAATACCTCATATTAATGGCAATATTATTTCTATCCGGGTTCCATGCCCTGTTTCAGATGTAATATTTACTCCGTATTCATCACCAAACAGCAGCTTAATTCTGCTGTCAACATTATTTATTCCTATTGAATCCGATGTTTTTACTTTTTGCTTCATGATATTGGACGCATCCATTCCTTTACCGTTATCGTACACAATAAAGCACCTTTTCCTGTCCTTTATCAATCCTTCTATCATTATCTTCCCATTTTCCATAATATCTTCAAAGCCATGGATAATAGCATTCTCTACAAACGGCTGTAAAAACAGCTTGGGAACTTTTGTGGTATATAAAGACTCTTCAATACTATATTCCACAGTAAATTTATTTTCATACCTTACCGACATTATAAAAATGTAGCACTCCAGCCAGTGTAAATCATCTTTGAACTCTACAATATCCTGTTTGTTCTTTACAGTATATACAAGCATATTGCTTAAGTTCATGATAATCTCGCTGATTTTATCATTTCCTTCCTTTATAGCCATCCAATTTATAATATTGAGTGTATTATACAGAAAATGAGGGTTCATCTGTAAATTCAATGCTACAATTTGAGTCTCTTTTTCTCTTATTTTTACAGCATAGTTTTCTTCAATCAAATTTTCAATTTGCTCCCGCATTTCATTAAACTTGTACACCAGATATCCGAATTCATCAGCTGAATCTATGGTTACAATACTGCCAAAATCCCCTTTTCCCATATTTTTCATGGCAAGGATGAGCTTCTTGATTGGCCTGGTTATCATTGACGATATAAAAAGGGATAAAAAAATTGCTACCGATACGAATATTATGGAGATTGAAACTATTGAATAAAATATTGACGGAATAAAGGTGCCTGCCAGCTCGGTAGTCGGTATTTCTACAACCGTCATCCAGTTGGTTACTTCGGATTTGTCATAACAAATCAAATTTTCTTTATCAATATTCATTGTTCCGGTTTCATTGGTGAATATACGGTCCAGCCAATCAGGCTTATACTTGCTCCCGACCAACGTTTTATCAGTATGTGAAATGATATTGCCTTTTTTATCAATAATATAATATTTCGCTCCCTTAAGCGGGATACAGTTGCTGAAAATATCGCCTATTACGTCTTCTTTAAAATATATTGTGAGAATAGGCCTTTCAATACTATCGTCCAACACCTTAAAAAGATTTTGGTTGATATAAAAGCTGTTAATAACCCTGGAGGCAGAAAAAACGTTTTGTACATCGAAATGCAGGTCTTTATATTTTTCGTGGCCGAACATGGTCAAAAAATTGTATGTGGGCTCCCAATTCATTTTTCCGTTTAATTTTACCGTATTTTTATATAACTCTGAATTTACATAGTTTTCACCATCCAGCATGGTAAAATTATTTCCGAAAATAAAATAAGATGTAGCTATTTGCGCTGCATATACATAATCAATCAGTGAAAAATTATCATCAATTATTCTGGTAACCTTTCTATCCAAAGCTATAACATCACCTTTATTATCATTTATATCATTAAAAATTTCAAAAAGCTCGCTGTTTCTGATCAGGGACAGACTATTGTCCTCAATCTTTGTCAGCTTCATATCCAAGATATCATTTTTACTTTTAATTATTTCATATGCATTTTTTAAGGTAAGATCTGAAGTATACTTAAGACTTGAAGAATAATATTGTATTCCAAAAACAACCACACTGATATTCAAAAGAAAAATATAAGATATAATCAATTTTGTTTTAAATTTCATGCTTTTAATCATGAATAATATTTTTGACATAGAGAAACCCCCTCTGAATTTACAACAGACTATTAGCCATAAACTTTCTGAATTCATCAGGGGACATCCCATAGGTTTTCTTAAATACTCTTATAAAATATTTCACATCTTTATACCCGATTTTATCCGCAATTTCATAAATCTTAAGCGCATTGCTCTTAAGATACTCTTTTGCCTTTTTCATTCGAACATTAAAGATGTAATCGGTTAAATTCATATTTGTATAATTTTTAAATAATGCACTGAAATAGTTTGAATTAAAATTGAATTTGCCTGCTATATCATCCAGTTTTAAATCTTCCATATAGTGATCATTGATGTATTTTTTACAATCAATAAATATCTTTTCATAACGAAGAACTTTATTTGTACTCATTATTTCAACAATTTTTCTCAGATAATCTATAGCCCTTTTTTCCAAATCTACAAAACTCTGCACCCTGTATATGTTACTTCTTATAGAGTCCACCAGGGTACTGTACTCTTCCTCTCCTATAAAGCTCTGGCATAGCCTTGAGGAATTAAATAAGATAAACACCACTAACTCTTTTAAGCTTTCAGGGCTTGGGAACTGCTCCTTTGTAAATCTTTCAAGGATATTTATGAAGATTTCAGATGAAGCTATGTAATCAATCCTCTTTATTGCATCATAAAGTTCAGATTCCTCAACATATTTACTAAAAGCACTTGAAAATCGAACCTTCTCAAGCTCTTTGCAATTCAATACTGTTGAATTTTCAAAAAAGAAGGCGTAATTTACTGAAAGTATTGAGTTCATATAGGAGTTAATCATACTTTCTTCTTCCAGATTAAATTGATTGCCAATTCCCAGGACCACATCAAAAGAGTATTGCTCCTTTATTTGATTTACAAATGTTTTCAATAAACCGGTGATTGCTGAATCTTCCGGTTTATTTCCATTTTTCTGTGTAATAATGGTAACTATTATATTTTCATTATCCTGATCAAAAAATGACAGAGAATGAAAATAGAAATCCAACACAATTTTAAGGTCATATTTTATATTGTTTTTGAAGGAGTTTAAATCATTACAGTTACAGGCATTATAGTTTTTAATTTTCGTTGTAAGCATAAAGCCTGTATTAAAATTCTCGAATAAACCCAAAATCTCCTGACTTTCAGTTTTATTCAATCTACCTTTGACAAACTTATTCAGCTGATGTTCCAAATACACCGGAAAAGAAGTGCTAAAACGCTTATTTTCTTCTTCAGCCTTTCTTTCCTCTTCAATTTTTTTCTCGGCCTTTTTCAGTATATCGTTTACTCTGGCTTCGTTAACGGGCTTCAGTATATAATCCAAAGCGCCAAGCTTAATAGCTCTTTGAGCATAATTAAATTCAGCGTACCCGCTGAGCATGATAACTTTCACTTTGGACAATAAATTATTAATTTCTTCAAGAAATGCCAACCCATCCATAACCGGCATTCTAATATCAGTAATAATAATATCAACATCCTTACTATTTACTATATTTAGTGCTTCATTACCGTTGCCTGCTTCAACAATGTCATATGCCGGTCTGAGTTTTGTCAGCATTTCTATAAGCCCGTTTCTATGAATTGGTTCATCATCTACAACTAAAATTCTGTATGGCATTAACTTCCCTCCAAGAAATTGAAGAATAGATTTTACAGACTAACTATTTCAAATAACTTTAGCGCCATACTTTTTCCTGAAAAGGTATCGTATTATGGCGCCACAACCAATATTTGATTAGATGCATAAACAAGCCCAACTCCGCTGATTATTTGCTTTGAAAGTGACTGCCAACTTGTATTGATTAGTTAATAATAGCATAATTTTTAGCTTATATATATTATATTATTTTAGTAATAGTGGATATTTTTCAGATGATTTTGCATATGAATTTACAATAACATAAACAGGACCAGAGCCAATGAAATTATTCCAACGGCAGGCATAAGCCTGAAACAAAAGCCGGGCAGCTTTACACACCCGGCTTTTCAACCATATTCTCTATGTAAATTTTTGATTTCACAATGCACTTAGTTTATGTAAACTTACTTTCCCTGATAAAAGCTAAATTGCAAGAACGAGATCTGGTTCTGTTGCAAAAGGATATATTTTCAGACTCATTTTATTGGTAAAATGAGTCTGAAAAGGGCACCGGCTTCTGTATTCTCTGCAATAATCTTTCCGTTATGTCTTTCTATAATGTTGTTACTTATAGCTAAACCAAGACCGAAATTGCCTTTCTTACCCTTGTAGAATCTTTCGAAAATATTTGGAAGCTCATTGTCATCAATACCTGGACCATCATCTTTGATAGCAATTTCCAATTTGTTGTCCGCTATTTTTTCAGTACTTATTTCTACAGAAGTTTCAGCATATCGTATGCAATTGCCTATTATATTTGTAACTGCCCGGGACAGCTTTTCCTCATCAGCACAAATTTCAACTTCTTCACTGACGGTGTTATAAACAATTTGAATATTATCCGTTTTTGCAATTCCATTCATACGTTCAACACAGCAATTCATAAAATTATTAAACTCCAGGCTTCTAAAACTATAATTTTCTTCTATAGCATCAAGTCGTGACAAATATAGCAAATTCTCAACAAGTTGTGTCATACGTTTAGTTTCATCAATGATAATATTACTTGCTGCTTCATGTTCAACCACATTGTACTTTATTCCTTCGGCATAGCTCCGGATAGACATGAGGGGAGTTCTGAATTCGTGGGAAGCATTCTGAAGGAAGGTCTTCTGAGCCTTGTCATAGGTTTCGAGTTTTTGTGACATAGTATTTATTTTATTGACTAATTCCTGAAGCTCGTCATCTACCTGCATATTGATTTTTGTGTCAAAGTTTCTTTCTGCAATATTTCCTATATGCTTATTCAGGGAAGAGAATGGGGCTGATATTTTTTTGGCGGAAATTGAGGAAAACAATGCTGTAATTCCTGCAGACAATATTAATATAACTAATAGTATTGCGTTGATTCCCCATTGTAATTGATTAAGTTTCTTAACACTTGAATATACTATTATCCAGCCTAACCCAAACGAGTTCTTATCGTAAACCGGCCTGGCAATTGCAACATATTTCGTACCTGATAAAGTAAAATCCATATATTGCTTAATCCGAGTGTTATTAATTATTTTCAGTTCATTTGTTATTTTATCCAAAATATCGTTGGAGGGCTTAAAATAATCTCCTTCAAGAGGTGGGATAATCCTTTTACTTTTGTCAAACAATATATAATCTGCATTTAATATGGACAATGGTTCTCTCAGAGAACGGTCAAGCATATAATAGAATCTGAACAGTTCATTGCTATTCTGCGATTTATTATCCTGTACTTTAGGTGGCGGAGGCAGGTTTTGTCCATTCAGAGGATTTTTATTATCAATAGGAGAAAAAAAGTCCGGACCCCTGTGCAGGGCAGTATCTTCAGCTCGTAAGGCTATATTATCCAGCTGTTTTGTAACATCACTCTCAATATACAAATGGATTGCAATATTGAATACAACAGTTGTTAATATAATCAGAACGATGATTATGATTATATTATATTTAAAAATTCTCCATTTTATTGTATTCCTCTTCATTGAATCATTCCTTGTCTTCTATTTTATATCCAAAACCCCTCACAGTTTCAATTCTTAGAGTTGATCCGTAATCTGAAAGCTTCTTTCGTATTCTCTTTATCATATCATCGGTAGCCGGTGTTTCAACACTGTTCTCAAAGCCCCATATTTTATAAAGAAGCTCTCTCCTGTCAACAGCCTTATTCCTGTTATCAATAAGATAATACAGCAGAGAAAACTCCATACCTGTTAAGCCGATATTCGTGCCGTTTATTTCGGCTTGTTTTATTTCAGGCTTCATTACAATATCTGAAATCTTGATTTCTTTCAATACATCACATTTTGCTTTGTCCAGGTCTATCCTTCGAAAAATACTTTTTATTCGTGCAATAAGCTCCAAAGGACTAAACGGTTTTGTCAGATAATCATCGCTGCCCAATGATAATCCTTTGATTTTGTCAGCCTCTGTATCTTTGGCTGATACAATTATAATTGGTACTGAACTTTGGAGTCTAATGGAGGAACATAGAGAAAAACCATCCAGCTCCGGCATCATTATGTCTATGACCAAAAGGTCAGCTGGACGGTTTTTAAAGGCTTCAAAAAGAGAACCTCCATTATAAAAGGCTTCAGCATCATATCCTTCTATTTCAAGAAATGACTTAATTATATTACAAATATTTTTTTCATCATCAGCTATATAAATTAGTTTTTTGCCTGTCATAGTTATATCGGTCTCCATTTCTTGGATAATTAACATTTTACCACTAATGTATTGAAATATCACCGTTAACTGATGCGAAATGCGCCAAATCACAATTTTGCCACAGTTTTGCCACAGTAAAATTCCTAAAGACTACCGATAAACCTTATAGGAAAAATTATTGCACGGAGGCAAATGAAGGAGGCAAGAATTAAATGAGTATTTCAACAGATTATGATTACAAAAGGTATGCCCTATACAACAGCATGGTAGCTTCTGCAAACGGGCAACAAAAAATGCAGGATAACAAGCTTTCCGAGGATACAAATTCATCCGGAAAATCGGTTCAGCCGTTGGAGAATTCTGCACAAAACCTATCGGCAAGAAAAAGTAAAAGTCCGCTTCAAGGTCTAGTTGATTCAGGAACAATTACAACTGAACAGGAAAAGGCTATTAAGGATACCTTGGAAGCATCAAGATTGGCTTATCAAACTCAAACGGGAGCTGCAAGTGCATCGGCGGCTAATGTTAATCCATTGGATAGTTTAGTATCAAACGGAACTATTACGCAGGAGCAGGCAACCGCTGTAAAAAGCGTATTTGAGTCAGATAAAAATGTAAACAGAATGCCTCCGCCTCCGCCCCCACCAAGTGAGGATGGAGAAAATTCCATATCAGGCATTCTTGATAGTTTGATGAGCGAAGACGAGATCACTTCAGAACAGAAAGAAACAATTTTGAATATTCTGCAGTCTGCTTTTCAGTCAAGCCAGTCGCAAACAAATGTATCCGCAGACACAGAGGATAACACCATAGCAGCGGGTACTGGCAGTAATTTAAAAAGTTCTTTTGCAACGGCATTGGCAGCATACGAAAATCAGTCTTATTCATTTGATAATGCATTCTGGAATAACTTTAGCACGAACTTTTAGAGATTAAAAAAAATTTTAATAAAAAGGAGTCTAATATACAATGAATATCTCTTCAGTATCCACAACTTCATCTTCAGCATATGCATCCTCTTCATCAAGCTCTAGCAATGATGAAATAACTCAACTAGAGAAGGAGAAGGCAAGTCTTCAAAAAGAAATACAGAAAGAAAATCAGAGCAAGGATGATGCGAAAACAAAACAGGAAAAAGTTAAAGGAATTCAGACCCAAATACAACAGATTGAGGCCCAGATACAACAGCTAAAGACTGAAAATTCAGGAAATACACAAAATGCCGTACAGGCACCGCCTCCTCAGGATGCAAACAAATCTGCCAAAGCAGATTTAACAAAGCAAAGTAACTCACCAAGCAATACAGTAGGGAATAATATCGACATACAAATATAGTACCATTATAAAAAAGCCGGGTCGCTTTGCACTCCGGCTTTTTAACTTCATCCTCTATGTAAATTTGTGATTTTCAGCGTACACCTGTTTTATGTAAACTTACTTTCCCTGATATTTAGCCTTTGTTGCTTCTCCCCCGCGGATATGCCTTTCTGCCTTATTCTCCTCGAGTATCATTCTGACATCATTCATAAGTGTAGGATTTATTTTCTCTAGTCTTTCAGTTACATCTTTGTGGACTGTGCTCTTGCTGATCCCGAACTTCCTAGCAGCATATCGGACTGTTGTCTTTTTTTCGATAATATAATTCGCGAGCTCCAAGACTCGTTCTTCTATATATTCCTTCAACCTATACCCCCCTTTGATAAGGCAATCTTTGCTGCGACGTAGGCAAAGTCAATACCATCAAAATACCTGCAGGAGACGAAGTATTTAATGGTAATTGACTTCTAAAGCTACACAGGCAATGTCTACAGTGTATATATATGCCCTAAGGGTTAGTGTTATGATTATATAAAATAAAAATTGGCAAACATTTATGCGTTTTTATGCTAAAACAATAAAACTCCTAAAACTCCTGCAGCAAATATCAGAAATACGGGTTGAATTTGTTTTAACCAGTATAAGAAATGCTGCAGAAGAAAGAAGTATCATTCCGTTTTTTATTGCAAGGCTTATAGCCGCATACAGAAAAGGAGTACAATCAGACTGATTGTACTCCTTTATTTTAAATCTTCCGGTGATTTAGATTTTATTCTGCTTTTCAAGAACCAGCTGCAAGGGAGATCCCTGAATATGGATACCATTTAATGATAGAACAAATTCTGCAAACATTGCATTGGCCCAGCTGAACCAAGGTCTGGTATAGCAGGCCGGATCATCAACATTTATCCCTTCATGCATCAAATTAGTTCCTGCATCCGAAACTTTAAGCATCTGATATATCTCATCAATTTCAGAGGAATCCCGTGAGGTCATACCCTGAACGGCAAGTGCAATAGGCCAGACATAGTTTTGTGGAGTATGCGGGCTGCCAATACCTTTTAAAACTTTTCCATGGTAGTAAAAGGGATTCTTTTTACTTAACAGCATCTGTCTTGTATTCCGGTAAATGGGATCCTCGGCAGTTGCATAACCGAAGTAGGGAATGGCCAGCAAACTGGGTACATTTGCATCATCCATCAGAAGGTAATTCCCCAAACCGTCAACCTCATAGGCATATACCTCACCATAAACCTCATCTTTAACTATACCGTACTTTTGAATTCCATCATTTATCTGCCTGGCCAGATCAGCAGCCATATGCTCCAGTGCCCTGTCATGATAGACCGCTCCTGCAATCTCCTCCATGTATCGAAGTATTACAACGGCGAACATATTAGAAGGAATGAGATATCCATACCTGCATGCATCATCACTTGGACGGAAACCCGACCAGGTCATGCCCGTAACTCCTACCGGATTACCCCTTCCGCCAAATGGAAGTGTTTCGTAAATAACACGGTCCTCTTCGTCTTCATCTCTTTCAAAGCGGTATTTTGATTCCAGCTCATGCAGCTGTTCAGTTTTAAAAACATCAATAATAGTGTAGCATGCCTTTTTAAAATTTTCATCAAAATGACAGGTCTGATCTGTGCCTTTCCAAAGCAGATATGCCAGCTGTACCGGATAGCACAGGGAGTCCACCTCATATTTTCTTTCCCATACCTCGGGTTTCATATCTGTATGGTCATCCATAAAGCGCTGGCCCGTTGCTCCGTCATTGAATGCATTTGCATAAGGATCAATTAAAATCTGTTCCACCTGCTGTTTGACAACTCCGGAAATCAAATTGCGGATTACTTCATCTTCCCGGGCAAATATGAGCAGATTTCGCATCTGCGCAGCCGAATCCCTTAACCACATAGCCGGAATATCTCCGGTAATCACAAATGTCCTGCCATCGGCTTTTGGATTTAAAGTTGTCTGAAAAGTGTTTACCAGACCGTTTTCATAGAGCTGATAAATTTTCTCATCGTTTTTATAAACCTCTTTTATCCATGTCAAATGCTCTTGCATTGCAGCTGTAAGTTCGTGCATCCTCATACTATCCTTTTACTTTTTATTTTTGCTGCATCGTAGTTTGAAAAAAGATTCCAAACATCTTCTGCAGTATATTTCGCCCCGTAACAGCCTAAGCCTGTAGTTGACAGTGCTCCTGTACAGTTGGCCATCTTCATGCAGTCCAACAAAGCCTGTCCTCTATATATCCCGAAGATCAGCCCTGCCATAAAATTATCTCCGGCCCCTGTGGTATCAACAGCTTTTATACCATCAGGCACCTCAACATGAAAAATACGGTCTCCTTCCAGCGTCATACAGCCTTTTTTCCCACAGCTTATGATGGTATGCTTAACATATTTGGATAAGACCTGCAAGCTCTCCTCAACAGTGGAGGTGCCTGTCATTTTCATAGCTTCCTTGTCATTGGGAGTGAAGTAATCTACGTGTTTGAGAACTTCCCTGTACTTTTCAACGCTCAGCTCCTCCGACCAGCCAACATCAAAAACAACTGTACTTCCATTTTCCTTGATCCGTGGAATTAAATCAAGATTTTTTTCCATTGCAAAAACAATCTTAGAAGTTTTAAATCGACGGATAAGAAAATCATTTGAATATTCAAACGCTCTCGGATCATTTTTTGATATGAAACTTCTGTCACTTTTCATTGATACGACTGCTGTTGACATTACAGGGTCATATTCTTCAACTTCTACAACCTCAACCTCGGCTATTCCGTGGGACTTCAACATCTGGCAGGCTATTTCTCCATGGGGTGAAGCGGCTTTTTTGACCACAACCCTGCAAGGTACTCCCAGTTTGGAAAGAATAATGGGATAAACCAGGGTTCCGCCTCCAAGCTGCAGGTCAAAACTCTGACTCATTACTTCTTCACCAGTTCCGGGAAGCTCGGCAACACCGCCAAAAATGAAGTCCAGGCTTAATTGTGCTGTAAAAGTAAGCATCTCCACTATTGCCACTCTCCTATATATTCTTTATAACGTTCCAAATAAGACTCTAAAAGTTTTGAAGCAATAGGATAAGAATTGATCTGGGGATGGAACATAAGTGCTTTAACTGCCAGCTCCTTATCCCTGTTCTTAATGGCGAGAACAGTCTGACGCTCAAAATATTTAATAGTCTTAATCAGATTTTTCTGCAGATCATCAACATTACTTATACTTACAGGACTTACTTTGCCTTTTTCAATATGGCATGAGATTTCTACAACATCATTATCATTCAGAAAGTCTATAGCCCGGTTATTCGGCACAGACAATACCATTTTAACAGGCTTTCCGCTGACATATGCCTTAATAAATTTCAATGCTACGCCCGCATATCCGCCATCATCCACTTCATTCACAAACTCGTCAAGGGTTGGAATGGTCTTGGTTGCCTTTCTGAATGTACCTGATTCAATTGCGAAATATTGATCTTCACGTTCGTAATAATGCCTTATGAATACGCTGAAGGCCTCCTCCGGTTTTGCCTCAATGTCTATTTCTTTTAACCTTTCTATCATCCGGTGATTAATCTCCAGGATAGTCTCTCCCCGGGTTTTATTACTGTTTATAATTGAACCCACTGCCTGATCCCTGTAATAATAGAAATACAAATATTCATTAGGTAAATCTCTCGTTCCCACAAGCTTGATAATATTCTCATCAAAATACCGCAATTCCGAATTGCTGTATATACGCTGGTCTGACATTATCCGGTTGTAAACATCTTCACCCTTCAATTTGAAATCCCTGAACCAGGACAAATGATTTAAACCGAAACAGGTCATCTCAAAGTCTTTTTCTTCACAATCCAGCAGTTTCAGCAGCTGTTTTTCAAAACCGCTTGGAGCATCGCAAATACCATATACAAAATCAAAACCCTCGTCTCTAAGGGCTTGAGTTACAATACCCGAAGGATTTGTAAAATTAAAAAGCAGTACTCCTTTTTTTGAGTACTTTCTGATTTGATGGCATAAATCAATGAGTACAGGCACTGAGCGGAGAGCCATCGCAAAACCGCCGGCACCTGTCGTTTCCTGCCCCAGAACACCCAAATCCAATGCAGTTCTTTCGTCAAACACCCGGCTTTCGTCTCCGCCGCTCCGTATGGTGGTTATAATAAAATCCGCATCCTTTACGGCTTCAACCACATCCATTGTTATACCAAATTTTAAACCAGAATCTATTTTTTGAGCAACCTGTTGACTGATCTTACCAAAGATAGACAACTTCTCGGCATTGTCATCCATAAATACAATTTCATCAATGCCGATTTCATGCGCATTTTTTACTAATGATTTTGCAAGAAAAGGTGATCTGACACCACCGCCTCCAATAACCGCAAGCTTCATATTTATTCCTCCATCCTTTTATTCATCAAGAAAATTTGCTAATCAGTTTTTAGTGCCTATTTGTATTAAGCGAGCAAATTTTCTTGTCGTGTGGAGTCCATTGGACTCCTTTGGGGAACTGTTTCCCCTTCGTGCACCAGCACCTATTCATCAAAAAAAATCGGATTGGACCAGGCTTTTTTGCCAGCGAAGTCAGTTAGCTCAATCCTAACGTATCGGGTGCCGTCCGGCGGCCTGTAGGTTGCCTCCCGTATTGCCATTCCGTCCTTGCTGTAAGCATTGTATCCATGTTCCGGAAATATTTTAAAAGCAATTGACCGGACCGGACTTGTTTCAACTTGAATTTCAGTACCAAGCTGCTCAATCCGTATGATTTCAGGCCCGTTTGACGCATAGAAATCACCACTCTTGATACTGTTCACAATCCCGGTATGTGTCAGTTCATCCGCCGACACGCAAATCCATCCGCCGAAGAACTCACTTATTTCTTTATCCATATCCTTTGCATGTGCATCATCTGATGCAAACACAAAAAGTCTTTTTCCCCTCTGAAGAGCATAGTCAAGATAATCGGCTGCCATTCCTGTCAAGCTTTCACACTCACAATTGTGGTTATAAATCTCAATTCCCAGATACCCTTCGGCATCTATCAGCTCATCATATTCCAAACCTGACCATCTGGGATGATTTATTATGCATATGTTTCCCAATTTCCGGTAGGCATCAATGGTTTCCCGGGCTGTAAGAGCCTCGTCTATAGGATATTCCGAATCAGCGGTTATTCTCTTTTCAACCTGTGCGGAATAGTCGGCAACAGCATGTATATGAAACCGGCTGTAACCAACGCCTCCTTCCATACCATGCAAAATAATAAAGTTATCACTGTTACTGTCGGTCCTATCATAGTAATTATGGTGATCCGAAACGCACAGAAACTGGTAACCCCTGGTTTTATAGCCTTCAATCACCGTTTCTGCCGGATATGCGCCGTCCGACCTTGTAGTGTGGCTGTGTAAATTACCTTTATAGATGTTTTTATACTTCGGAAAAATACATTTCCTGTTCATAAGCAGTCCCCCTTAATTTCTGAACTGTACAAAACAAATTCATATTACTGTGAATTTTACAGGACTAAACTTCAACCACCAGAGTCCTGGTAATCAAATCATGCAGTGCCTGTTTCTTCGGATTGATAAGAGGAAAACCCAATAAGAGAACTAAAGTAAAAAAATTGATATTGGTAAATAATATTGCCTTACAAAGCTCTCTTACCAGCAACATACCCTTATGGTCGGGATTTTCGGACATCGAAGCAGCACGTATATGCATTAACCTTTTGCCCACAGATTGTCCCGTCCATATAAAAACCGGAAAGGTAACCGTCAAAATGTAACAGTTGATTACTGCGAGCAGCTTTGAGTACTCAAACCCGTAAATATTCAGTGAATTGTACGTGGCAAAATAAACTACAGCCACCAGTGCTGCGTCCAAACAAGCTGCAAAAAACCGTTTTTTCATGACTGTGTCCAACATAATCGAACCTATCCTTTAACTGCTCCTGTAATTGAGTTAATGAAATATTTCTGCATTGAAATAAATAAAATTAAAATCGGTACTATTGATATAGTTGCTCCCAGCATCTTAACCGGCGCATAGGTCCACATGGCGGACTTCGGATAGATGGCTGCAAGTGCCACCTGCAGGGTGTACTTGTCGACAGAGCTTGTAACGATCAAATTCCAAAGGTAGCCATTCCAGTAATTCATAAATGTGATAATGGAAATGGTGGCGATAATTGCCTTACAATTTGGGACAACCAGAGACCAGAATATTTTAAGTTCTCCGCAGCCATCAATACGTCCTGATTGAATAATTTCCGTGGGGAAATCCATCAGAGTCTGTCTTGCAAGGAATACGGTA
Source organism: Eubacterium sp. (assembly GCA_029266335.1). Classification (GTDB taxonomy): domain Bacteria; phylum Bacillota; class Clostridia; order Acetivibrionales; family DSM-1351; genus Ruminiclostridium. The sequence continues at coordinate 4,868 of JAQSXC010000039.1, read as the reverse complement.
TACGTAGAGTAAACACCCGGCAGGATTATGGCAAATAAACTGTTATACAGATTGAGCTTCATAATTATTTCAAACTGGGGGATCATCGCTGCAGCACCACCCATGAACATAGTTACAACAAAAACATTAAAAAATGCTTTTTTGAATTTGAAATCAAATTTTGCAAGGGCATATCCCATAAGAAGATTTACACTCAGGGATAGCAGTGTTCCAATAACTGCAACAAAGAAGGTGTTAAAAAATACTCTGCCTACGTTAAAAGAGGCATTGATTAGCTCGTAGTTCTCATCTATATTATTCCCTGGAATCAAACTGAAGAGGAATTTTACCAATTGGGAGGAATCCATGGTTCCTCCGTATATCATCCAGTACATTGGATAAACGGTAAGGATTAAGACGAGTAACAAAAATAAATATTTAAAAACTTTTACAGGCGATTCTATCAGTTTTCTCATATCAGTCTTTCTCCTTTCCCAGATTGAACTGCACAAAGGCTATTACTATTGTAATCAACGATACAATATAGCTTAACGCAGAGGCATATCCAAAGTTAAACTGCTTCCAGGCTACAGTATAGATCTCCAGTGCCGGTGTAAAGGTGCCGTAATTGGGGCCGCCCTGTACCAGCAGCTGACTTTCGGCAAAAAGATTTAAAGTACCGCTGACAGTCATAACTATTGTAAAAATTATTGGATTCTTCATAAGAGGAACTGTTATGCTGAAAAACTGTTGAAGCTTGCTCGCACCATCTATATCAGCTGCCTCATAAACATCTTCGGTAATACTCTGCATTGCAGCCAGAAAAATAACCATATTATAACCCAACCAACGCCAGATGATCATAATTGAGATAACCCACTTTGCACTGGTCTGGTCAGAAAGCCATTGAATAGGTGAAATATTCAGTCTGGAAAGTATTCCATTTACAACTCCATCATTTGAAAGCAAAATCTTAAACAGCATTGTATAAGCTACAGCATTTGTTACATTAGGTAAAAAGAATGCTGTTCTGAAGCCGTTCTTAAATTTCGTTGTTTTTGAATTCAGTATATGAGCTAAAATCAGAGACATAAAAATCATAAGCGGTGCATGCATTAAAAATATAATAAAAATATTTTTTAAACTCAGAAGAAAAACAGTATCTTTGAAGGCTTTAATATAATTGTCAATTCCTATAAAAGATGTAGCTTTAGAACCGATTTTTTCTTGAAAGCTGTACAGAAAGCTGGCGATGATTGGATATGCTCCAAATACACCAAACAATATAATACCCGGTGCCATAAAATAATATGGTGCATTTTGGGGAGTCATTTTCAAACTCATCTTTTTCATTGTTCATCCCCCTTTTGTGGACTTTAAAATCAAAGGGAGCCAAAGCTCCCATTTGTTTAATTTCTCTAACTATTCTTTTACTATTTAAATTAAATTATTTTAATACTCTTTAACCTTGAGTCCTGATTGTGCTGCGATAGCATCTGCTGTTTCTTTTAATAAATCTTTTGCACTTTTGTCTGTACCGGCTTTAACCGCATCTATCAGAGTATTTTTAAAGGTTTCCTTGGCTGATGAATAGAATTCATTTACATAAATCGGCAGAGTTTGTGCAGAGGATTCACTTAACAGTTTCCATATAGGTTGTCCGCTGAAGTATTCCACACCTGCTGTAAACTCAGGCAATTCTGCAGACGGCAGGTAACCTGGCATCAAACCCTTTGATAATGCAATTTTCTGAGATTCGAGCTCAGTAGTAATATATTTTCCTATTTCGTAAGCTGCATCTTTTACTTTTGAAGATTCAAGTATGAAGAAGGAGCTTCCTCCATTGTTTGCAGAACTTGTATAGCCTGCTTCATTCTTCATTTTAGGCATTGGTATCAATGTTACTTTACCGCTTAAAGATTTTTGAACAGGCATATCTTCACCGATTGACCAGGCAGGCTTCAACATTGTTGCAACCTTTTCTTCACCAAACTTGGCTCCGTCTTCTATAACCTTGTCAGAAGCATTTGTTGACTGAAGCTTCATGTATTTCTCAACAACCTCTACTACTTTAGGATTCAATAAATCAATATTACGTTCTGAATCAAAAATACCAACACCTGCAGACTGCATCATACCAAGAACTTCATTTTCAGCAAACTTTATATGCATGGCATATCCGGCTTTATTTACTGCAGCGGCTGCATTGGCGAAATCATCCCAGGTAGCAAGACTTGCAGGGTCAACATTTGCTTTTTTCATAATTTCAGTATTAACCTCAAGCATCATTGGGGCTACGTCGAATGGAAATGCGTAAAGTGCTCCTTCATGTGACAGGAGTTCCAGGTGAGCCTTTGAAAAATTGTCTTTGTATTCATCAAAGCCCATTTTAGACAAATTTACAAACTTATCCGGGAATTGTTGAAGAAATGTCTGTATTTGTATGTTATCCATCAGCACCATGTCTGGAAGGTCTTTACCTACACCTGAAGCAAAGAATGTCGACATTTTGTCTACTGTATCAGGTACGTTTTGTACAACTACTTCTATTTTAGAATCAGCATGTGCCTTTTTATACATATCTACGGCATAGTTGATGCTTGGCAAATTCTGGTCCCATGCCCAGACAACCAATTTACCGCCGGCAGAAGCAGTATTGCTTTCCCCCGCAGACGTGCTGTCGGCCGGGGAAGTTCCAGCACCACAACCTGCTATACTTATTAACATCAACAAACATAATAACATTACAACTAATTTCTTCATTTTGTCCTCCTAATTATTATTTGTGACATGATAAATTTCCTGACATGATTAGTATATACTATTACAAATAAAAACTCAATACTTTTTAAATAATTTGTATATACTTTTGTTTGCAGTAATTTATGGTTTTTCTTGTTTATTTATGCTATATTATTTTTAAAATCTCGTGTATTATTTATCAGTTTTTCACAAACAAGACCATGTCCTATAATAATTAAAATTCTTACCCTGTGTCTCAGCACACGCATTGTATATACATTACGTATTTTTCATACTTATTTGCTCAAATTCATATGCATCATGCACATAGAATGTATGCACCAATTCAAAAGGACGATTATTGACGTCATAGGTCACACCGGTAATCTTTAAAATAGGATCTCCTACCGGAACCTCAAGATGCAAGGAGAGGAACTCGTCCGCCTTAACTGCCTTGATTTTTTGAACAGCGTAGCTGATCTCAATACCGATTTTCTTCTGTAGAAATTCAAACAGTGAAGTTCCCATTTCAGAAAATTCAATGGAGCCGGTCACCTTCTCATTTAGAAGCGTAACGTCCAAAGCAATGGGTAAATCGTTATTGTACCTCACCCTGACAATCTTATATACGTTATCCTGGGGCTCCAATCCAAGACTATCCTTTTCTTCTTCAAAACCCATAGATGTATATGCTAATTCAAGTGTTTTAGTAATCGGAGTTATTCCACGGCTTTTCATTTCCTCTGTAAAACTGGTCAGTTCATTAAGCTTTTTATTGACTACCTCTTTCTTAACAAATGTTCCCTTACCCCTTACAGAATATAAATATCCCTTGTTGCGAAGAGTGTTGAGCGCCTTGTTAACTGTCATACGGCTGACGTCGAACTGCTCCATAAGCTCATTCTCTGTTGGAATCTGAGTACCGGCTTCATATTCCTTCCCTTTTATTTTGGCAAGGATATAGTCTTGGATTTCCTGGTTCTTGTTCATCTATTTTCTCCAATCAATAATTTTTTATAACGCATAGGTTCAGATAAAATTTTTCGACTGTAGAAAAATTTTATTACCTCTGCGCGTTTCAACTAGGCAAAGATAACTGTTGGTGAGCTTTGCCTAGTTATTAATTTTAATTTGTATAGTTTTAACCAACTAAGTATATACCTTTTAAAAATATATTGCAAACAAGAAAAAATTCTCTATTTCCCATTAAAAACTATAAAAAAAGAGCCTGTAAACATATTACAGACTCCTTCAATAATTTACTTTTGCCGGCCAACTCAACTGCCATTATTTATTATCAGTTATATACGCTACGATAACTGTATGGGCTTGAGCCATTTTTTTGATTTCATGCGGGGTATGATAAAGGCTGCCTTTACTAATTCTTCAATCATTACAAGCAGCAGCATATGATGGATCTCCAGTTTGAATACATACGCACCGAGAAATGCCAGCGGCACTGCTATAACCCAGACAGTTGTCAGTTCCAGGAACATTACCCAGCGTGTATCGCAGCTTCCTCTGAATACACCTGCAAGAGAAATGTAATTAAAGAATCTTATACACATAAATACAGCATATATGGCAAGAATTTTCAGGACCAGACTATAGGATTTAGCTGATAAATCAAAAAGACTTGCTGTAAAGGGACTTATTACAGCTACTATTCCACCGCAGAAAATTCCCAGTACAAATGCCATTTTTAAGTATCTGAAACCGGCCCTGTAAGCTTCCTCCAGTTGATTCGACCCCACCTGCCTGCCAATTGTAATAGAGACTGCAGCCGAGAAGCCCCCGATCAAGACAAAGGTCATGTTTTGAATGGTTCCTGCTACCTGTAGTGCTGTAAGGGCTTCAACCCCCGCATGTGCATAAGCAATCATGTAAACAGTGGTAGCCAGTCCGTATAACCAGTCATTAAGTGTCATATGCAGGGTTGTACTTAAGAACAGTTTTGCAAATGCAGCATCTATTTTTACTACAAAAAGCTTCAGGTTTACCGTAAAGTATCTGCTGATATATTTTCTGAATGCAATCAACAGCATCACAAACTCCAGGATTCTGGAAATCAGGGTTGAATATGCAGCTCCGATATATCCCAGTGCCGGAAATCCAAATGCACCGAATATAAGAACAAAATTCAGCAG